>JAYNHF010000007.1:0-26145 GCA_038107695.1 Flavobacteriaceae bacterium | reverse complement strand
TGCCATTGGAGGTGTTTTTTCCGCCAATGCTCAAGCCAACCTATTGAATGCCAGGGTGCCTCAAGATATTGGTAATCTTAATGATCAACAACAAGAAGCTAATGATGAAACACCTTTGGCATATGGATTTGTAGATGACCGAGATGTGATGTGGTCAAAGACCGTTTGGGAAATCATTGACTTGGATGAGAGGATTAACTTTCCTTATTATTATCCTACTGATACCCTCAACTTAGGTCCTGAGAGAAGATCGCTTTTTGATGTCCTCAAAAAAAACCTCAGCAATTCCAATATTAAAGAAGTTTACAAGTCTGCTTATTTTCAAGAAAAACTCACCTATGAAGAAATTCAGGAGAGATTGATAGCAGTAGATACTACCGATGCAGGTTATGAACAATTTAATGCCGACGGTTTTGTAGATCCACAGTTTATTGAACGCAGACGAATTACGGCTGCAGAAATCAGACAATACAAAATTAAAGGTACTTGGTATTTCGACAAACGTTTGGGTGAGCTCAAATACCGTTTGTTGGCCGTTTGTCCAGTTGCTCCTGATGTTGCAGTGAAAACATTGGAAGGGGAAGAAGAAGATCTAGTAGAGCTCTTTTGGGTTTGGTTCCCTGATGCAAGACCCTCATTGAATAAAAATAAAGTTTTCAATACTAGAAATTCTTCTCAGCCGATTACGTATGATCACATGCTGAACTCAAGAAGATTCAGTTCTAACATTTACAAAGAAGAAAACGTCTATGAAGATAGAGAGGTAAAGGACTATATCTATGAAGACGCTTTGAGAATGTTGTTGGAATCCGAAAGAATTAAATCGGTTATTCGTGATTACGAACAGGATATGTGGAACAATTAAACATAAAATCTCATAATTTTAAAGCGTTATCAATTGATAACGCTTTTTTTATTTTATGAAAGTTGACACACTCATTGTAGGTTTTGGAATTGCTGGACTCAATTACGCAGAGCAATTGCGTAGGCACAAAAAAAGTTTTGTTGTCATAGCTCCTGAGGAAGAAGGTGCTTCACATTTAGCAGCTGGAATTATTAACCCTACAGTTTTAAAAAGGTTTAAACCGGTTTGGAAGGCTGAAAAATTTTTGAATTACGCACTGCCATTTTACAGAGATTTGGAGGCCATGCTAGAAACTAAAACCCTTCATTCTTTACCCATTCTCAGAATATTTAACAACGTTAGTGAGCAAAATCAATGGAGTAACGCTATTTCAGACCCTATCCTCGAAAAATATTTAAAGAGTGAATTGACCCCCGCCGATAAGTACTCTGATATTTTCGCGCCTTATTGCTATGGTGAGGTAACTCAAAGTGCTCGAGTCGATAATAAAATCCTTTTGAAACAGTATCGAGACAAGATTATTCCGAATCAGTTTATTGCTCAAAAATTGAATTATGATAAACTCGAACTACACCAAGAATGTATTAAATATCAGCAAATTGAAGCCCGTAATATTGTTTTTTGCGAAGGCTATCAGGGAGTAAATAACCCTTACTTTGATTACCTTCCCCTGATCGGTTCAAAAGGAGAAATCCTGATCATTCACAGCGATCAAATTACCGAGGAGGTCATCTTCAAAGGACCTATTTTTCTTTCCCCAATGGGGAATCATAAATTTTGGGTAGGGGCCACTTTTGATAGAGAAGATAAATCCAACAATGTCTCGGAGAAAGGAAAAGAATGGTTACTCGCAAAGTTGAATCAATTTCTTCAAACCCCTTTTCAGTTACTCGAACATAAAGCTCAAATCCGTGCTACGGTAAGTGATAGAAGACCACTGTTGGGAAGACATCCAGAGTACACAAATGTATATCTTTTAAACGGTGTCGGTACTCGGGGAGTACTCATGTCCCCTCTATTATCGGAATGGCTTTTTTATTTTATAGAAAATGGAATAAAACTCCCAATGGAAGCTGATATAAAACGTTTTGAAAATAAGTATTTTCGCAATTGATAAAATGAAACATGCTTGACGTTCAAAACTTAGGAGTTTCTTTTGGTGGAGAAGTGCTTTTTGAGAGCCTTTCTTTTAGAATTGGTCGAGGGGATCGTATTGGTCTTATTGGAAAAAATGGTGCTGGAAAAAGTACACTACTCAAGCTATTGGCTGGGGAAAATAGTCCTACCCAAGGAGCTTTATCTCTTGAAAAAAATGCTACTTTGGGATATCTGCCACAAGAGCTAGAAGTTGAAAATCATCGAACTGTATTAGAGGAAACTTTTCAAGCTTTTCCTGAAATACTAAAAAATCAGTCGCGACAAGACCAGATTGGTGAATTACTCAACAGTCGAACCGATTACGAAAGTGAAGCCTATCACGAACTCATTCAAGAATTGAGTGACTTAGGCACTGCATTCGAGCTTTTGGGAGGCTATCAATACAAAGCGCAATCTGAAAAAATATTGGCGGGCTTAGGTTTTAAGACTCAAGATTTAAATCAATTGACAGAAACATTTTCTGGAGGTTGGCGCATGCGTATAGAATTGGCTAAAATCCTTCTCAAATCTCATGACCTTTTGTTGCTTGACGAACCTACTAACCATTTGGATATTGACTCTATCGAGTGGCTGGAACAGTTTTTAATGAAATACAAAGGATCTGTAGTTTTGGTATCTCATGATGTTATGTTTTTGGATCAGGTCACCAATCGAACCATAGAGATCGTAAACAAGCGTCATTTTGATTTAAAAAAACCATATACTCTTTTTATGAATTTGCGAGAAGAAATGCGAGTTCAGCAACAGGCGGCACAAAAAAATCAAGAAAAGCAAATTGTTCAAACCGAAAAACTTATTGAACGTTTTAGGGCCAAAGCTTCCAAGGCCAGTATGGCTCAATCATTGATTAAAAAGCTGGATAAAGTTGAGCGCATAGAAATTGATGCAGCCGAAACGGAAGTAATGAAGCTTAAATTTCCAGTAGCTCTCCAACCAGGGAAAATGATTTTTGAAATCAAGGGTTTGGCCAAAAGCTATGGTGATAAGAAAGTTTTAAACGATGTAGATCTCTTTATCGAAAGGGGAACCAAGTTGGCTTTTGTGGGTCAGAATGGTCAAGGCAAATCGACCTTAGCAAAATTGTTGGTTTCGGTCATTAAGGGTACAGGTGAGTTTAGGGAGGGTCACAATGTCAAAATAGGCTATTTCGCACAAAACCAATCCGAAACCCTTGAGGCTTCAAAAACAGTATTAGAAATCGTTCAAGATGCGGCCACTGCAGAAAACAGAACCAGAGTAAGAGATATGTTGGGAGCATTCTTATTCCGAGGTGAGGCGGTAGATAAAAAAGTCAGTGTGCTTTCTGGAGGAGAGCGAAACCGTTTGGCACTTTGCAAGTTACTTTTACAACCCTTTAACGTCTTGGTGATGGATGAACCGACCAATCATCTGGACATCCAATCAAAAAAAATATTAAAAGAAGCCCTTATTAATTTTGAAGGAACTTTACTGTTGGTTTCCCATGACCGTGATTTTCTGTCAGGTTTATGTGGTCAGGTATTGGAGTTTAAGGAGGGTAAAACCAAATTGTATTTGGACGATATTAACACCTATCTTGAGAATAAAAAACTGGACTCCCTTAAAGCCCTTGAAAAATCAGATCGGAAAACCAAGTCTTCTTCTCCCAAAGAAAATGATTATGCCCTTCAGAAAAAACAAAAATCACTTAAAAATAAACTCAGTAAAGTAGAAGATCAGATTGCAAGTCTGGAGCAAGAAATTAAAGCCATTGATCTAGAACTAGAAATTAATTACGATCAAACCATCAGTACCCCTGACTTTTTTGATCACTATCAAGAAAAGAAAAAACAATTGACCCAGTACATGGAAAAGTGGGAGGAAATTGTGGCATTATTGGAAAATTTAAATCTAAGCTAATGTTTGAACATTTTTTTCAATGTCCTTATTGTTGGGAGGAAATTTCTATGTTATTGGATCCCTCATTGTTAAGAACAGAATATGTGGAAGATTGTGAAATATGTTGCCACCCCATCAATGTGGTTTATGGGTTTGAGGATCAAAATTTGACTCATTTCGAGGCTCAAAACCCCGAAGAAAACTATTAACCTATAAACTTTGCAGGTAGCGCTCGGCATCTAAGGCAGCCATACAGCCTGTTCCAGCTGCGGTTACCGCTTGCCGATACTCTTTGTCTTGAACATCACCTGATGCAAAGACACCAGGGACATTGGTCTTGGTCGATTTCCCATTGGTAATCAAGTAGCCATCCTCATCCATGTCCAATTGCCCCTGAAAAATATCCGTATTGGGTTTGTGACCAATGGCGATAAACAATCCAGTAATTTTAATTTCTTCCTTTTCTCCTGTCCGATTATTGAAAATTCTCAATCCTTCGACCACTTGATCTCCTATTACCTCATCGATTTCGTGGTTGTATCTGAGGTCAATATTCGGAGTATTGGTTACCCGGTGTTGCATTGCTTTTGAGGCCCTCATTTGATCCTTTCTGACCAGCATGGTTACCTTAGAACAGATATTAGCCAAATAAGTAGCTTCTTCGGCTGCGGTATCCCCACCACCTACAATTGCGACTTCTTGTCCTTTATAAAAAAAACCATCGCAAACGGCACAGGCCGAAACACCACCACCACGAAGCCTTTGTTCGCTGGGTAAACCCAGATACTTTGCTGTGGCACCAGTGCTGATGATTACACTATCAGCATGAATTTCAGTTCCATCTTCTACAAAAGCTTTGTGTGTACCTCCAACCTTTTTGGAGAATTCTACCTTGTTGATGTGTCCAATGCGAACTTCTGTCCCAAAGCGTTCGGCTTGTTTTTGAAGTTCAACCATCATGGTTGGTCCATCAATACCATCGGGATAACCAGGAAAATTATCGACTTCAGTCGTTGTGGTCAATTGACCTCCAGGTTCCATTCCAGTGTACAACAAGGGTTTTAGATCTGCACGCGCAGCGTAAATGGCTGCAGTGTAGCCCGCAGGCCCACTTCCAATAATTAAAGTTTTTACTTTCTCCATAGGGCAAAAATAATCCCAAAATAGTGGAAATAAAACATTAGTTAATATCTTATGATAAGTCAAAATCAGTATTACTCAAACCTACTAATGACTTGTTCTGTTGAAAATTAACTGGGTTAGCGTTGTGTTTTTAAATCAGATTTTTTCTGAGTTGGTGGGTTGTTTCACAACACATCTGTTCCATCACCTGAGTTAATTGTGCTTTGAGAATAGAGATGGTATGATCTCCTCCTTTTTTTCCAAGGGCCGACACTCCATACATAAAACTCCTTCCCAGAAAAGTGAAATCTGCCCCAGAGGAAAGTGCTCTGCCAATATCAGCTCCACCACGAATACCACTGTCCATCATGATTTTAATTTGATCATGATATTTGGGAGCGATGTTCTGCAGAGATGTAATAGTGGCTTGCCCCATATCGACTTGTCTCCCACCATGATTGGAGATGATAATACCATCTAGGCCCAATCGAATTGCGGTCTGAACATCTGCTTCTGATTCTACCCCTTTGATCACCAATTTACCTTTCCACAGATCCCTTAATTTTTTCACCTTTTCCTCATTCAGACGACCTTCAAAAGTAGCATTCATGAATTTACCCAATTGACTCAAATTAAGGTTTTTAGGCATATAAGGTTTTAGCACCTCAAAACTGGGCTGTCCATTGATCAGGGTCCTTAGGGCCCACTCTGGTCTTTTCATTACCCTGAGTATGTTTTGCAATGTCATTCGAGGAGGCATTGATAAGCCGTTTCTGATATCTCTAGGACGATACCCAAATGAGGGTACATCAGACAGGATTACCAGAACAGGGCAGTCCACTGCATCAATTCTTTTGATTAGATCTTTGGTCACATTCTCCTCTGCAGGATGGTAGAGTTGGAACCAAGCTCGACCCTCTGTAATTTTTGCTATGGTTTCGATACTGGCTGTAGTGACAGTACTCAAAATAAAAGGGATATTGTGTTCAAAAGCGGCTTTGGCCAAAATCTCTGGAGACTTGGGCCACATCAAACCCTGAAGGCCGACAGGAGATATTCCAAAAGGAGCATCATATTGATGTCCGAATAATTCAGTTTTTAAATTGGCTTCTTGGAAAGGAACCAAATAGCGAGGCTTCATCTCCACTTTGCGAAGTTCATTAGTGTTTTTATAAAGACTAATATCTTCGTTACAACCCCCGTCTAAATACTCAAACGCGAATTTTGGAATTTTTTTTTGTGCTTTGATCCTCAGATCTTCTATCGATGGATATCGTGGATTGTATTTTATGGGTTTTGACAACGGAATTATTTTTTTTGATAAATTATACTAAAGATAATAAAAAGACCTCCACAACAAATCCAAGCAGGAAGGGTCAGAAAAGAAAGGAAGATTCCCTGAGTTTGAGACCAGCCAAAAAAGATCACAAAACTAATGAGCCATGCAAAAAAGACAGATTTGTTAAAACCAACATTATTGATTTCGGCGTAATTTTTGATCACTCCATAACGTTCTGCAAAATAATATTCAAAGACTATGACTGCTCCAACGGGGGCAAGAATAAAACCATAAACCGCCACAAAATCTAAGAGCTTCATGGCAAATGCGGGGAAAATACCGGCAAATGTCGCCACAGATCCTGCCAATACTGTAGCTTTTGTAATGGACCATTTGGGAAGAATCGCTTGAAATGCAAGTCCAGATCTGTAAATGGTGGGATTGGCGGTTGTCCATCCGGCTAATATTACAGCGATAATTCCAAACCAACCTATGGCATTGTAGGCCAATGGCCCTGGTGCAACAGGAGGAGCTGTTCCTTCTGCTAGAAAAGCACTTGCTTCCGGTGATTTTAAATAAACAGCATATAACAAACAGGCGGCAATCCATGCCATATAATGCCCTACATACATCCCTGCCGCAGTAGTCCATCCGGATTTTGCAGATTTGGCATATCTGAATACCGAAAGGTCTGACATACCAATGTGCATGGCAGCATTGCAAAACCACGACCACATAAATACATGCCAAAAAGTATATTTGATTTGCCCAGGAAAAGGTTCTGATCCCTCTCCCCAAACTGCAATAAAATCAGAAAAACTCTGAACCCCCAATTGGTTTGACGCAACCACTCCGCAGGCCAAAAAAGCCAAGACAATAACAGGAGACATCCAGTTGGCAGCCTTGGAAACCATTCCATATCCTTTGGCTGCGATCCACGTGGTCAAACCTCCAATAATCAAAACCACTATTACCCAGGTGACACTATTGGGCATTACATCAGTGAGCTTGGGCATTTCTAAGCCGGTAGGAACACCTACAGCAGTTGCTGAGACGGTAATCATAGATCCTGCCAAAAAGCAAAAGAGAATACCATTGGCTACGTTGTAAAAGCTTACCAATTTTTTACCCGATATCTTTTCCAACTTAAAATAAAGGGTAAAACGTTCCTTGACGGCAATGTTGGCTGTGATAAACCGCCAGGACAAAACCGCCATCAAATT
Organism: Flavobacteriaceae bacterium; assembly: GCA_038107695.1. Lineage (GTDB taxonomy): Bacteria > Bacteroidota > Bacteroidia > Flavobacteriales > Flavobacteriaceae > UBA8316. The sequence goes on along the minus strand of JAYNHF010000007.1, from coordinate 18,641 downwards.
ACCCAAAAATAAACCGGCAAGAAGATCAAAAGCACTAACTCCCACAGTCAGGAAAAGAGGGCCAATCATAAACTCTGTTCCAGCTGCGTGTTCACCGGCATACATCCCTAAAAAACTCTTCCAGTTTTTCAATTTACTTTCTGGAACTAATGCTCTTTCAAATTCGGAAGGTTTTTCATTGCTCTTAGCCATAATTTATTGTTTATCTAAAGCTAATTAATTGTCTGAAATCTAATGACCTGTAATGTCCTGTTCAAAGTGATTTTCGTTCAATGAACCGGAATTTGTTTTTTTGCAAAACATTTTCATTTTCAATAATGGATTTTGCTGCTAGTTTTCCCATGCCATTAAAGTCTGTGGATATTACCGAAATGCCATCAGACAAAATTTCCTTTAAGGGGGTATCGTTGTAGGATAGCACCCCCACATCTTGAGCTAGCTTGAGTTTGGATTGCCTTATTTTTCTTATCAAATTGACCAAATCTGATTCTTTAATTACAATGTAAGCGGTGTTTACATTCACTTTGTGATCATCCGAAATTTCGTTAATCAATTCACTTTTAAAATTATTTACATTACAGAAAAACATAAAACCCTGAACAATAGATTTTGGATAGGGATAATTGAAACCTTTAGGGAAAACCAAGCACAGCATCTGATATTTTTTCAGACTTTTCTTTGCCTCAGTTAAAGAGCTAAAAAGATCATCTTTAAAATCCTGATAAATACAAGAGCTGTAATGAGTAAAATTTGGAATGAAATCGTCCAGTAGTATTATTTTTTCTTTTTTGATTTTGTGCATCAAAGAGTTAAACTTTTTGAAATTAAAATCGTTAAAGTGAGGCATAATAACGTAATAATTGTAACCATTCAAATTTTCCTCAATAATGGTTTTAAAGTTGTTGAATTCGCAATGGTGCACATGAAAATATATACTGGCAAATTCTCCAAGTTGATTACAAAAAGAATTAAAGATTTCTTTTTTATAGGAACTTAGTTTATTAAAAACTACCAGAATGCGATTTTGTGTATTTGGTTTTGAGTTGACCACAAAATGTCCTCTGCCTTTGACAGATTCAATCACTCCATTTTCTTTAAGGATGGCGTAGGCTTTTTCCACAGTGTCTCTGGAGATGTAATAATCAAAACTAACTTGGTTAATAGATGGAAGTTTTTGACCGTATTTTATATTTCCAGATTGAATAAGATCAGAGATGCTATCTACAATCTGCTTGTACTTGGGTTTATTATTGGTGTCGTTTAACTCAAGTTTAAAAAAATCGATCATTATTCTTATTTTTACCCATAACTACAGGACACTTTTTAGCACTATCTAAAATAAATTTGGTGCAATTAACAATTATTTATGGAATCTAAAGGCAAATATAAATTTGTAAATTATTTGTGGGATGAACAAAAGGCAGCGTCCTTGGGTGAAGATCAAGTAGCACTTTTCCTCTATCGCTCCAATCTTTTGGGGTCTGATTTAAGGATTACCAATTATGGAGGAGGGAACACCAGTTGTAAAACCATCGAAAGGGATCCTTTGACCCACGAGGAGGTTGAGGTCATGTGGATCAAAGGATCTGGAGGTGACATTGGCACTCTCAAACGCGATGGTATTGCTGGCTTGTACAACCAGAGGTTACATGATCTCAAAAAAGTTTACCGAGGCCTGGAACATGAAGACGAAATGGTAGCCCTTTTTAATCATTGTATCTATGATCTAGACAGCAGAGCTCCGTCTATCGATACTCCATTGCACGGCCTACTACCGTTCAAACACATTGACCACTTGCATCCCGATGCTTTGATCGCTATTGCTGCGGCAGAAGACAGCCAAAAAATTACCCAAGAGATTTGGGGAGATACGATGGGTTGGGTGCCGTGGCAACGCCCTGGTTTTGATTTGGGATTACAATTGGAAAAATGTTTGAATGAAAACCCCAGTATTAGGGGGATTGTTTTGGGTAGCCATGGGGTTTTTACTTGGGGTGACACCTCCTATGAGTCCTACATCAACAGTCTGGAAGTAATCGAAGCCGCTTCACAATACATCGAGGATAAAGTTGCCAAAAACGGAAGTGTTTTTGGAGGACAAAAGATCAAAAGTTTATCCGAGGACAGAAGAAAAGATAAAGCAGCACAACTCGCTCCCATTTTAAGAGGCCTTTGCTCTTCAGATAATGCAATGATTGGTCATTTTACCGATGATGAAAAAGTATTAGAATACATAAATTCTAATGATCTGGAACGACTGGCTCCTATGGGAACTTCCTGTCCCGATCATTTTCTAAGAACAAAAATCAAACCACTCATTTTAAGTTTAGTTCCAGATGAAGATTTGAGTGACGAACAACGAATTTTAGATAAAATTTCTGATTCTTTTGAAGAGTACCGCAAAGATTATCATGAGTACTATGAATCTTGTAAGCACTCCAATAGCCCTGCTGTAAGAGATGCCAACCCAGTGGTAATATTGTATCCAGGAGTAGGGATGTTCACTTTTGCCAAGAACAAACAAACGGCAAGAGTTGCCAGTGAGTTTTATGTCAATGCTATAAACGTGATGCGAGGGGCAGAGGCCATATCAAAATACACTTCTCTACCCCGGCAAGAGGCTTTTGACATAGAATATTGGTTATTAGAAGAAGCCAAACTTCAGCGGCAGCCCAAAGAGAAACCGCTTTCAAGGAAGGTGGCTTTGGTAACTGGATCTGGAGGAGGAATCGGAAGAGCCATTGCCGATAAACTCATAGCCGAAGGAGCCAATGTAGTGTTTACGGATATCTCCGAGGAATATCTAAAAGAAGCTACACAAGCCTACAGTTCTGATCAGGCCGTTGGTTGTCACTGCGACGTAACCCAAGCAAAAAGTTTAGAGGCTGCTGTTGAAAAAGCTTGTTTACAATTTGGGGGTCTGGACATCGTTGTTCACAGTGCTGGTTTGGCGATTTCCAAGTCCATCATAGACACTACCGAATCTGACTGGAACTTGCTTCAAGGTGTATTGGTTAAGGGTCAATTTCTCTTGTCCAAGGCAGCTGCTAAAATTATGAAAAGACAAAACCTGGGAGGTAATATTGTCAATATTGCCAGTAAAAACGGACTGGTTTCTGGGCCTAACAATGCAGGTTATGGATCAGCCAAAGCCGCACAAATGCACCTGTCAAGACTGTTAGCAGCCGAATTGGCCACAGACCAGATCAGGGTCAATACTGTCAATCCCGATGGAGTGATTGTGGGGAGTAAAATTTGGGAAGGCGATTGGGCAGAGGGGCGCGCTAAAGCTTATGGCATCACCGTGGAGGAGTTGCCCGCTTTCTATGCTAAAAGAAACCTTTTGAATCAGATCATTAGACCTGAGGATATTGCTAATGGGGTTTTTGCCTTTTTAGCCCTGTTGGATAAAAGTACTGGAAATACCATCAATGTAGATGGAGGAATAGCCAGCGCCTTTGTTAGATAAAAATTAAGATTATGTTGGATTTAAATAAACTTAAAAGTTTTAATGAAGTACAACTTTCAGAGCATCTAAAGAATTTTGACCATTTGGGAGAAAAATTAACCCAAAAAAAATTGGATTTAGATGCTGTGGTCGATCAAATTGGTGCCTTTCAGATTGTCATTCCCAGTTGGGCATTGGGAACAGGAGGGACTCGTTTTGGTAGATTCCCTCAAGGGGGAGAGCCTTCAAGTCTAGAGGATAAGATTCAAGATGTTGGAATTCTACATGCTTTAAATCAGTCCAGTGGCGCCATCAGTCTTCACATACCTTGGGACATCCCAAAAGATTACAATTCGATCAAAGAGCTCGCTGATGGGGTAGGTGTACAATTCGATGCGGTCAATTCCAATACTTTCCAAGATCTGCCCGACAGTAAACTGTCTTTTAAATTTGGTTCTTTGTGTCATATTGATAAAGCGGTAAGAAAGGAAGCCATTCGACACAATAAGGAAGTCATCGATCATGGTATTCAATTAGGTTCTAAGGCATTAACAGTTTGGTTGGCCGATGGAACTTCATTTGCCGGCCAACACGATTTTCGAGGGGCATTCCAAAGGACTTTGGAATCCTTGGAGGAGATTTATGATCATTTGCCATCAGATTGGAAACTATTGATTGAGTACAAACCTTACGAGCCCAATTTTTATTCCATGGTCATTCCCGATTGGGGGACTTCACACCTTTTGGCTTCAAAACTTGGAGATCAAGCGACTACTCTGGTTGACTTGGGTCATCACCTGCCCAATACCAATATTGAACAGATCGTGGCCTTGTTGATGCATTTGAATAAACTAGGAGGATTTCATTTTAACGACAGTAAATACGGAGATGATGACCTTACGGTAGGAAGTATCAAACCCTATCAATTGTTTTTAATATTTTGCGAATTGGTGAAAGGAATGCGAGAAACTGCAAACCCCGAATTGTCTTGGATGATCGATGCCAGTCACAACCTCAAAGATCCTATGGAGGACCTTTTGCAATCTGTTGAAAGTATTAAAATTGCTTATGCAAGAGCCTTATTGGTGGACTATGATGAATTGAAAACAGCTCAATCAAAAAATGATGTGGCAGCTGCACAATCGATATTACAGCAAGCCTTTAGAACCGACGTTAGACCGTTGGTCAAAGAATCAATTTACAGAAAAGGTGGAGCATTAGACCCTCTTTCAGCCTATCGAAATTTCGATATTCGCAATCAGCTCATATCCATTCGTGGTCGCGATTCTAAATCAACAGGATTGTAATGAAACCCCAATAGAGAGGGATTGAAATGGACAGAATAAATCCCTCAATTAAATTAAATGATTAAATGTGAGTCAGTTAATATAAATTCAAACCAGTGAAAAAAAAGTGTTGTTTGGTCTTCGATATTGGAAAAACCAATCAGAAATATTTATTGTTCGATGCTGACTTCAATATATTGGCGCGTGAAAAAGTAACCCTTCCCAAAATAGAGGATGAAGATGGGCACAGTGCTGAAAATATCCAAGCAATTGTGTTATGGATGAAGGAAAGTTTTGAAAATTTACTAGCGTCTGAAACTTTTGAAATTCACAAGGTAAGTTTTTCAGGTTTTGGTGCTACCCTTGTTCACCTTGACCATAAGGGAGAGGTGACCGCTCCAGTTTACGATTACCACAAACAGGTCGAAGCCGATACCTTCGAACCTTTTTATCGAGATTATGGGCCAGAGTCTGTTTTTGCTTGTCAAACTGGATCCAAGAATTTGAATTTACTCAACTCTGGAAAACAACTTTACTGGTTAAAATACAAACGTCCCGAACTCTATAGAAAGATCCGATACAGCTTACATTTACCCCAATATTTAAGTTATGTTTTTACGGGTGAAATGTACACAGAATACACCAGTATCGGTTGTCACACCGATCTGTGGGATTTTGAAAAAAAAGACTATCACAACTGGGTAAAAGTTGAGGGGATTGACCGTTTTTTCCCCCCACTTGTTGAAACCCAAAAAACTGTTGTCAAAACTTTTGGGGGTAGAGAAATTACCTTTGGAATTGGAATTCATGATAGTTCTTCGGCTTTATTGACTTATCTATCAAGAGGAAAGGACTCTTTTTTACTTTTATCAACAGGCACTTGGTGTATCAATTTTAATCCGTTTTCCAATGATTCTCTTTTTGACATCAAACAGATTGAGGAAGGTGCTACCGCCTACATGAAAATTGATGGTAGTCCCGTAAAAACCTCTCGCTTATTTTTGGGAGAAGAACATAGACTGAAGGTAAGTCAATTGCTTTCCCATTTTGATTTACCTGAGTTTTATCATCGTGAATTGGAATTCGATAAAAATACTTTTGAAGACCAAGTCGAAAAATCAGTTCGCCACTTTAGATGGCAGTTTATCGACAATACAAATTCTCCTGATCAAGAGATTATAGAGTTTTCAAGTTTTGAAGTAGCATACCATCAATTGATGTATGAAATGATTTGGGTTTTAAAAAATCAAATTGAGGTCATTTGTGAGACCCCGCCCAAAAAAATATTTATTGATGGAGGTTTTTCTGATAATAAGATTTTTGTCGAATTATTAAAACTTCAATTTCCACAACAGAAAATAAAAGCTAAATCCGCTTCCTATGCATGTGCTTTGGGGGCAGCCATAGTAATTGATATTGAATAACCATTAAATTGATATGCGATTATATAACATAAACAGTTTTTTATAAATAATATTTTTATTTAAACAAGAAAAAAACTCTAAAACGCTTTAACTTAAGAAAAACAAAAATTTTTATGATACGTTTTATTCATTTTGCTTTTTTGGCTCTCATCTTTGTCCCTATTCATGCTCAAAAAACTTCGATAACTCATTTGGAAGTTGATAAACTTGTCAATCCATTGGGCTTGGACAGTCAAAACCCAGATTTCTCATGGGTGATACAATCTGATCAGTACAATCTAAATCAAACTCATTATCAAATCTTTGTTGCTACGGACAAGGTTTTTTCTAGCAAAAGTTTGGTTTGGGATTCTGGAAAAGTAAACTCCTCAGAATCTGTCTATGTTAAATATCAGGGCAGGGCATTGGATTATGCCACCAAATACTATTGGACAGTCAAAGTATGGACCGATCAATCTTCCAGACCTAGGCAGAGTGGAATCAGTTTTTGGACAACGGGAATGATGAGCAGTGAAAATTGGAATTCAGAATGGATAGGAGTGGATGATGAAGACAAAAAATCAAAAAACAGCCCTTATTTTACCAATGATTTTAGCATCGACAATCAAATCATATCAGCACAACTGTTCATTACCTCAAGGGGTATTTATGAAGCACATATCAATGGCAAAAGATTAGGGGAATCCTATTTAACTCCTGGATGGACCTCTTACAACAACAGAATACAGTATCAAGCCTATGATGTTAAAAATTTAATTTCTTCGGGCAATAACAGATTGGGGGTCATCTTGGCCGATGGATGGTTTCGAAATTTTAGACCTAACAGCGGTAAGAGAAAAACAGATTACGGTGATGAGGTTTCGTTCATTGCAGAGCTTGTCATCACTTTATCGGATGGAACCAAGAAAACGATCATAAATGATGATAATTGGAATTACCATTTTGGTTCGATTCTCAGTTCTTCCATTTATAACGGTGAAACCACTGATTTTCAACTGTTTAACTCCAGTTGGTCTAAGCCCAATTACAAGAATACCAACTCGAAAAAAGCACAAAATGTTACCGCCTATCAAGGTAAGTTAGATCATACCAGAAACGAGATGATCAAAAAAAGAGAGGTTTTGAATGCTAAAGAACTTATAATCACCCCCTCTGGTGACAAGGTCATAGATTTTGGGCAGAACCTAGTCGGATGGGTGCAATTCAAATCCAAACTTCCAAAGGGTACAGAGGTCACTTTGTACCATGCCGAAGTTTTGGATAAAGCAGGAGAGTTTTACACGACCAACCTCAGGGCAGCCAAGCAAAAAAATACTTTTATTTTGAATGGCAAAGAAGATCAAATTTATCATCCCACTTTTACCTTTCAGGGATTTAGATATATAAAAATTGAAGGTATAGATCAAATCAATATTGATGATTTTCAGGCGGTTGCACTCTATTCTGATATGGAGTTTACAGGTTCATTGACTACCTCTAACGAATTGATCAATCAACTTCAACACAATATCCAATGGGGTCAGAGGGGAAACTTTTTGGATGTGCCAACTGACTGTCCTCAAAGAGACGAAAGATTGGGATGGACTGGAGATGCGCAAGCTTTTTTCAACACCTCTGGATTTAACATGGATGTCAAAAACTTTTTTGATAAGTGGTTGATAGATTTGGCCTACGATCAAAGGTCGGACGGAGCAGTTCCGGGGGTCGTTCCTCACAATAACTATTTAGGTCTCAATAATTCAAACCAACTTAGAGGTAATTTTGGTAGAACTGGATGGGCAGATGCCGCAACGATTATCCCGTGGCATTCATACGTAATCTATGGGGATCATAAAACACTAGAACGTCAATATGAGAGCATGACAAAATGGGTGGACTTTATGACTCAAAATTCTAAAAATAATTTATTTATCAAAGAAGATCACTGGGGGGATTGGTTGTTTTTCTCAAGAGATGATGACAATTCAGGTAGATCTGCTGTGACCAGCAAAAAGTTAATTGCTCAAGCTTTTTATTGCTATTCTACTCAGTTGTTGATCAAGTCTGCAAAAGCTTTGGGATATGTCGATGATGTCAAAAAGTACACTGATCTCTATATCAAATTGGTTAAGGCGTTCAATGATGAATTCGTTACCAAAAATGGAATGTTGGTTTCTGATTCTCAAACGGCTTACGTTTTGGCACTCCAGTTTGAACTGCTTTCTGAGGAAAATGCGAAGATTGCAGTTGAGAGATTGGTCGGCAATATTGAAGACTATGGCCACCTCACCACAGGGTTTTTGGGAACACCTTTCTTGTGCCATGTATTGTCTGATAATGGGAAAAATGAAGAAGCCATAAAATTACTTTTAAGGTCGGATTATCCTTCGTGGTTGTATCCAGTAACTAAAGGTGCTACCACGATCTGGGAGCGTTGGAACGGGATCAAGCCCGATGGAAGCTTTCAGTACCCCAGTATGAATTCTTTTAATCACTATGCTTACGGAGCCATAGGCGAGTGGATGTACAACAACCTAATGGGACTCAAACTCAATGAGAGTTACCCGGGATACAAACGTTTTACCGTAGAACCTATTTTTGATAAAAACTTTGAAAATATTGAGGGAAGTTTCGATTCAAATTATGGAAAAATCACTGTTAAATGGGAACGAAAAAACGGAAAGTTAAATTTAACGGTTAACGTACCACCCAATACCTCATCTGATGTTGTGCTCAACAAACCCCAAGAAGGAGAATGGAAATTAGACAACGCTAAACTGGCCTCCAAAATTTTAAGTCAGCAAGAGAATAAGCAAAAAACAACCTTGTTATTGGGATCTGGGAAATATAATTTTTCTTTTGTTGAAAATTGATTTATTGGGCGTATTTCGCAATTTTCTCGTCGAGCTTTCTACTCATCTCCAATACCACATTTGCGTAGTCGGGGTCATCCGCTAGGTTGTTGAGTTCCTCGGGATCGGAGATCAGATCATAGAGTTCGGATTGGGCTTTTATGTCCCTGTACCTCATGAATTTCCATTTTTCGGTTCTGATACCCTCACTGGGAGGAATGGGTTCAAAATCCCATAAATGCTCTATCAAAAGTTCCTCTCTCTTGGAGGGAGATTGACCAGTCATTACATAGGGCACCAAAGAGTTTCCTTGTGTTTTTAGTTGAGCGTCAATTCCTGCAAAATCCAAAATAGTAGATGCTAAATCTACGTTGGCGACCATGTCATCAACATCGTGGTGTTGGTTGATCCGAGGGTCAAAAATGATCAACGGTACTCTGATCGAGTTGTCATACATCAACCACTTACCTGCCATTTGTCTCTCTCCCAAAAAATAGCCGTTGTCCCCCATCCAAATAATGATGGTATTGTCTTCGATTCCTTTTGCTTTGAGTATGGCCCTTATTTTTCCCAGTTCGTTGTCCACCCCACCGATCATTCTGTAATATCCTTTCAGACTTTCCTGATAACGTTCGGGAGTATCATATCGCCAATACCAACGGGTTCTGTTGAACCCTTCTCTTACCTCTTTGGGAAGGGCATTAAATCTTTCATCGGAGGCATTTTTAGGCCCTGGAATCTCAATATTTCTAAAATAATCATCTACTTCTTCCTGCCAGAAATATTGTTTTTGAATCCCCTCCCAGGCACCATCGTGTGCATGGGGGGCACTAAAGCTAATGGACAAACAAAAGGGTTGGTCTTTAGGAGTATTATCGATGAAATTTAAGGCTTTGTATCCGGTGTATTGAGTAAGGTGAACTGTGTCTTTTCCAATTGTTTTATAAAAATATCCTCTGTGATCTTTGTAATGGTTATTTCGGTCATATACCTCGTGTTCAGAAAAGGACTCGGTCAAGCCTCCATTATTCTTAATTCCCAGTTTACCGAAAAAGCCTGTTTTGTATCCTTTTTTCCTGAGTTCGTAAGCATAATTTTGCCGGTTGTAGATCGAGTCAAGGGTGGTACCTCCCAGGGTGAATTTGTGTTTCCGCTCATACAGTCCCGTGATGATGGTCGCACGACTGGCGCCACAGATGGGGGTGGTTACAAAAGCCTTGTTGAAATAGGTTCCCTCTTTTGCCAATTGGTCTTGTTCGGGAGTGATGATGATTTCATTTCCGGCGTAGCCAATGGCATCCCACCTTTGGTCATCGGTTACGATTACAATGATATTTGGAGGGTTTTGGGTATCGGTTTTTTGGTCGCATGACCAAAAAATTACCATTAAAAAGATAAGTTTGATCGCTCTGTTCATCATAGGGAGAATACTTTGTTTAGATTTAATTCCTTTGGAGAATAGTCGGGATTAGTTTCCATGAGGTCACTCATGTATTCCCACCATTTTTGGACTATGGGATTTTTACCCAATGACTGAGAGTCACCTCCATTGGTTTCTTGAAAGGCGAACAGACAGTTGGTTTCAGGATCGTGGAAAATGTGATATGTACCAATACCCGCTTCTTTGAGCAGTTGCTTTAATTCAGGCCAGATTTTGTCATGGCGTTTTTGGTATTCCTCGACCTTATTGGGTTTGAGATACATTTTAAAGGCCAATTGATTCATTGCGTAGATCTTTGATTAGATTTTTAGTGGATTGGTTGCCACCACTCATCGATTTGGCGACTCATTGCTGTAACGATCTCAGGGTATTTATCCGCTAAATTGACTTGTTCATAAGGGTCATTTTCTAGATTAAACAACTGAGGTTTATTAGAATAATACCCATAGTACCCATCATCAGGAGATTGAAAATCTCTAACTACCATTTTAGTGTTGGGGATCATAAGTTTCCATTTTTTGTTGACTGCAACCTTGTACAAGACAGTCTCAGATGGTTTTTCTAAATTTAGAATATCGTGGTTGTAACATTCTATAAAGAGCGTTTCCCTTTTCTCTAATTTTTCATTGTCTAGAACATTGATCCCGGGCAGTTCCTTATTGCTAACGTTTAAAAAATTCAATACGGTTGGGACCAAATCAATATTGCTGACCAATGTTGAGTGATTCATTTCCGGTTGGATCACTCCAGGCAACTTGAACATGATGGGGGTTCTCACTCCTCCCTCATGTGGGGCTCTTTTTGAACGGGCAGCGTATCTATTGTGTTTTGGAGATTGAATCCAACCATTGTCTGTGGTATAAACCACCAAAGTATTTTGGTCTAAAGATTTTTCTTTGAGGTAGTTCATCAAACCTCCTACCGTCTGATCCAACCATTCACACATTGCCCAGTATTTGGCAACACTTTCGTTGGGTGCCACTTCGATGTATTTGTCTAATAGATCCTTCGGAGGGTTATGGGGAGTATGCGGTAAAAAGGGTGCATACCAAACAAAAAATGGGACATTGTCTTTTTGAGTTTGATCGACAAAGTTGAAGATGGGATCCAATCCTTCACGGCCAATTTTCAACCCTTCATCACCATGTCTTCCTCTTTTTTTGTAATCACCGTGGGTCATTCCATCATCAAACTTTCCTTCTTTCCATGATCCCAGCCACCATTTTCCGGATTGGAAAGAGCGATAACCTTTGTCTGAAAGGTAATCTGTTAAAAGTTTATGCTTGTAAAATTTGGCTTTGATCACATCAAATTGATCATTTCGCTCTTTACTGAAAAGGTAGTTGTTTGATTTTTTCTTTTTGGAATTACTGACATTGTCCTTGATCCATAAAGGAGGTTCGCGTTGGGAGTCCCCTGCATCATTACCCGTTTGTCCGTGTTGAAAAGCATATTTACCTGTGATGATGCTCGCCAAAGAGGGGCCACAAAGCGGGCTGGTTACATACCCTCTGGTGTAAGTAGCAGATTCTTTTGCCAATCGATCAATATGTGGGGTTTGGATATGAGGATGATCCATAAAACTGTAATCTCCCCATGCTTGGTCATCGGAAAGAATAAAAATGATATTAGGTGGTTTTTTTTCTTCGAGCTTTTGTTGTGTTGGATTAGCACAAGAGCAGAAAAGTGAAACCCATAGAATTATGAAAAGTGAATGTCTAAGATTCATAATTAATTTTCTTAAATGTAATCAATTCAGACATAACTGAACATCCTGTGGTGTCCTGTTTAGTAGGTAAATGAATAGCTATTTAGACACCTCGAGGGGTATCAATAGAGGGTCTTCTAGAAGTCCGGATTGTAAAACTTCCCATTTTGAGGTGTCAAAAGGTTGATAATCGAGTGTTACCATATTGATGTTATAAAAGTTTTTCCATTCTTCACCACTTGCCTCTTTTGCTTTGATGCGATTAGCTCCCAAGTTGGTCACTTGAATGCGAAGGGTGTTTCTCCCCTTTTTCAAACTTTTAATGGTAAGCTGATAGGGATTGGACCAAAGTGTGCCGATAAACTGGTCATTTAACCAAATTTTTGCACTTTCCCGAACATCTCCCAAGTCCAATAGCCAAGGGCCTTTATGATCTGTTGGCCTATTGAACTTTGTCTCATATTGGGCAGTACCTGAAAAGGCCTCCATTTTTTTACCCCATTGGGTCCATGATTCTAAAGTGTTGATTTTTTTTGAAAAATCAATATCCGGCCCTCCTTTGATCAACTTAAAATTCCACTTACCACTGATATTAAATACCGAATTCAAGGATTCATAATTATTCCAAAGCGGGGCATCAAGCGAATCAGAAGTCCTCAGGAAAAGACTTCCACCAGAGGGTAACGAGAGTTTAACATTTGTTTTTCCTCCTACAGTCTGTGTAATGGCTTTTCCTATTTTTCCATTCAACGGATCCATGATCAGAATTTCGTTGGACTGAACTCCTAAGGGAACAAAACCCTCAATTTTGTTTGCTGTGTGATTGACCACAAAGTAAATCTTTTCGCCCTGGTGTTCTCTGCGAATGAATTTCAGCCCTTCTTTGACCAATTCTTCTTTGATTACACCTGCCTTCCTGAGCGGGATTTCCATTTCCTTGAGAGAATAAACTTTATTGATTTTGTCTTCAGCAAGGACTTTAAGTGTCTGTTCTCTTTTTTGATGTTCCAAAAAACCCGGAACACTTTGAGGCGTTCCCAAAAACACAACCGATGCTCCCATAGATCTCAAGGCAATTAGTTTTTCCAAAGTTTTCATAGGCATGTGCTGAGTAGCAGGAACGACGATTGATCGGTAGTTTCCTCCGGGCAGTTGAATGATCCCATTTTCAACATTGATTTTTTCCAAAAAACGATCCGATATATAGTCAATGCTATAGCCCTCTTTTAGCAAATGATGAACCGTTTCATAAAATGGAGTTCCTGATAACCAGGTATCGAGGCGATGAATGGCAAATTGTACCAAAGGATTCCCTTTGTTAAATCTCGCCCAACTGTCGTGAACAGGCCAATAGACCAATACATCATTGTCGGGTTGGCCTTTTTGTAATAGTGACTGTGATCGGCTGATGTATTGAAATAGGGCGGGGGCATCTTGCCAAATGGGGTTGGTTTCATTAAAATTCACAGAGGCATAAAATTTCCATCCAGGCCAGTCGGCAGATTCTGGCGAATAAGTTGACCCGTGTAAAAACACATGGTTCACTCCATTGACAAACAAATCTTCCAGTTCAGGTTTGCACTGAGACAGCGCGGCTCTAAAATGCTCTCTCAACCAAGTGAAAGTCTCGGAAGAAACCTTTCTTTTTCCAGAGATGTGAGCAGCCGATGAAGAAAATTTGATCATCGCTGGATCGGCATCCCCAGCTCTAAAGTTGCTATGTGGGAAGTCCGGATGGTTCCCACCGCCCTCTATCCCTCTTAAACCCTCAATTTTGTAGGGCATGGAACCAAAGGTTTCACATTCGGGAATATCTGCAGATGCATACAAATCAATTAAATTTCCAGGAGCGCCATGGGCTTGATATTTCGTTTTAACATTCCACTTTTTTGCCCATACATTCCATTGTGGATTGAAATTATCAATCAATAAATCTGACAGTGTTTCCCTGTAATCACTCCTAATTCTGTTGCTAATTTCATTATCATTTTTATCCAATAGCCTATTGAGGTAGGGACGAAGATCATAGCCTCGATAACGTTCAAAAATATGAAAAAAATCAGGTGTAAAATCTGCTTTGTACACTTCATAGCTGTCGTTGAAAACCGAGCGGATCTTACCATCAGTTTTTTCCAAAGCACTGCTGAAATACTGAAGGTAATTTTTTAATGCCTGAGGAGAAAAGTGATCCAAAACCCATCCTTCCCCTCCCGGAGCTGCCCTTTTTACCTTTTGCCTTGTTCGGTCTTCAAAGACAAAAAACAACTCATAATCATCTTTCACTGCGCTCCACAAAAGACGATTGTTCTGTACTTTAACAGTGAGGTCAAAAAAATTATCATGTGTGCCGTATGCATAAACACCCAGAAGCTTAGGATTGTTTTTATTCCCATCATCTTCCTCGATATCCTTTTGAGCGGGAATGAGCAAATCACCAGTTTTATGCGGAGAAAGAATACCTGAAAACTCTTGGTCTTGTTTGAGATTAACTTTTCTTACCAAAAGACGTTTGGCAGCATCGACAAGACTAACATCCGATCCTCCCCAAGGCCAACCGGTTCCCAAGGTCAAATCAACCCCCATTTGCAAGCTGTCTGCAACCTTTGCTGTATGAACTAACATATCAATCCATTTGAGACTCAAAAAATCAATAAAATTTTCCTCCTGTCCTTTTACCCCGTAGATGGGTTCGATTTCTACACCCCCGATTCCCGCTTTTTCAAATGCGATCAATGATCGGGTGATATTTTGTTTATCGACAGCACTTCCCATCCACCACCAACGGGTCCAAGTTTTGGTTTCTTTTTTTACTTCGGGCCAAAAGGATAAATGCTCTTGTGCATTTACAAATACACTAAAAATCATTATGATTCCAAATTGGATTTTGATAATTAATTTACTCATAATATCATTTGAAAAATGCCAACCACAGGGTATAAGATGAAGGTTTAACTTAAGATTTCTTAAATTGTTAGCTGCAAAATATAAATTTAATTTAAGTATTGAAATTCAAAAACAAATGATCAGCTCAATCCATTGGAATGGATTGTAAATAACAGGCAGCTTTACCACAATTAAATCAACACATGAAAAATAACTTTTTCCCATTACTCATCTTCCTCATTCTTTTTCAACTGAGCACTGCTCAAAATAAACTTGAGCTTCCAGCCTTGGTTTCCAATAATATGGTACTACAGCAGTCATCAGAAATCTCTATTTGGGGTTGGGCTGCAAAAAACAAGACCATTGAAATTTCACCCTCGTGGACTCCTACTGTTTTTTCTGTCAAATCCAACAAAGAAGGGAAATGGAAAACCAAGATAAAAACACCCTCCGCTGGCGGACCTTTTACGATTCAACTGAAAAGCAATAAGGAATCCATTGAATTAAAAAATGTAATGGTAGGAGAGGTGTGGCTAGCATCTGGACAATCCAACATGCAAATGCCCTTAAAAGGTTATGGCTCGGAGCCTATTAACAGTAATAACGAATTGATTCTACACTCCAAAAACTCCAATATCAGGATGTTTACGGTAAAGCGAAATTCAAGCATCCAACCGGCTGAGGATTGCATTGGTTCATGGCAAGAAGCGAATCCGGAAAACACCCCCAATTTCAGTGCAGTAGCTTATGTTTTCGCTCAAAAAATCAATCGTGTTTTGGATATTCCCGTAGGGATCATCCACAGCAGTTGGGGAGGGACGCCGGTAGAGGCTTGGACACAAAAAGAAGCAATGGAAAGAGTGGTAACCGCAGAAGAAAAAAACACGTTCAGATACAATCAAGTCAAAAACAAACGAGAGCAAGATGCACCTTCTCAATTGTTTAACGGTATGATCCACCCGCTATTAAACTACAAAATAAAAGGGGCGATTTGGTATCAGGGTGAATCCAACCGCAATCATCCCAAGGTTTATCAAAAGACTTTTCCATTGATGATTCAAAACTGGAGGCAATTGTGGAACAACGATCTTATGCCTTTTTATTACGTACAAATTGCCCCCTATGGAAGATACTCTGGTCCTATCAATAGCGCACTTCTTCGTGAAACACAACTCAAAACAATGGATTTGTTGGATGGAGTAGGCATGGCCGTTACTTTGGACATTGGTGAATACCAAAGCATACACCCAGCCGAAAAAATCAAGGTGGGAGAGAGATTGTCCTATTGGGCCTTAGCAAAAGATTACAACATACAAGGAATTCAATTTTCCGGACCTGTTTATAAATCTCATGAAGTTGAGGGGAGCAAAATTCAGGTTTCTTTTGACCATGCGCCGATGGGCTTGTCAACTTATAGACTACCATTGAATAACTTTGAAATTGCGGGTAAGGATAGGGTTTTTTATCCAGCAAAAGCCAAAATTCTAAGAAATGGAATTGTAGAAGTGCATTCGGAGAAAGTAAAAACTCCTGTGGCCGTTCGCTATGGATGGAATAATTTCTTGACGGGTACTTTGTTCAATACTTATGGTTTACCAGCCTCATCCTTTAGAACCGATAATTGGGAAGATTCAAAAAACGCCCCCTTAGAACCTAATGAATAAAAAATTCAATTTAAATCCCAAAACTTTAAGTCACAACGAATGAATTATGCAATCAACCGAAAAAGCGGGTGGGGACAATAGGTTTGATTCTAAAAAATAATAAATATAGTAAACAACTAATTTTTAAGAATTCACAAACTTACAGAGACCATCAACAAGCATTATAGATCTCAGAATCAAGATTAATTTTTAAATTCATAGATTAAATAATCTGAAAGGTAGGGTTTATGATTTCTCAATCGGTTATTAGATAAAACAACCTACATGATGAAAATTTATTTTTTGATTATTTACCTATTGCTATGTCTTTCATGCAATAAGAACGAAAATTCCCAAGAACAAAATAACTCTGATTGTTCAGGGGATTATTCGACCGCTGGGGTATTGGTTGATATTAGTGGAGAAATCTACAATGATGATGAATCGGTCAAAACCAACAGTAGATATTCTTGGACATCTGATGGATCTGATCGAATTTTGAGTGGAAATGGAATCCCCAATCATGAGGTGGGAACCTTTCCAAACCCTCATAATCCAAATACCATAAGTGAACAAAACATCAATAAAAGATTTACTCTTTGTCCGACCATAATTACTGATAGTGGTTTAGAGGTAGTGGGTCCTGCATTAGCGATTGCTTATGCATTAAATAGTGTCAAATTTGACCCTGCTACAGCAGGAAGGTGTAATGATGACGGAGTGTGTAGTTTAGCTCGAGGACAAGGAAATTGGAATATTGAAGCGTTAGGACACGATACTTTCGATTTTGGAGATGATATGAACCACGCTCATGTTCAACCCGATGGGGAATATCATTACCATGGCATGCCTGAATTATTAATAGAATTTTTGGGAGATAATCAAGGCATGACCATCGTTGGGTGGGCATCGGACGGTTTTCCTGTCTATGCAAGATATGGTTTTTCCAATGCCAATGATTCTAATAGTCAAGTTAAAGTATTAAAACCCAGTTACAGATTGAAGGATCAACCTGATGCTAATCGACCAAGTACATTGACCTCTTTGGTTGGTGGTCCTGGTCAAGGATCAACAAATCCTAATACTCCAATCCAAATGGGGGCTTTCACCCAAGATTATGAATATGTTGAGGGACTTGGAGATTTAGATCAATGCAATGGGCGTTTTGGGGTTACACCAGAGTTTCCAGAGGGTATTTACTACTATGTGGTTACTGATGATTTTCCTTTCTTTACCAGATGTTTAAAGGGGGATATATAAAAATAAAAACGGCTACGCTATAATTGTATAACCGTTTTATTGTTTTTAGTAGATAAATCTTTTGGAATATCAAACATAAGTCTAACTCCAAGAGATTTAATTGATACTCATAGTTTGATGATTCTTATTATGAAGAGTTGAATTAATATGATTTTGATTTCGCCCTCCCCCTATTATTCAAAGTTGTAGCTTCCATGATTATAACTTAAACTTTTTTTGATAATTAGGGTCTAGATAATTAAACAACTAAAATGAAAACTGTTTTAAGATTATCCATCATAATTATCTTGTTTTCGTGTAACAAAAAAGAAGACCCTCAAGAACAGGTTACTAATGATTGCATAGGAGAATATACTACAGCAGGTATATTGGTTGAAATCGATGAAGAAATACAAGATACTCTTGTGTCGGCTTTTTTTGGACTTGACAATGCACTACCAAGTCTATTATTGTGTAATCAACAAGTAGGCCTGTTAGATGGCATGCCTGTTAATTTTAAATTCCCACTAGATGCATCCAGTTTATCGGAAACTGATTTTGAAGTTTTAGATAGCCTTGGAAATATACATACCCCTATGTGTGTTTCTTTGGCTCCAGCTAATGAAAACGGAGAAAATCGAACTGTGCTTCTGTTAGGTGAATTTGGTACCGCTGTTACCAATCCACCTGTTGAAGTTAGAGTTGTAGGGGATTTATTTACAACTGATACTTTATCTG
>JAYNHF010000006.1:38025-76126 GCA_038107695.1 Flavobacteriaceae bacterium | reverse complement strand
CAAATAATGGGGCGCAAGATAACACTTTTACTTTAGGGTGACTAACTTTTGGAGGGATAGAATCGGTTACAATGAGTTCTTCGAGTTGAGATTCTTGAATTTTATCGTACGCATTGCCAGAGAGAAGTGCATGAGTGCAAATGGCACGAACAGAAATAGCCCCACGTTCTTTCATTAAATCAGCAGCTTTTGTGAGCGTTCCTGCAGTGTCAACCATATCGTCAACCAGGATAACGTTTTTATTTTCTACATTCCCAATGAGTTCCATATGAGAAATGATATTTGCTTTTTCCCTTTGCTTGTAGCAAATGACTACATCGCTGCTCAGGAATTTTGAATAGGCGTAGGCACGTTTGGAGCCTCCCATATCAGGGGAAGCGATTGTTAGATCAGAGAGTTTGAGCGAGTTGATATAGGGGAGGAAAATGGTGGAAGCAAACAAATGATCTACGGGTTTTTCAAAAAATCCTTGGATTTGATCGGCGTGCAAGTCCATGGTGATGATGCGAGTCGCTCCTGCCGATTCTAATAATTTTGCAATCAACTTTGCTCCTATGGGAACTCTGGGTTTGTCTTTTCGGTCTTGTCTCGCCCATCCAAAATAAGGAATTACGGCGGTGATGTGTCTGGCCGAAGCTCGTTTTGCAGCGTCGAGCATCAACAGCATCTCCATGAGGTTCTCCGAGGAGGGATGGGTGGAACCGACAATAAAAATTCTAGCACCACGAACCGACTCCTCAAAAGAAGGTTGAAATTCACCATCGCTGTAGCGTGAAAAATTAATTTTTCCAATTTCAATTCCGAATTGATCTGCAATGGTTTTGCCAAGGGCGGTACTTTGTGTACATGCGAAAATTTTTGCGGGAGTTTCCATAAGAATTTAGTTGTTGACAAATGTAAAAATAAAATAATGCTTAACCTTAATGAAAAATTTAAATTGGAGGGTAAAATATTTTCTTATTTTTGTGCCCTAGTTTCGAAGAAACGAATGCCTCGGTGGCGGAACTGGTAGACGCGCTGGATTCAAAATCCAGTTCTTTCGGGAGTGTGGGTTCGATTCCCACCCGAGGTACAAAAAAGCCTATCATTTGATATGGCTTTTTTTATTAGAACTGTTTTAAATAATTTTCTTTTTAAGATTCAGCGATTGCTTTACTTACAATTCAATGCGGATGTTTTTTTACATTTTTACTTTAAATCCAGCATTGAAAATAAACCCATCCAAAGGAGCCCAAACCTCTGTAAATCTGGGGTTGGTGTAAGGGTGTTGCACCAAGTCTTCGTAATTTGTTTGTCGTGTATCGGTCCAGTTTTCAAGATTGATGTAAAAAGACAATTTTTTAAACATTCGCTCTGCCAAAAACCCTGCTTTGAACAAACTTCTCACTTCACGTCCCGTAGCCAATGTCTGTTCACTTTCATATTCAGCATCTATTCCCATTCTCCATTTTCCATCCTGAATGAACATTAAATCTCCATGAAATGAGTGCTTGGGGGTAAGGGGTAAAGACTTTTTTTGACCCTTATCATGTTGAATTGCATCTACAAAAGTGTAGCCCAGATACAGGTGAAAATCGCCGGATGAGGCTTTAATTAAACTTTCAATGCCTTTGGTTTGAAAATACCCTGTACTATTAACCAAATGATACGAATCCAAACCCTGTTTCGTTAAAATCAATGGTTGATCAAGACGATTGTAAAACAAATATTCAGTCAAACTAATATTTAGATTTTCAGAATCTATTATTCGATAGGTTAGATCGGTGTTGATTCCATAAGATTTTTCAGCCTTGTTAGTTTCACGATCAATAGGCATTATTCTTTCAAAAGCCAAACGCTCTGTCTCTTCGGTAAAAACACTAGGAAGTTTGTATCCCAAGCCCCCACCTAGTCTTGCAGTGAACTTTAAACTCGGCTTAAAAATCAGTGCAAATTTTGGTAATGGAAAGATTCCATAATCCTGATTGTGATCTAATCTAAATCCTGTTTCTACGGCTAATTTTTGATGAATGTCCCATATGTGTTGAACGAATACTCCAACGGTAAACAATTTTTGACTTCTCAGTTGAGGGGTAGCAATTGGCTCTTCATCAAAATTATCAGTGTAGGCGTTAGCCCCCAATATCAAATTGTAGTGATCTTGATTTAGAGAGAAGTTGAATTCTGAAAATGTTGAAAATTGGCTTCCCGCAAAGGCATACCCATTTAAAAAGATATTCCTATCAAACCTGTTGGTGCTATTTTTGAATTGCAGGTTCATCTTTTCGTTCAATTTTCTATCAACTGTGAATTGAGTCGTTATTTGTTTTGATTTATTTCTTTCAAAATAATTTTGTAAACCGTCTGGTAAATACCCCTCTACAATTTTCACGTGTCCTCCAATTCTGTTTTCGTGAGTGAATGTTCCTCCAAAACTTAAAGTTGTTCTATCATCCAAGAAGTAAAATAATTTTGGGTTGAAGTTGAACTTCCTCACTTGCGGAACATCTGTAAACCCGTCATCATCTACATCGTACAACGGATTGGTGTTACTGGAAGCAAAAACGGTAACTCCCCATTTACCACTTTTCTTTGAATAAAAGCTATTTAAGTCTGTATTACCGATGTTAGAAAGATTGGAATGCAGCGAAAATTCATCTTCTTCTTTGGGTTCTTTAGAAATCAAGTTTATCAAACCTGCTATTGCACCCCCTCCATACAGGGTAGAGGAGGATCCTTTTACAAATTCTACTTGCCTTAAATCTAAAGGGGGTATTTGCAATACTCCTAGTCCACCTGTGAATCCGCCGTAAATTGGGAATCCATCTTTTAAAATTTGGGTGTAACGACCATATTGTCCTTGGATGCGGACACTTGCCGCTCCGGAAGTGGCAGAGGTTTGCTGAACTTGTATCCCTGTAGTGTGCATCAAAAGGTGAGCTATTTTTGACGGATCCATTGTTGCCGCTTCTTCTACTTCTCCGGTCAACACTTCAATTCGCGAAGGGGTGTATGCAATACTTCGATTTGCCCTGTTGGAGGTTATGATTACTTCTTCTAATCCTGAAACATTTTGATCTAGCTCTATGATTATTGTTTTTTCACTGACTGGAAAAGTAAGAATCAGTAATTGACTCTCATAGCCAATAAATGAAAAGTTTACTTCATAGGTTCCATTCGGTAAATTGGAAATTGAGCCATTTCCTTCCATGTCGGACATGGTTCCCTTTTCAAGATCTGGGATAAATATGTTTACTCCTGTCAGGGCTTCTTTTGTTATTGCGTCTATTACAGAAAATGTAATTTGATTTTGAGAAAAAAGGTTAAAACATACCATTGACAGCATGCTACCGAAAAATACTTTACTCATTGTTTAAATTTAAAATTAAAAAAATCAGAAATCAATCAAATGAGTAGTTGGTGAGGGAGGATGAAATACCTGATTAATGAAAGGATTGAGATAAAAAATAATATGAGATGTTATTTCTGTTTTACCTATCCCATCGTAAATGGTGTGGGAAAAACTTCCAAGCTGTTCGAAGAACAAGATCATTCCAGACGAAATGGAATACAGAGGCAAATTGTGATGTTCGTTTTCATTTGGGTGTTGGTGTTCAACACCTGAGATGAAATGATCGTATAAAAACTGCATAAAGCTTATTCTTGAACCCATATTTTGCGCTTCAGATTGGTGTAATTCATAGTGTTTCAATAGGTCGTCCAATTGTCCCATTTGACTGAAATCGCTACGAGGAATTAATGCACCAATGCTAAAATAGGTCAACAATATGTAATTCAGCACCTTCATTTTTCAAATTTAGTGATATTTCTTTGCTAATTATTTTCTTGATTTAATTCTTATTTGGGCTAAATCTTGATTAATTTTCACATTTATTAATGATAAGATTCAGACACCCTCGAAGATGAAAGAACCTGAGAGTTGTACTATGGGCATTTGAAATTTTTATTTCCATGAGGATAGGTAAATTATTGAATGAGAATAAGCAATGATAATGGGTGAAACAACCCAGGTCAATCGGTTGCTGAAAGAGAATTTGATTGATGACCATCAAAATCAATATATCAAGGAGAATTGGAACAAAGCTAAAATAATCTCTCACAAGTTTCACAGTTGCGTGATTATCAGTAATTTGCAAATGAATGAATTAAAGCCCAAAAACGTCACGGTTAAAATCAATGACAAAGCCCTCTGGATTCAACATCTAAATATGATTTTTTTATGCTGTGTAATTTTGGTTAAAAGAACATTTGAAATATGAAAAGAAGAAAAGCGGTTCAAACAATTGCGGTGGGTATTGGTGGGCTCGGCCTATTGTCTCACTGCACCTCTTCATCCTCACTTCCTCCTGTTTTGGAGGAAAGGGATCACAATCTTGTGAGTCTACTTTCGGAGGCCATTTTGCCTTCCAAAAGCAAATCTTTTCCTACTCCCGAAACCCGGATGGAATTTCTTTTAACTCAACTTGAGAGTGGACTTACCTCGGAGGAGTTTGATGGATATATGAAAGGACTAATTACTTTTAAAGGATTGGTGGAGCAAACTTTTTTGTTGCCCTATGAAAAATTGGACGCTAAAACCCAAAATTACAGCATTCAAAGAGCTTTGGCGCATCCAGGGGAACTGGGATATTTTATGCAAAAAAATAGACAATGGTCTCTTCGTCATTTTATGACTTCGGAGCGATATATGACTGAATTTTTGAATTACGAATTTATTCCCAACCGACATTTAGGTTGTGTTTCTATTTAATCAGGCTGAATATGACAAAAGAAAATCAATTTGATACTATTGTAATAGGGGCAGGAATGTCTGGGGGATGGGCAGCAAAAGAATTTTGTGAGCAAGGTTTCAATACTTTACTGTTGGATCGCGGCAGGAATGTAGAACACCTGAAAGACTATCCCACTACCAATATGCTGCCTTGGGAGTTTAAGCACCGAGGAAATGTTCCGGCTGAAATTCGTCAAGCAAATCCCATAGCGCATAGTTGTTACGCTTTTCGGGAGGATGCCATGCATTTTTTTGTTAAGGATGCTGATCATCCATATGTTCAGACCAAACCTTTTCAGTGGATTCGTGGATATCAAGTGGGAGGTAAATCGATTATGTGGGCTCGTCAGGTTCAGCGATGGAGTAACATGGATTTCGAAGGTCCAGCACGCGATGGCTTTGCTGTAGATTGGCCAATTCGCTATGGTGATATTGACCCTTGGTACACCTATGTTGAAAAATTTGTGGGTGTTAGCGGTAACAAAGACGGGTTAGATATTCTTCCTGATGGGGATTTTCTCAGGCCTTTTGGAAACAATTGTGTGGAGGATTACTTCAGTGATCAAATGAAAAAGCATTACAAAGATCGACATGTGATCTATGGAAGATGTGCCCACCTCACCGAGAGTAAACCCGTTTTTGTGGAACAGGGCAGGGGGCTTTGTGCAAGTAGAAATGTTTGCCAACGAGGATGTCCTTTTGGAGGTTATTTCAATGCCAATTCTACTCTAATTCCTTGGGCGATGAAAACTGGAAATTTGACTTTAAAGACGGATAGTGTGGTTCACTCTGTCCTCTATGACGAAAATCAGAAAAAAGCCATCGGAGTAAGGGTGATTGATGCACATACCAAAACCACTAGAGAATATTTTGCCAAAGTAATTTTTTTGAATGCCTCTACCCTCAATACCAATCTAATATTGTTGAATTCGACTTCAAATCGATTCCCCAACGGTTTGGGAAATGACAGTGGCCTGCTAGGGAAGTTTATTGCCTTCCATAATTACAGGGGGGTAATTACGGCGACTCATGAGGGACATAAAGACAAACGTGTGGACGGTCGAAAACCTACCTCTGCCTATTTGCCAAGGTTTAGAAATGTTTATCGTCAGGAAACAGATTTCCTCAGAGGTTATGCTGCTGGTTTTGGAGCCAGTAAGAAAATGGACTATGATGATTCCGCTATTGGAGAGGATTTGTACAACAATCTGCTGAATGCTAAAGAAAGTGATGTCTGGAATGTGAACTCTCACATGATGGGAGAAACCATACCTAAAGAGCGTAACCGTGTGAGTCTGGATGAAAATCTCAAGGATCCTTGGGGCATTCCTCAACTGAAAGTGGATGTAGATTATGACGAGAATGATGAAAAGATGTTACAGGATTTCTTCGATGAATTTTCGGAAATGTACTCTAAAGCAGGTTTTACGAATATTAAAACCAATGATAATGGACGTATTCCAGGAAACGACATTCATGAAATGGGTGGTGTTCGAATGGGGCATGACCCCAAAACATCTTTGCTCAACAAATGGAATCAAATGCATCATTGTCCAAATGTTTTTGTAACCGATGGTGCTTGCATGACCTCCACTTCCACACAAAACCCCTCACTTACTTTTATGGCTTTGACAGCTAGGGCTGCCCATCGTGCTATTCAGGAAATGAAAAAAGGAAATATCTAAAGCTCCTTTACACACCTGAATCCTGTGTGTTGAGATCCTGTATCAGGTGAAGATTTCATTTTGGAAGCAACACGATAACCTGAGCAATAGGTGTCATTGCATAAAAAAGACCCGCCTCTGATGATTCTCTGAGCGATGTATGGGTTGTAAGGGTCGTAGCTACCATTTGGACCTTTGGGATTGATCGTTGTTTTTCCCGCTAGGGTTTTGTAATAGTCGTGGTGGTACCAATCCAAACACCATTCCCAGACATTTCCTGCCATGTCGTACAAACCGTATCCATTGGCTTCAAATGACTTGACTGGAGCAGAATAAAAAAATAAATCTTTGTTGGTGTTGTCATAAGGAAATGAACCCTCCCAACTGTTGGCTTTTGCTTTCCCGGTATTAATATCCTCATCACCCCAAGGGTATTTTTTGTCTTTGAGTCCACCCCGAGCGGCCCATTCCCATTCTGCCTCTGTTGGCAGTCTTTTTCCTGCCCATTTGGCATAAGCGTTGGCATCATCCCAAGAGACATGAACTACTGGATGATTTTCTTTGCCTTCAATGGAACTGCCTTTTCCCCTTGGTTGACGCCAGTTTGCTTTGGGTTTCCATTCCCACCATGCAGCATAATTGTTAAGGTTAACAGGTCCATTGGTGGCTTTGAAAGTGAGCGAGGATGCCTGTAAAAGAGAATCATGGGGCTTGGGGGTTTCTGGAGGGAGCTGCTTTTTCATCTCTTCCCAGTCAACCGCTTTTTCTGCGGTGGTTACATAGCCAGTGGCCTCAACAAAAGCCGAAAATTGGGCATTGGTAACTTCAGTCTGATCTATCCAAAATCCGTCTACTTTAACAAGGTGAATGGGTCCCTCATCTGGTCGGGCTTGAGGACCTTCGCTTCCCATCATAAAATTTCCTTCGGGAATCCATACCATCCCCGATGGGGCTTCTTGGGATATTGTCTTTTTTTTGGTTTTTGAAACTTGAGAATTGCAACTTAAAAACAATGTTGAAATGCAAAATAATATTTTGAATGTGGTAATGAATTTCATATTTATTTAATGAGTATGACAAATATGCTAAAATTAAAGATTAACCCCTATCTTTGCGGCGTATAATATTCGAAGAATAATGGCAGTCGACTTAAAAAAAATATTCCTGTCCACCCTACTGACGGTTATTTTGATGTTGCCTTATTCTGGATCTTTTCTCCATCTTTTTGAAGATCACCAACACAAAACGTGTGAAATTTCAGAAACGCACCTTCATGAAGTTGAGTTGGATTGTGATGTATTGGACTACCAATTTGCCCCCAGTATCCAAATTTCCCTAGAAATCGATAGTGGCCTAGCTCAGATTTCAGAGCACAAAAAGTTTTTATCGTTCTACCAGGGGTATTCCTTTTCCATTGATTCGATAGAAACACTCCGGGGTCCACCAGCAGGGTGATTTTTACCGATATTTTTTTGCACTGACCTCTTAGGTTGCAGTGCTTTCTATC
This sequence comes from Flavobacteriaceae bacterium, assembly GCA_038107695.1. Lineage (GTDB taxonomy): Bacteria > Bacteroidota > Bacteroidia > Flavobacteriales > Flavobacteriaceae > UBA8316. Next base: position 68,184 of record JAYNHF010000006.1, on the reverse strand, counting down.
CATTATTAAATTTTATTATTATGTTAAAAAAACTACATATCAAGCCCATTATAACCCTATGCCTATTTGTTCTAATATTCGCCTGTTCAAAAAGTGACGATCCCGATCCAGCCCATGAGGAAGAGGCAATTACTTTGGTTACCCTGGAAGTAAGTAAAGTTGGATCCTCGGAGACTACTAAATATAATTTCGAAGTTGAGGGTCATGATCATGCAGATGAGGATCATGAAGATGAAGAGGACGAAGATCATGATGATCATGATGGAGAACACACCGAGATTGAATTAGAAGCTAATTCTAGTTATAATGTATCCATGTTCATTTACAATGACACTGATCCAAATAATGTTGAAAACATAACTTCGGAAATTATCGAAGAGAAAGATGAGCATCAAATTTTCTATGCAATCACGGATGAATTAAGTGGTTTTTCCATTACATCAGCCTCTGACGACACAGTTGACAGTAACGGGAATCCATTATTTATTAAAACTACATGGACAACAACTGGAGAGACCTCGGGTGAGGTTGTGGGATACCTCATTCATAAACCAACCTCAAAAACGGGTAGCACAAGAAATGATTTTGGCGGTGCTACCGATTTTGAAATTGACTTTGAGGTTCATGTTGAATAATGAGTTTTTTGAGTTTCATAGCAGAGCTATTAAATTTAAAATTAAATAAATGTAAATGCTCAAGGTGCTTTACAGTGCCAAAAACAGCGGTCAGCATATCACTGTTGGCCGCTTGTTTTTGTTATGGTCAAAAGTGTGATTTGAAACTTGAGGGACAGATTTTAGATTTACATGATAACTCCCCAATTAGTGCAGCATTAATAAAAGTTCTCGATAATGATCAAGCTGTTTTTTCAAATGATAAAGGCTTTTTTATTCTTAAAAACCAATGCTCAGGAAAAATCAAATTAAAAATCTCTCACCTCAACTGTGAAGATATTTATCAGGAATTGAATTTAAATAAATCAGTTTTTAAAAAGTTTTATCTTGAACACCACATTGAATCTCTTGAGGAGGTAATTGTAGAGGAACGTAAAATTAAAAAGCTTTCAACAACAGCTAATGCTTATTCACTTTCAGATTTACAAAAAGATCAATACAGTGGCAGAGGTTTGGCAAAAGCATTGGAGCAAATCAGTGGGGTAAATGTATTGTCCACTGGTAACGTGATTTCTAAACCCATGATCCACGGTATGTTTGGAAGTCGAGTAGGGATCATTTATGATGGTGTACAGATAGAAAATCAACAATGGGGGCAAGATCATGCTCCCAATATTGACCAAAATGCTTTTGAAGAAATTCGATTAATTAAGGGAGCAGGTGTCTTGAAGTACTCAGGCGATACTCCAGGTGGAGTTGTAGTTTTAGAAAACGATCTTCCAATGGTTAATGATTCTTTATACGGCAAATCAATTTTAAGTGGAATGTCCAACGGACGTGGTTTTAATTTTGTTAGTTCATGGACCAGATCCTACAATAGTGGGAACTATTTTAAAGCTCAGGCAATGATAAAAAGAATGGGGGATTTTTCTGCTCCAAAATATATTTTATCAAATACTGGCACTGATGAAAATAATATTTCATTGACCTATGGAAAAAACAAAATTCTGAGCCATTGGAAGGCCAATTTTAGTTATTTCAGTCAAGAGATTGGTATTCTCAGAAGTTCACACATTGGAAATGTCAATGATTTAGTTCATGCGATTGAGTTAGCCTCACCAACGATTATCAGACCCTTTAGTCATCAAATTGCCTCTCCAAAACAATCAAATAAACACTATACAGCAGGAATTCAATTTTCTAAAAGGAATCGGTCTAATGGGAAATTAAATGCCAAATACAGCTGGCAAAGAAATAATCGAAAAGAGTATGATGTTAGAAGGGGGGAATTAAATAACAAGCCATCCATTGACCTTACATTGGATACTCATGATTTATTTTCTAACTATCAATGGAAAAGATCAAATTGGTCACTAGACTCCGGCGTATTTCTTCAAATACAGGATAATTTTTCTAATCCATTTACAGGAACAAGAAGATTGATACCAGATTATATTAAGACTGAATTAGGAACCTATTTTACTGCCAGTTTGAGTCCGTCGAATGATTTTAGCCTTGGATTCGGATTTCGTTTTGGTCATCAAAATAATCACGTAAAAAAATACTATAAAAATAAACGTTGGAACGACGAGAATTATCAAGATCAGCTTGGCGCATTTGTTATCAAAGAAGTTTTGAGTCAAAAATTAGTTGAGCAACGGTTGATCTTTAATAACCTTTCTGTTAATACTGGAGTAAAATTTCCTCTCACTGAGGAATTAAAATTCAGTTTAAACATATTCCATACCGAACGTGCTCCTGATATTGCTGAAATGTTTAGTGACGGACTTCATCACTCACTAGCGACTATTGAATACGGCAATCCTTTTTTAAGAAGTGAAACAACACAAAAACTTGTTTTGAATTTTGAAGAAAAAATTGGAAAATTCACATATGAAATTAGTCCATATTATACCCGCGGACAAAATTATATAATTATTGAACCAACGGGAATAGAATATACTATCAGAGGGGCATTTCCAGTTTGGGAATACAGGCCTGTAAATGCAATCATAAGAGGTTTTGATCTAGACCTATCATTGCGTTTAAGTGATCGTATTGAATTAAAAAATAATTCTTCGTGGATTGAGGGATACGAAAAAGCTACAAAGACGCCTCTCATCAATATTCCTCCATTAACCACTACCAATCAAATACTGTTTTCGTTTTCTAACTGGAAATCGTTTTTGATGTCCCTATCCAGTAAAACCATTATGCGCCAAAATCAATTTCCAAATCACAATTTTGAGGCCTCTGTTGTTGAAAATGGTAAAAGGGTAAATAAGCTTGTTGACATTAGCACCCCTCCAAAGGCTTATCACCTTTTGGGTATGGAATTGCATTGGGGTCCATATCCCCTCAATAGTAATAAAATCAGTTTATCACTTATATTTGACAATGTGTTTAATACATCTTACAGAAATTACCTCAATAGATTGCGGTTATTTGCTGATGAGATGGGAAGAAATGTTATGTTGCAAATCAAAATCTATCATTGATGTCATGAAGTATAACCGATTTATTTTATTGTTGTTTTTTTTGGGAAGTCAAACCTGTATTTTAAGTCAAGAATTTGAAGATGAGTATCTCGAACCCCTGAACGATTCCTCTGCGCAAGGCCAGAAGGTTTTTGTTTTAGACTTATTGGATATTGCGGGCTATGTACCTGAAAAAATTCAGATTTATCAAACTTTACCCAACAAAGCCCGTGTTTTTCGGGTGAAATTGGACAGTATTAACGGAGGTTTTGTTTTCGTTCGTTGGGACAAGATCAAGAAAGAAAATTATGTTGCCAATAAAATGATTGATCCTGGAGTTTATTACAATCTCAAAGCTGCGAAGGAAATCATGAGAAAGCAAACCAATAAGGCCAATTTTACTGTTGAGGACGCTGCACTTCAAGCCCCTGATCAAGAACAAATCAATGGATCTGAATTGCAAGAATACAGGGAAGAGTTTGATCTGAAAAACGAAGAAAAAAGATTGCTAGAGGAAGAGGCGTTAGCCAAAAAAACTTCCAACAAGAAAAATAAAAAAAAGAAAAATAAAAAAAAGTTTTTCGATTAACGGGTTACAGTCAATGTGTTGCCTTCTATGCTTGTAGAATAGCAAGTCATTTGTGCGCCAGAACCAGAACAATCATCGTTAAAAGATCTATTGTGGTTTGAACAAGTGAATTTGGAATTTGCATGAGACCATTGATTGTTGGCTCCTGCGTGAGGACATATATTACTAAAAGCTCTCACTTCCGTATCACTAATCCTTAATAATAACATTTTTTCGCTGGTGTAGTTCATCCAGCCTCCTGTTTGAGAAATTTCCATAAAATTTGAACTGCTCAAATCGATTGTTACTTCATTATTCCCTGATGAACCTTCTCCATTGGAATTACTGTTGGGGTCAGCGGTTTCATATCCGTCATCATCTCCTGAGCTACAGGCCTCAAGCATGGTGATACCAAACATGGAAAAAACTACTGGTGCGCATGCTGTCTTTAAAAAATCTCTTCTCTTATTTTCCATTTTATTGTATAATTTGTTCAAATATAAACACTTTAGTTTAATCTTATTGAAAAAAAATTAAACAAAATTTAAATCATCTCCACAGTTTAGATTATTTTTGCCAAAAAAATGATGCAAAAGCCATTCCTTTTCATATTGCTATCACTTAGTACTTATTTGTTATTTGCTCAAAATTCAGGTCAACTAAGCGGGAGGATTCTTGACCAGCAAACGCAACTGCCCATTCCTGGCGTTACTGTCTTGTTGGAAGGTACTACAATGGGTGTGGCAACCGACGATGCAGGCTATTTCACTTTTAAGGATGTTCCAACCCGCACTTATAATGTTGAAATCAGTCATTTGGGATATCAGTCCCAAACGGTTTACAACATCATTGTCAAAACGTTTGGAACTCCTCCCTTGCAAATACTGCTAGAAGAGTCCCCGAATGAATTGGATGAAATCGTGGTATTCCAAAGTCCATTCAGAACCTCAATGGAAACTCCATTATCTACCCAAACCTTCTCTGCAGTTGAAATTGAAACCTATCCTGGAGGGAACAACGACATTACAAAAGTCATTCAGAGCATGCCTGGAATTTCTCCCTCAATTGGTGGGTTTAGAAATGACATCATCATAAGGGGAGGAGCTCCAAATGAGTCGGTTTATTATTTGGATGGAATAGAAATTCCCAATATTAACCACTTTAGTACGCAAGGAAGTGCTGGAGGGCCAGTAGGAATGTTAAATGTGTCTTTTATCAGAGAAGTTACCTTATCAAGTTCAGCTTTTGGTGCAGAGTACGATAACCCCTTGTCTGGAGTATTGTCTTTTGAGCAAAGAGAGGGAAACCCTAACCGGTTTGGTGGGAATTTTAGATTTGGAGCCAGCGAAGCTGCCTTGACTCTTGAAGGTCCCTTGTTTCGAAAAGACAAGAGTCAACCAGCCAAGACTACTATGTTGTTTTCCGTAAGAAGGAGTTATTTGCAGTTTCTGTTTGAATTGATTGGGTTGCCCATACGTCCCGATTATTGGGACTATCAGTGGAAAATCAATCATGAGATTGATGCTTACAACACGATTGTTTTTTTGGGTTTGGGAACCATCGACGATTTCTCTGTAAAAGCTCCTGATGATTTTGATGCAGAACAGCAAGCTACTATTGAACAGGTGCCGATCATTCAACAAAAAACAACAACCATAGGCGTTTCTTGGAAAAGAAAATACAAAAACGGGAAGGGTTCTATGATCACTTCTATAAGTACCAATCGTTTGCAAAATATCTTTTCTAGATATCAAGACAATGCAGAAAAAACAGGAGTGATTTTTGAAAACGATTCCTATGAACAGGAGACAAAACTACGTTTTCAAACCCAACACTATTTGGATCAATGGAAGGTAGGCGCAGGAACTAACATTCAATATTCCAACTACGGCAACGATACGCAGAGTGTTCTTTATAATCTTGATTACAGCACTGGAATCGACTTTATGAAATATGGTTTCTTTGCCAAAGCCGAAAGAAAATTTTTAAATGATAATTTAGGCCTTTCAATGGGCTTTCGTTTCGATGCAGACAGTTTTTCCGAAGGGTCTAGTTTGATAGATAATTTTTCTCCACGACTCGCATTAACTTATAATTTGTCAGAAGACCAAACATGGAAATTTAACGCTTCGGTAGGAAGGTATTACAAAATTCCAACATACACGATGTTAGGCTTTCAGAGCAGTCAAAGAATGTTTGTCAATCGAAATGCTAAATATACTCGAAGTGAGCACTTGGTAATGGGGTTAGAGTACGCTCCAGGAAATGCCTCAAGAATAACATTCGAAGGTTTTTATAAGAAGTATAGTCAGTATCCTGTGTCAATAATTGATGGGGTTTCTTTAGCTAACAAAGGGGGTGGTTTTGAAGTTTTGGGCAATGAGGCCATCAATAGTAATGGAAAAGGAAAGAGTTATGGTTTTGAGGCTTTATACCAACAAAAACTATCCAAAAACTTCTATGGCGTATTTGCATACACATTTTTTCACAGTCAATTTACTACCCAAAATGGAAACTATTTACCTTCTGTTTGGGACAGTCGTCACTTAATATCATTTTCAGGAGGATACAAATTAAAGAGAAATTGGGAGATCAGTGCAAGATGGCGATTTTCAGGGAAAACACCCTATGTTCCTGTCAATCAAGATGCGACCCTTCAAGCATATCCCGAAGTCGTTTTGGATTACGATCAATTGGGAAATGTAAAACTAGATCCTTTTAATTTGGCTGACATAAGGTTTGATAAAAAATGGAATTTCAAGCGTTACTCTTTTAATTTCTATTTTGAAATTCAAAATTTTCTAGCTCAATCTGTTCCTAGGCCTGATGAATACGGACTGAACAGAACTGATGATGGAGATTTGATTCTACCTCAAACATTGGTGCAAGTAAATACTGGGGAAAATGACAACATTCCCATTCCTTCTTTTGGTTTCGTTATTGATTTTTAGGATTATTTAAAGATTTCCAACAAACCTTCGGGTAAATCTAGGTGTATTTTTTGTTCCTTCCTATCCAGTTTCTTGATGAAGTTGTCGTGAACGGGGATCAAAATTTCGGTTCCTTCGGCATCGATTACAAACAAGGGTTGAGGCCCAGAGTCGTTCACGGTCTTGATGGTGCCGATGTTCAGATTGAATTGGTCAATAGCGGAAAAACCAGTAATTTCATGATAATAAAATTTATTACCACTCAAGGGAGGAAGCATCTCCAAAGGGAGAAATAAATCTTTTTTAAGCAGTCCTTCAGCTTCAGTTTCAGTATCCACCCCCTCGAATTTTACGCGTAAGAGCGCAGATTTGTGCAATTGGCTACGATCGATGAAGTAGGGAACCAGTCCTTGAGGTGTTTCTACTAGAATGGAGTCGATATCCAAATAAGATTTGGGATGGTCAGTATCCAGTTTGGCGAGGATTTCACCTTTAAAACTGTACTTACCTACAATGGTTCCTAAAAAGAAGCATTCTTCTTTTAGCATGATGAATTAGAGGAGCAGTTTTTATTCTTTGGTTTCCTCTTCTTGGGCAGGAGCTTCATCGCCTTTGGATTCTTCTGCAGGGGTTTCTTCAGCCTTAGGCTCCTCCACTTCGGGAGCGGCCTCTGCTGCAGGAGTTTCTTCGCTTTTGGCCACTTCGGCAGGGGTTTCCTCGACTTTAGGCTCTTCTACTTCGGGAGCAGCTTCTTCAACGGCAGCAGCCTCCTCTTGACCAACTTCAGCTTCTGCAGCTGCAACTTCAGTGCTTTCAGCTTTTTCCGTAGATTCAGTTGTCTCGTCAGAATCAGTAGCATCGGAGGTTTCCTCTTCTGGAGCAGCTACCAAATCAGCAATCCTTTTTTGGTTAACCGCCTTTTCTGCTTCCAATCTTTGGGCCAAAGCATTTGCTTGATCCTTATCTAAGCCGTCAATCTTGGCTTGAATTTTGGCTTGTTTTTCGCTTAACCAAGCATCAAATCGTTTGTCGGCTTCCTCTTGTGAAAAAGCACCCTTTCTAACGCCACCATTGAGGTGATGTTTCATCATAACGCCTCGATAGGATAGCAATGTTCTTGCGGTATCGGAGGGTTGTGCACCGTTCTCCAGCCATTTAACAGCCTGATCAACATTTAATTCTACCGTTGCGGGATTGGTGTTAGGATTGTAGACACCTATTTTTTCAAGGTAACGTCCATCTCTTTTAGCACGGCCATCTGCCGCTACGATCCAATAAAAAGGTTTGCCTTTCTTTCCGTGTCTTTGAAGTCTTATTCTTACGGGCATATCACATTAATTTATGGAGGTTCCCGACCTCCTGATTATTAATTCTAGGGCTGCAAATTTAGAACAATATTTTAAAAATATGACCAATAGCATAGAAATTATATATTTTCTATTGAAAATCTTAATTCCTTACTACATACTGAATGGTAAACTCCTTGGCAAACCAGTATAAAAAATGTACTTTTGCGCCCATATTTTTGCCAATTCATATGAAAATTTCACGTAAAGACAACGGTACCCTAAATACTCTTATCACTATTAATATCGATCGCAAAGACTTTGAAGACAAGGTCAATGATGTACTTTCGGATTACAGAAAAAAAGCCAATATTCCAGGTTTTAGAAAAGGCCATGTACCCATGGGGATGATAAAAAAACAATATGAAACGGCTGTCACAGCTGATGAGGTCAATAAGTTGTTACAAAACAATTTAGATCAATACCTTAAGGATGAGAACATCAATATATTGGGCAATCCATTGCCAGTAATGCAAGAAGAGTTGGATTGGAAAGCCAATGAATTCTCTTTTGACTTTGAATTGGGCTTATCCCCTGAATTTGATGTTAAACTCACTGAAAAAAATAAAGTAACCCACTACCAAATCACAGCTAGTGATGAGATGATAAATGATCAAATCAAGCACTATCGAAAACAATATGGGAAATTAGTGGCTCAAAAAAACATTAAAGATGACTTTGAAATTACTGCAGTTTTAAAAAATGAAGCAGCAGAGATAGACACTACGCATACTTTTGATTTGGGTCAAATCAAAGGAAAGTCTAACCTGGGAGCACTCAAAAAAGCGACTGTAGGTGAGATCGTCACGCTGAAATATAAGAACTTATTCAAAGATGAATCTACGGCCACTAGAGTTTTGAGTGTTTCTGTAGATAAACTCAAGGAAATTGAAGGAGAGATAAGTATTGATATCAAAGAAATCAACGAGCGTGTTATGGCAGAAATGGATCAGGCGTTTTTTGATAAGATCTATGGACCTGATGTTGTTAAATCCGAGCAAGAAATGAAGGACAAGATCAGTGAAGGGCTTGAAAAACAGTTTGAACAACAGTCAGATCAGAAATTACTCAACGATGTAACGGAATATTTGGTCGCAAAAACAAAGTTTAATTTGCCTTCGGAATTTTTAAAAAAATGGATGCAAAACTCCGGCGAACAACCCCTTACAGCTGAGGCTGCTAAAGAGGAATATGAGCGCTCCGAAAAAGGCATACGCTATCAATTGATAGAAGGGAAAATCATCGCCGATCACGATCTTCAAATCAAATTCGAGGAGTTAAAAGATTATGCCAAAGAAATGATTGTAATGCAAATGGCTCAATATGGTCAGGCAGGATTACCAGATGAAGAGTTGGAAGGAATTGTTGCCAGAGTAATGTCCAATCAAGACGAGGCACGAAAACTTTCGGAGCAATTAATGAGTAAAAAGCTTCTAGAATTTTATAAATCTAATCTTACACTTAAAAAGAAAAAATTGTCATTTGACGCATTTGTAAAAGAGGCATATGGCCAAGCCTAATTTTTTTGATTAATTTTATATAAAGAAACTTAATAAATGGATTACGGAAAAGAGTTTAAGGAGTTTGCAACAAAGCATCATGGGATCAATTCAATGTATTACGACAAGATTGTAAGTAGTATGACACCCTACATTATAGAGGAGCGTCAATTGAATGTTGCTCAGATGGATGTTTTTTCGAGGTTGATGATGGACAGGATTATGTTTTTGGGAACTGCGATCAATGATAGTGTAGCCAATGTGATCCAAGCACAGTTATTGTTTTTACAAAGTACCGACGCTAAGCGTGACATACAGATGTACATTAACTCCCCTGGTGGAGGGGTGTATGCTGGCTTGGGGATTTATGATACCATGCAATTCATAACCCCTGATGTGGCCACTATTTGTACGGGAATGGCTGCTTCTATGGGAGCGGTATTGCTTTGTGCTGGAGAAAAAGGAAAAAGATCTGCATTACCTCATTCGAGGGTAATGATTCACCAACCCCTTGGAGGTGCTCAAGGGCAAGCATCCGATATCGAAATCACAGCGAGAGAGATCCTAAAACTCAAAGACGAATTGTATCAAATCATTGCAAAACAATCGGGTCAAAGTGTTGAAAAAGTAAATCAGGACAGTGATCGAGACTACTGGATGAAAGCTGAAGAGGCAAAAACCTACGGAATGGTCGATGAGGTTTTGGGTAGCGTAAAATAAATTAAGATGAGTAAAGAAGAATTGAACTGTTCCTTTTGTGGCCGAGCCAAACCCCAAACGCAATTGCTCATTGCAGGTTTGGATGCTCACATTTGCGATAAGTGTATTCTCCAAGCTCACGGAATTGTCAAGGAGGAAACCAGTCTTGAAAAGGAAGAGAAGAAGTTTGATGTTGAGTTGCATCCTCCAAAAAAAATTAAGGCTTTCCTGGATGAATATGTCATTGGCCAAGAATCTGCCAAAAAAATTCTATCTGTTGCAGTTTACAATCACTACAAACGCATCAATCACTCCAGGTCCAAAAGCGAAGTAGAAATCCAAAAGAGTAATGTCATATTGGTGGGGCAAACTGGTACTGGAAAAACCCTTTTGGCTCAAACCATCTCAAAGCTTCTAAAAGTACCTCTGGCCATTGTTGATGCTACTGTATTGACAGAAGCAGGCTATGTAGGGGAGGATGTGGAAAGTATTTTGACCCGTTTGCTTCAGGCGGCAGATTACGATGTGGATAAGGCTCAGTACGGAATTGTCTTCATAGACGAAATCGATAAAATTGCGCGCAAGGGAGATAACCCCTCTATCACCAGAGATGTTTCGGGTGAGGGAGTACAGCAAGCCTTGCTCAAGTTATTGGAGGGTACAACGGTCAATGTTCCTCCCAAAGGAGGGAGAAAACATCCAGATCAAAAGTTTATTGAGGTAGATACTTCAAATATTTTATTCATTGCCGGGGGTGCCTTCGATGGAATCGAACGTGCCATTAATAACCGCTTGAATTTACAAGCCATTGGGTACAATACTACTAAGGAAATGAGTAAAGTAGACTCAGAGAATATTTTACAATACATCACCCCCCGTGACATTAAGTCTTTTGGGTTGATTCCTGAAATTATTGGAAGATTGCCTGTACTGACCTACATGAACCCTCTGGATAAAGAAACTTTAAGTACCATTTTAACGACCCCTAAGAATGCTTTGGTGAAACAGTACATCCAACTTTTTGAGATGGATGGTATTGATTTGTCCTTTACTCAAGGCGCCTTAGATTTTATTGTAGATAAAGCTTTGGAGTACAAACTGGGTGCCAGAGGTTTGCGATCACTTTGTGAGGCCGTGCTCAACGAAGCTATGTTTGAACTGCCAGAGTCTGAGGTCAAAAGTCTAAAAGTTACCAAAACCTATGCGGAACAAAGGTTGGCTAAGATAGAATTGCCCGCACTAAAAGTGGTTTCCTAAATATTTATTTGCAGTAGCTCTTCCAGTAAATTTCTTGTATTCGATAACCTAGGGACCTTGTGTTGCCCTCCCAATTTGTTTTTTTGAGACATCCAATCGTAAAACAGATTTTTCTTGGCAATTTCTACATGAGGTAGAGCTAGTGTCATATTCTTGTACCTTTTTGCCTCGTAGTCAGAATTCTCTTCTTTTAAAAATTGATCGAGCAACTCTGTAAATCGAGATTTATCTTTTGGTGGAGTTTTAAATTCAATTAGCCATTGATGCCTTCCTTTTTTGTTTGTTTCCATAAAAACAGGGCCTGCAGTGTAGTCAACAACATGAAGATTCATGGCTTTGGCAGCTTTACTGAGTGCTATTTCAGCATTTTCAATCATCAATTCTTCTCCAAAAACGTTGATATGGTTTTTTGTCCGTCCTGTAACCTGAATTCGGTAGGGACTCAGGGAAGTGAATTTTACGGTGTCTCCGATCTTGTATCTCCATAAACCTGCATTGGTGGTAATGACTATGGCATAGTTTTTATTTAATTCTACCTCACTAAGTGGAATAATGACCTCTGTATGATCCCTGTCTATTTGATCCATTGGAATAAATTCATAAAAAATCCCATAGTCTAGCATTAGTAGTAATTCTTTTGATTCGTTTTGGTCTTGCATTCCAAAAAAACCTTCAGAGGCATTGTAAATTTCAAAAAAATTGAGATTATTGCCTTTGAACAATTTTTCAAATTGTTCTCGATAAGGAAGGAAACTTACTCCCCCGTGAAAGTAAACCTCGACCATAGGCCATACCTCAGTAATTGTAGTTTTTTTTGTTTTTTTCAATACATTTTGCAACAAAACCAACATCCAAGAAGGTACTCCAGCCAGACTGGTTACTTTTTCTTCCAGTGTTTCATTGATTATGGCTTCCATTTTGGATTCCCATTCAGACATAAGGGAAACCTTTTGACTGGGCGTACTGCCCAATTCAGCCCAAAAAGGCAGGTTGTCAATGATGATGGCTGATAAATCTCCGAAATAAGTATCTGTATTTTGATACAATTCACTGCTACCCCCCAATCGCAAACACTTGCCTGCCAAAATTTGCGAATCCTCATTATTGTTGTAGTAGATGGATAGCATGTCCTTTCCAGCTTTGTAATGACAATCCTCAAGGGATTCATTGCTGATAGGAATAAATTTGCTTTTGGCGTTGGTCGTGCCACTGGATTTTGCAAACCATTTGATAGGGGTAGGCCAAAAAATATTTTGTGCACCTTTTCTACAACGCTCAATTTCAATGACAATATCTTCATACCCTACGATGGGCAATCTATTTTTAAAGTCCGTGTAATTTTTGATTGATTCAAAATCGTTTATTTTTCCCACTTCAGTTCTTGAAGCTTTATTGAGAAGGCCATGTAAAAGTTCCTGCTGAACCTCATTGGGATACTTCATAAACAACTCCATTTGATGAATACGTTTTTTAAGAAACCAAGAAGCAATAGAATTGAAAAGGGGAATTGGCATAAGAAGGTGTATCTTTAAAGCAAAAATATAAACTTTCGCTCAAAGATGTTCAAAGGAGTTTTAAAGAAAATGATCACAGAAATAGGGAATCCCATTCGTTATTTCCTCAATTTGGAAAATGACTTTTTGGAAATGAACCAATTTTTAGACCAGAGGGTAAAGATTAACTTTGCGGGAACTCAGTGCCTAAATTGCCTTGCATCAAAGCCTATTTTTAGACAAGGTTTTTGTAAAAATTGTTTTTTTGAAATCCCAACAGCAGGAGATTGGGTGATGCGTCCCGAATTGAGTAAAGCTCATTTGGGAGAGGAGGATCGTGATTTAGAATACGAAAAAAAAGTTCAGTTACAACCCCATTGGGTCTATTTGGCTTTGAGCAGTCATCTCAAGGTAGGAGTCACACGGAAAAGTCAAATCCCCACCCGTTGGATCGATCAAGGTGCCCATCAGGCCGTAGGGATTTTAGAAACTCCCAATCGGTACTTGGCTGGGGTGGCGGAAGTGAGTTTGAAAGAGTATTTCTCTGACAAAACCAACTGGCGTAAAATGTTGCAAAACGATTATGATGAGGTAAATTGGGAAGAAGTCATTAACCAAGCCATAGATGGTTTGCCCAAAGATTTAAAACCTCACCTCATTCGTGATTATGAATTCACTGAACTGCAATTTCCAGTTTTGAAATATCCCGAAAAGGTCAAAAGCTTGAATTTGGAAAAAGAGAGCTCTTACCAAGGGGTTCTTAAGGGTATTAAGGGTCAATACCTGATTTTTGAAGATCAAACAGTTTACAACATCCGATCAAATGAAGGAACAGTTGTAGAGATTTTTATTGACTAGTCTAGTACTGGGTTTTTGAGGATTCGCCGAGCAATTGATTAAGCTTTTTGAATTCTTCAGGCTTTAGATACCTCCATTTACCCACTTTTACATCCAGTTTTACATTCATGATGCGTATTCTTTTGAGTTCGGTCACACGGTAATTTAAATACTCGCACATTCTTCTAATTTGCCGATTTAATCCTTGGGTTAAAATGATTCTGAATTGGTTTTTATGAGTTTGTTTGACAAAACATTTTTTGGTAACAGTATCCAAAATGGGAATTCCGTTTCCCATTTTTTGAATAAAATCTTTTGTAATGGGCTTGTTGACCGTGACGATATATTCTTTTTCGTGATTATTTCTAGCGCGAAGTATCTTATTGACAATGTCTCCGTCGTTGGTCAAAAAAATAAGTCCTTCACTGGGTTTGTCTAGGCGCCCTATGGGAAAGATTCTCTTGGGGTAGTTGATAAAATCAATAATGTTGTCTTTTTCAACACGAGTATCGGTAGTGCAGACAATTCCCTTAGGTTTGTTAAAGGCAAGATAAACGTGTTTGTTTTTGGGTGAATTGAGTGTTTCACCATTAACAGTTATTTTGTCATTAGGGCTTACTTTTACTCCCATTTCAGCTTTTTTCCCATTGACCAGAACCCTACCAGAATCGATCAGCTTATCAGCTTCTCTGCGTGAGCAGTATCCAATTTCACTCAGGTATTTGTTGATTCGGGTGAGGCTTGTTTTTTCCATTTTATAATTTGATTTCTTCGCCTAGTTTTAGATCGAATTTTTTTCTGAATATCCAAACAAATAAATAAAGTAGTGGAGTATCTAACGCGGCTACGATGATCTTAAAAATAAAACCAGATAGCACAAGTCCTACGAAAAGGTTCCAGGGCAAGATTCCAAATAGAGAAAGAAGTAAAATGACCGAAAAGGTGTCTAAAAATTGCGAGGCAAAAGTAGAAAAATTGTTTCGTAGCCACAGCATTTTACCGTGGGTCAGTTTTTTCCAGAAATGATAAATTCTAATGTCTATGAATTGAGCCAAAAGATAGGCGATCATTGAGGCCAAAACAGCCAAAGGGGATAGAGAAAATACTTTTTTGAAAGTAGCATCATCTACGGGAGAGCTTTGCATAGCAGGAACATAATCGGCAATCAGTAAAATGGCCATCGAAAAGAAGGAAGCGAAAATTCCCGCAGTAACTACGCGATTGGCGGCTTTTTTTCCATAGATCTCAGAAATTAAATCGGTAATCAAAAAGGTGAGGGGATAAGGTAAGATCCCAACCGAGAGTTCAAATAATCGACTGCCAAAAATTTCTCCCTCAAAAGGATACCAATAAAAGAATTTCTGAAAAATAAGGTTAGACACTACCAGTGAGGTAATGAATAAAGCAGCGAGATATAGGTAGATCTTGGCTGCTAATTGCCGCTGTTGTGGTTTCATTTATTCCATTTTTATCGAGTAGGGAATTCTGGTTTGGATTCCTTCTAATTGGCTAAGTTCGATAAATTCAGAAGTGTATTTTTCAAGGGGGTTTGATGATAATTTTGTTTTTGCTTGGGTGAAAGCATCAATGAGCATATTCTCAAGGTTATCCTCGTACTTGGGGTAGTCAACCAAGTTGTAGTTTTCTATTTTTGCTAATTCTGCAGCAGCATTAATGGCTTCTTTGATTCCACCTAAATCATCGACCAAGCCCACTTTAAGGGCATCTTTTCCGGACCAAACCCTGCCTTGAGCAATTTCCTCGACCCTGTCCATGGTGAGGGATCTTCCTTCTGCTACGCGTGACTTGAAAGTGTGATATACTTTTTCTATGTTGGTCTTAACACTTTTTTTGAACCCTTCACTTAAGGGTTCAAAAACACTGTAACCCATTGCATTTTCGTGTGTAAATACTTGTTCAGCATTGATTCCTATTTTGCTGGTCATTCCTCTGATATTTGGAAATGCAGCCAACACGCCAATGGATCCTGTAATGGTCATTGGGTCAGCATATACCCGATCAGCCATGCAAGCGATGTAATATCCTCCAGAGGCAGCAACATTACCCATAGACACAACCAAGGGCTTTTGACCTTTAAGTGTTCTAGAGGCATTGAGAATGATTTCTGAGGTAAGGGCATCCCCTCCAGGAGAGTCGATTCGCAAGACTACCGCTTTGATGTTGTCATTTCTCAAAACCTCTTCAAAGGCATTGTTAATGGCTTCTTTTCCAATTACTTTTTCACTTCCTTCAGTATTGAGTATTGGGCCTTGGGCATAAATGATGGCAATGCGATCCCTGATTTCTTTGTTATATTCTTTGATACGCACTTTTATTTTACTAGAATCAAAAGCGTTCAATTCATCATTTGGATCAATTTTTAGAGCGGTTTTAATTCTGTTTTCAAAATCATCTTCGTAAATCAACCCATCAATGATGCCTTGAGCAAGAGCTTCATCAGCTTCAGTAATGATTAGGTCATCGGCAAGGGCATCGAGGGTTCTTGGCGACAGATTTCGGCTCTCTGCCACCTCATTTCGGAGTGTGACCCAAACATCACCGAGCAAACCTTGAATTTGCTTGCGATTTTCATCACTCATGTGGTCTTGTAGATATGGCTCAACCGCACTTTTGTATTTTCCATGACGGATTACTTCCATTTTCACACCGTATTGGTTTTGGAAATTTTCGAAGTAAAGCACTTCAGAGGCCAGCCCCTTAAATTCCATCATTCCCATTGGATTCATAAATATGCTATCTGCTACGGAACTGACATAGTATCCTTTTTGAGACATATAATCTGAATAGGCATAAATAAACTTTCCAGATGATTTAAAGTCTTTAAGAGCTTTTCTGATCTCTCGAGCCTGAACCCAACCAGAATTGATAATCCCTGAATGTAATTTGATTCCCTTGATTCTGTCATCTTTCTTTGCCTTTTCGATGCTACCAAGAATCCTATCTATTCCCATCATAACAGCTCCAAAATCAGAAAAATTTTCTAGTGGATTAAAGGCGGGGCTTCTGTCCACTACTGTAGTGTTTAGATTCAAATTCAATACAGAATTATCATTTATTCTTTCCCCCTCAAATGTTTCGAAATTGATGGAGGTGGCAATGGCAGCGATACCCATAAAAAAGAAAAGGGTTATCAATCCCAATGCTACGAAAGTTCCCAAGAAGGAAGCCAGAAAACTTTTGAAGAATTTCATGTCAACTTATTTTGTTTTCAAAGATAGGGTTTGTGAAATTGTTTTACGAAATTTAGGCAGCGGATTAAAATGAATAAAGGATTTATTTCACTGGGTTCCAACGAGGGACAACGTATTAAAAACATACAAGAGTCTGTCGTACAAATTCAAAAAACCATTGGAGTTTTGACAGATTTGTCTTCGTTGTACCAGACCCCATCCTGGGGTTTTGACGGCCCTGATTTTCTAAACGCTTGTGTAGGGATAAAAACCAAACTTTCACCTGCTGAGGTTTTGGGCGAGCTACTGGCAATTGAGCAGCAATTGGGCAGGGTAAGAACCAAAGAATCCGGCTACAGTTCCCGATCAATTGACTTGGACTTGCTTTTTTATGAAGATCAAATCATTGAAAGTGATGACTTAATTCTTCCACACCCAAGATTGGAGTTACGCAATTTTATTTTGCATCCCATGCGTGAGATTGCGCCTAATTTTGTGCATCCGAGTTTGGAGAAAAATATGTTGGAATTATCAAAAATTTGTGTGGACCCTTCACTGCCCCAAATACTCCCTTTAAATCAGTGGACGCCAGATTTATTTACAGAAAATCAAATGTTGGTATTGGAGGGAAATATCGGTGTGGGAAAAACCTCACTTGCTCAAAAAATAGCTTCAGATTATCCAGTTGCGAAATTGTTGGAAAACTTTAGTAAAAACCCTTATTTAGAAAAATTTTACAAACAACCAGAGCGCTATGCCCTTCCTTTGGAAAATTATTTTTTGGAGGATCGATACCGGCAATTCAATCGTTTTTTTCAAAATGGGTTGGACTCAAAAATGGCAGTGGCAGATCACTCTTTGTTAAAATCTTTGATTTTTGCTAAAATCAATCTTTCCCACCGAGATTACAATGATTTTAAGAAGAATTACAAAAAATTCTCCGAACAGTGGGAAGTACCACAAAAAGTGATTTTCCTTTACCGACCCATTGATGAACTTTTGAAGCAAATCAAAAGTAGGGGGAGGTCTTATGAACAAAATATTTCGATTGATTACCTAGAGAAAATTGATAGGGGATACCAAGATTTCTTTAAAACGGAGTCGTCTTTTGAACATCAAAAAATTGATTTATCGGATTTAGATTTTATCGATGACCAGAGGGCCTATCAGTTGCTACTGCAACGCATCAAAGCGTTTTAAACTTTTGATAAAATGCCCAAATTACGACACCAGTTGCAACAGAAATATTCAATGAATGTTTTGTGCCTTCTTGGGGAATCTCTACCACCCCATCACACTGATTTACAGTTTGTTGTGAAACTCCCTTCACCTCATTTCCTAGGACAAAAGCATATTTTTTATTTTGTTGAATTTCAAAATTTTGAAGACCAATTGAATTTTCTGTTTGTTCAATAGCAAAGACAATTACACCTTGGGCTTTGAGGTTTTTTACCAATTCGGCTGCATTTTTTTGATATTCCCAGTCGATCGATTCAGTAGCTCCCAAGGCTGTTTTGTGGATGTCCTTATGAGGAGGGATTGCGGTAATGCCACAGAGGTAGATTTTATCTATCAAAAAAGCATCGGCAGTACGAAAGACCGAGCCAATATTGTTCAGACTCCTAACATCGTCGAGTATTATGATGAGCGGAGTCTTGGGAGCTTGCTTAAAAGCAGCTACTGTTTTGCGGTTCAGTTCGCTGTTTTTCAATTTTCTCATCGATATAAAATTAGTAAATAATCGGAAGGGAGATGCTTGTTAACAAATTTTTAAAGCCCGATTCTCACAAGAATTTTTTAATAATTACATTCGTAAAAATCCTTTTTTCAAGTGGCCAAGTCGAGCAAGGAAACCCCTTTAATGAAACAGTACAATCAGATCAAGGCGAAATATCCTGACGCTTTGTTATTGTTTCGCGTTGGGGATTTTTATGAAACTTTTGGGTCTGATGCGGTACGTGCCTCCAAAATATTGGGGATTATTTTGACCAAAAGAGGGGCAGGAAGTACCAGTGAAACCGAGTTGGCTGGATTTCCTCATCACTCTTTGAATACGTATCTGCCCAAGTTGGTTAGAGCAGGTTGTAGGGTCGCCATTTGCGATCAGCTGGAGGATCCTAAACTCACTAAAAAAATTGTAAAAAGAGGAGTTACAGAATTGGTGACTCCCGGGGTTTCACTCAATGATGAGGTACTGGAACAGAAAAAAAATAATTTTTTAGCCGCAGTACATTTTGGGAAATCCAAAACTGGGGTTTCTTTCCTGGATATTTCAACGGGAGATTATTGGATATCTGAAGGGAATACCCTTCAAATAGAACAGTTGTTGCAAAATTTTAATCCTTCAGAGGTATTGGTGTCTAAGCCTTTAAAAAAATTATTTGCAAACCAAATGGGAGAGCAATTCAATGTTTTTTATTTGGAGGATTGGATATTTGAGAGCAGCTATGCTTTAGAACAATTGACGACCCATTTCGAGACTGTGGGGCTCAAAGGTTTTGGAATAGAAAATATGGACTCAGGGGTGATCGCGGCAGGCGCCATATTACACTATCTATCGGAAGCGCATCACAATCAAATTCCACACATCACTGCTATACGTAGGATTTTTGAAGAGGAATATGTTTGGATGGATCGATTCACAATGCGGAATTTGGAATTGTTTCAGTCGACCAGTCCCAACGGTGTAGCCTTGATCGATGTGATAGACCTTACGCTCACCGCCATGGGAGCAAGAATGTTAAAGCACGGACTGGCTTTTCCCGAAAGAAACCTCAAAGTAATCGAACAGCGTTTGGATGTCGTTGAGTCATTGGTTAAAGATGATGCTGCTTATCAACAAATAGCGAATCACCTCAATCTCATGGTTGATATTGAAAGGATAGTCGCCAAGATTGCTACCCAAAAAATCAGTCCCAGGGCATTGGTTCAATTGGGTAAATCACTTCAAGAGATCGATAGTATTAAGATTTATTTAACCGACCATTCCAATAAGATCCTGCAACAAAGAGCTCAGAAATTTTTGGAGAACAAGGAGGTTACTAGGTTGATTCAATCGACACTAAAACCAGATGCTCCTGTATTGTTGAGTAAGGGAGAGGTCATCGCTGAGGGAGTCAACGACGAACTGGATGAACTAAGAACCCTTCTGCGTTCAGGTAAAGATCATTTGGATAAAATGTTGGAAAGAGAGAGCGAACGCACCCAAATTCCGTCATTGAAAATTGCCTTTAACAATGTATTCGGTTATTACATTGAGGTTAGGAATACTCATAAGGATAAAGTACCTGAGGAGTGGATCAGAAAGCAAACCCTGGTAAGTGCAGAGCGGTATATTACGGAAGAGTTAAAAAAATACGAAACCAAAATATTGGGGGCTGAGGAAAAGATCAAGTCCATAGAAAACCGTTTGTACTTAGAATTGTTAGTAGAATTGCAATCACATATCGAGCTTTTAAAAGTAAATGCACGGCAAATCGCTCGTTTGGATGTGCTTTGGTGTTTTGCTGCTTTGGCATTGAAGCACAATTATACCCGACCTGTGTTTTCGAAAAGTACCACATTGGAGGTGAAAGAGGGACGGCATCCAGTTATAGAACATCAATTACCCGCCGGAACTCCCTTTATTGCCAACGATTTATTGCTCGATCCTGAGACCCAACAAATCATCATGATTACGGGGCCCAATATGTCTGGAAAATCGGCACTACTTCGACAAACGGCTTTGCTGGTTTTGATGGCACAGATGGGTAGTTTTGTTCCCGCGACTTCTTTTAAAACAGCGGTGATGGACAAAATTTTCACCAGAGTAGGCGCCAGTGACAACATCTCCATGGGCGAATCGACTTTTATGGTGGAAATGAACGAAACGGCATCGATACTGAATAACATCACCGAAAACAGTTTGGTATTGTTGGATGAAATAGGGAGGGGGACGAGTACTTATGACGGTATCTCTATCGCTTGGGCCATTGCTGAGTTTTTACACGAACATCCCGCCAAGGCTAAGGTGCTTTTTGCTACCCATTACCACGAGTTGAATGAAATGACCCACGATTTTCCGAGAATAAAAAACTTTAATGTTTCGATCAAAGAATTGGAAGACAAAGTTTTGTTTTTACGCAAATTGGTTCCAGGGGGGAGTGCCCACAGTTTTGGAATTCATGTGGCCAAAATGGCGGGTATGCCCGAGTTTGTCATTAGAAGGGCTAGCCATAAACTAAAAGGACTGGAGAAGTCACATACCGTAGAAACCAATGCCGAAAGTCTCAAGGTGGGAAAAGACGAAATGCAATTGAGCTTTTTTAATTTGGACGATCCTTTATTGGAAAACCTGAGAGCCGAAATCAAAGATTTGGATATTGATAGCCTTACCCCAATAGAGGCTCTGATGAAACTCAATGAGATCAAAAGACAATTAAAGTAATAAGCTTTATTAACTTTTTTGTTTTTGTAAACGTTCCATTTCTTTTTCAACGGAGAACCATCCCCCCGATTTTAGGCTGATGTAATGAGAGAAAATTCCTACACCCCATCCCAATAATACAAAGTAAGCCCAATCCAAACGACCGTTGTCTAAGTAGTCGATTCCAAAAAGGCCGACATTAATCAGCAAATAATTCAAAAGATGGCGCTTGAACTTTACAATCTCTTTGGCCTTTGAACGTAATTCTTTTTCTGTCATGGTAAAAGATTTTAGGTTTTACATAAGAAAGTTAATGTAAATTTTGAACAGAAATGATTGATTTTACTATTTTTGCAGACCACAAGCGAAAGTAGCTCAGGGGTAGAGCATCACCTTGCCAAGGTGAGGGTCGCGGGTTCAAATCCCGTCTTTCGCTCTTTTATATTTAAGTTCGGCTCGAGTGGTGGAATTGGTAGACACGTTGGACTTAAAATCCAATGGCCATTGCGGCCGTGCGGGTTCAAGTCCCGCCTCGAGTACCATTATCCCCAAAAACAATTTTTTGTTTTGGGGATATTTTTTTACGCTCTAATATTGCAACTTAATGTCTATTTTGTGTAGAATTTTAAATAAATTATTTATGATTAGCCATATGAATCCCATATTTAGAGTATGTCTTTTTTTAGTGATTTCACTTCTAGTAGGTTGTAGTAAGGAATCGCCAGAAGTTGAAGAGAAACCAACTGATGAAGCCCTAGGATTAAAGGATTATGCATCAGCAAAAGGAAAATTTATTGGCAATTTGATGCGAGATGGAATGTTTGATAACGAGCAAGTCAATGGAGGTTCCACAGATAAAATTTTAAGAACAGAGTACAACGCTATTGTTTTAGGAAATAAAATGAAGATGTCTAACCTGCTGCGAAGCCGCCCACAAGATCCTTTTAACATAAAAATTACCGATATAAATACAGAAAACATAGACAAGTTTGTCGCTTATGCGGATAAGCATCAAATGCGTAAACGAGGTCATGTTATGATATGGTACAAACAAATTCCTTCTTGGCTCGAAGAGGAAGCACCAAATTGGACTGCACAGCAAGTTTATGATTTTTCTAAGTCCTATATTCTTGCATTATCTTCATATTCGGCTGGGAAAATTGATGAGTGGGATGTAATAAACGAAGCAATAACCAATAATGATTTTCGAAGAAACACCTGGTATGATATTGTAAGTAGTCAAGAAAATGATGACGGCGATGTAGGATTTCAGTCCTATTTCGCATATTTATTTAAGTGGGCTAGGCAAGCCGATGCGGATGTCGAATTATTTTACAATGATTACAATATTGAACCTTTCGGGACTTCTAAAAATAATTTTATGCGCAACTTAGTTAAAGAACTTAAGTCAACACATGTTGCTCCAATTGATGGAGTGGGTCTACAAGGACATTTTAAAATTGATCAAGTAACTGAACAATTTGTTGCTAAAGTGGGTCAAACCATAGACGACTTAGGAGTTGCAGGATTTACAGTTAATATAACTGAGCTCGACATTAGAATATGTGCAGGGGATAATGGTGACATACAAACTCAAAAGGATGCATATAAAAGAATTGTTTCAACTGCTTTTAGTCGTGAAAATTGTAATACTGTCCTTATTTGGGGGTCTTCTGACAATGATAGTTGGATAAACACGCATTTTGAAGGGTGTGGTCAAGCAACTCCTCATGATGAAAATTATACTAGTAAGCCAGCCTATTTTGGTATAAAAGAAGCATTGATGGAATTGTAATCAACATTAATCACAAATTGCTGAGCATATCCAAAAAAGTAATGCTTTGTTTCGACAAGGGTGTACTTTAAGAATCCGTAACCCAATTTTATTGAGGGTTACGGGTTTTTTTTTAAACAAAGACAATAAACTTACGATTTAATTTAAATCCAAAATTTCAAGTCTGAATCATTATCCTTTTGGCAAAATAGTAGTAATGTTATGAAGTCTTTTGTTAAATCATCTAAAGCGATTAAATTGAGATAATAGCGCATTTAAACAACCAGCATTAACTTTTTAGTTTTATGATGGAGTTCAATCTTTTGGAGTCAATACAGTAAAATCCATTTAAATGTTAGGACAATATGTCTTTTACCACCTTTCCGTGAACGTCTGTAAGTCTGTATCGTCTTCCTTGATGTTTAAACACAAGTCTTTCGTGATCTACACCACATAAGTGCATCAGCGTAGCATGAAAATCATGAACATGAACGGGGTCTTTGACAACGTTGTAGCCAAAATCATCAGTTTGCCCATGTAAATGGCCTGATTTTACTCCAGCACCAGCCATCCATATGGTAAAAGCTTTTGGGTGATGGTCTCGACCGTAATTGGTTTCGGTTAATTGTCCTTGTGAATATACAGTGCGGCCAAACTCACCTCCCCATATGACTAGCGTATCCTCGAGCATCCCCCGTTGCTTTAAATCTTTAATAAGGGCTGCATTGGCCTGATCGGTCAGTTTGTTCTGCCGTTTTACTCCTCCAGGACAGCCTACATGTTGATCCCAACCTTGATGATACAACTGTACAAATTTCACCCCTTTTTCCAATAATTTTCGAGCCATCATACAGTTGGCGGCATAGGTTCCTGGATCGCGACTGTCTTCCCCATACATATCAAAAATGTAGTCAGGTTCATCCGACATA
The DNA here is from genome assembly GCA_038107695.1 of Flavobacteriaceae bacterium. GTDB lineage: Bacteria > Bacteroidota > Bacteroidia > Flavobacteriales > Flavobacteriaceae > UBA8316. The sequence goes on along the minus strand of JAYNHF010000006.1, from coordinate 44,165 downwards.
TCGGTTACTTCAGGAACAGAAGTTTGCATTCGAAATGCCATTTCATACTGTGCCATACGGGCGTTGATCTCAGGGTCACCATAGGTATCGTGCTGGAGGGAATTCAATTGAAACAAATAATCGAGCATTTTTCTTCGATCGCGACCATCATAATTTTTTGGATTACTTAGGTAGAGGACAGGATCTTTACCCGAACGGAATTGTACTCCTTGATGCTCGGTGGGCAAAAAACCATTCCCCCAAAGACGCGAATATAGGGGTTGACCTCCCATATTTTTTGTAATGAGGGTGATAAACGTTGGAAGATTTTCATTGTCTGATCCAAAACCATAACTCAACCAAGAACCTATCGATGGTCTTCCAGGAAGTTGATTTCCTGTTTGCATGAAGGTTATGGCTGGGTCGTGATTGATTTGATCGGTTTGCATTGATTTTATAAAACACAATTCATCGACTACTTCAGAAGTATGTGGAAGTAATTCACTGGCCCACGCACCTGATTTACCGTATTGCTTAAAATTAAAAATAGAGGGAGCAATGGGAAATTCTGATTGCTCTGCACTCATAGCGGTCAACCTTTGCCCTTGGCGAATAGAATTTGGCAAATCTTGTCCGAACCGCTTTTTTAACTCAGGCTTGTAATCCCACATGTCGAGCTGTGAAGGCCCTCCACTTTGAAATAGATAAACGATGCGTTTCGCTTTTGGTAAGTGATGGGGTAACCCCAATCTGTTTTTGTTATATGATTTTAGTATAGCATCGGCATCAGAAGTATTGATTTTTTGAGGTTTTACAGACCCAAAGATTTTTTCACCATTCAATAAAGACCCCAATGCAATGGCACCAAGACCCATGGAGGTTTTTGTTAAAAAATTTCTTCGACTCAGTTGTTTTTCAACCTCTTGAAGATCTTTATTATTGGATTTTAAATTATTGTGATTGTGACACATAGTACGGTTCTTTGTTCAATCTCCTAACTTAAATTTATTTTAGAGGAGCTTAATGTTTTTTATCTTTTTGTTATTGCAGCATCAGAATTGATTATTGTACTGGCTACAATTGCATTCGCAGCAATCCTTGCTTTATTGTAGTTATTAGAAATCCGAGACTCTCCAGTGTTCAACCAACCTTCGGTTTTATATTTTTTTGACTTTAATTTTTTAAATTCATGGGATTGAAGGTCTAATAGAAGTTCCAATTCCTCTTTCTTAATACTTCTTCCGGTTAATCTTTTGAATACATCCGAAATACCGTCTTTAGGATCGCTAAACGACAGCATATTGTATCCTAAAACTCGAGAAGCTTCAATGTAAGTAGGGTCGTTCATCAATACTAAGGCCTGAAGTGGAGTGTTGGTTTCTTGTCTTCGCACAGAGCAAAACGATCGACCCGGAGTATCAAAGGTAGCCATTGTAGGGTGGGGAACAGAACGCTTCCAATGGGTATACATACTCCTACGGTATAGTTTTTCTCCTTTATCTGCTTGGTAAGATCCGCTATTAATTTTCCACAAGCCTTTGGGTTGGTATGGTTTAACACTCTTTCCACCTATGGTTTTATTCAAAAGTCCCGATGCAAACAGAACATTGTCTCTTAACATCTCACCCGATAACCTTTTTGAGGGACCGCGAGCTAAAAGTCGGTTTGACTTATCGCGCTCTAGAAGTTCTCTGCTTGCCAAAGAAGATTGCTGATAGGTATTCGACATGACCATTAATTTGAGTAATTTTTTAACATTCCATCCTGATTCCATGAACTGAATGGCTAACCAATCCAATAGTTTGGGGTGACTGGGTGGTTCTCCCTGATTGCCAAAATCTTCCACGGTTTTTACGATTCCTGTTCCAAAGATGTTTTTCCAGTAACGATTTACAGCTACTCGAGCAGTTAGGGGATTGTCCCTGCTGGTTATCCATTTTGCTAACCCAAGTCTATTTTTTTCAAGGCTATCTGGGAAGACAAGTACCTTTTCGGGTGTGTTTGGAAATACTTTCTCACCGTACTGGTCATATTGCCCTCGCTTGAGTACAAATGTTTCACGAGGCTGCTCCATTTCCTTCATGACCATAATTTCCTGAACAGGTTCCAAGCTGTCTGCTTGAATTTTTCTGGTATCAGCAAGTTCAGCCCATGATGATTGATATTTTTTGGAGTTATTCCTGATATAATATGTTTTTAGCATTTCTTTTTCAGCCAAGGTCAACTCGTTTTCTCTTTTACTGACAATTGCTAGAAACTTTTTAGGTTTGGAAATTTGGATAACTTCAAGGGCAGTTAACTCTTTGGTAAAAACTAAAATATCGTCAACAATTGCTCCTTCTATACCTTTTCCACGCCATCTTGCGCCAATTTGTATACCTGGTTCATGTTTCTGATTGTAAATAATATCTTTATATAGGTTGTCGACCTTGACCTTGGTTTCAAGTTTCTTACCCTCCAAATAAATTTTCAGACCTTCTGCTTTGCTAGCACCATCATATGTCATCGTAAGCTGTATCCACTCATTCTTGGGAATTTCTTGATTACTGAGTTCTACAATAGCATTATCAGGCCAAACATGGGCCAACATAGCTTCCAACTTATTTTCTTTGAGAGCCAAGTGTAGGCCACGGTAACTGTACAATCTGGTCCCAATATTTTTGTGAAAAATGACTCCGTTTTCTAATTTTTCAGGAATTTTTATGCGAATACCGATACTAAAAGTTTGATTTCTTTTGAATACTCCTATGCGATCCAAATCCAACCAAGCATCTCCATCAAGTTCAAGCCCTTTATCCGAGTATCCATTTACTATTTTGGGATTTTGTTTTGTCGAATGCTGTCGCTTCATTTTTCCTTTTTCTGCTGGATTAAGTGAATTATTCAAACTACCCTTGAAAAAATCAAATTTTGCGATGAGTTTACTGGGCCAAACTTTTGCTTTAAGTTTTTTATAGCTTTCACTTTCAATCCATTCTTTTGCATGCTTTGATTCTGAAATGATTACTCCCTTAATTTCCTTTTGTTTCTTTTCAAGAAGCTCATCAAGATAGTTCATGAATTTTTCCTGCTGATGAGTAGGGAGAAGCATATTGGGAACTGGCATGGATGAATCAAAAGAAATTTGACCAGACTCATTTATGTTATTGAAGAAGCTGTACATTTCATAATAATTTTTTTGAGAAATTGGATCGTATTTATGATCGTGGCATTTGGCACACGCAATGGTCAATCCTAAGAATCCTTCACCTACAATATTGGTTCGATCGGCTACATACTCTGAACGAAATTCCTCATCAATGATCCCTCCTTCTTGATTTTGTGGGTGTAACCGATTGAAGGTGGTCGCTAAAATCTGATTTTTATTGGGGTTTTCCATCATATCACCTGCCAATTGCCAATGAATAAATTGGTCATAAGGCATATTATCGTTAAACGCCTTGATGACCCAATCCCTATAGGGTGAGACATCACGATATTGATCCACAGTGTATCCATTGGTGTCTGCATATCGTGAAAGATCCATCCAATCCAAAGTCATTTGTTCGGCATAGTGAGATGAAGCCAACAAACGATCGACTTGTTTTTCAAAAGCGTTGGGTAGGGTGTCGTTTTTAAAATTCTCAATTTCTTCAACAGAAGGGGGAAGGCCTGTTAAATCAAAACTTAATCTTCTCAATAAGATTTCTTTTTTGGCCCTTTGGTTGGGTTGTAATTTTTCAGCTTCTAACTTGGCCAAAATAAAATTATCGATTGGGTTGGCAACTTTTTCCTTTAATTTTACGTTAGGCAACTGTGGGATTTGAGGTGCAAGAAACGCCCAATGTTTTTTGTATTCTGCTCCTTCATCAATCCACTTGATTAACATCGCTTTTTCTTGATCGGAAAGCTTAAGGTGGGATTCTGGTTCGGGCATAATTACATCAGGGTCGTCAGATAAAATTCGGTGCACCAATTGACTTTGATTTAAATTCCCTGGTTTGATGGCAAATTTTCCTGGAGAACTTTTTAATTCGGCAAAAGCAAGTTCAGGAAGATGTAATTGTAAGGCAGCCTTGACATTTGCTTTGTCAGGTCCATGGCAGATGAAACACTTGTCAGAAAGAATGGGTTTTATGTCTTTATTAAAATCAATTTTTTTTGGTAAGTCTTTATAGGCTTGTTGAACCGATTCGGGAAGTTCTGGATCGTCACATGAGTGTAAAATTCCAAAAATGGTTCCAACAATGATAAACAATAGGCGTCTGTTGTACATGTTATTTTGAACATTTGGATTTTTGAAAAAATAAATTGAAAACCATCCATTCTCCAATAAATAGTGGTTTGGCCTTGTTTATTTTTGGTGTTTTAAAAACTTTAGTTTTCAAAACGTTGTAAATTATTTTTTTCATAAGTAATGCCTAAAGATATTAAACCCGTTTTTTTAAAAAAAATAATGAAATAAAAGAATGGATAAAAACCCCATTTAGAGATGAAAGATTTTTAAAAGGACTCTACAAAGTATTTGTGAAATAGTTCTATAATTTATCCTCGAGGGGGTGTTTGTGTTTCTACAATCTTGTATTGACAATATTATTGTAGATGGAGCCAAAGGTATAACTCAAGCCTAGGGAGATTCGGTTTTGGAAATTAGTGGAAATTTGTCTTTGTCTAAGAAGTAAATCTTCAATACTGGCTTCTCCTTTCGAGAGGTTAATTTGGTCTCTGATCAACTGAAAGTTACCAGAAATTCTTAGGGACAGTCCTCGGAGGATTCTCAAATTAATGTTATTATTTAAGGTGAGTCTGTTTTGATTTGGTTGATTGAGAAATTGAGAGGCTACTAAATAGGAATAAATACTTCCCCATGTTTCTCTGAACCTTAGGTTGAGTGTTAGGGATTGATTGAACATTTTTTGATTTGTGAATCCATAAATGGTTTCTTCAAAATATTGGTAAAGGTTATACCCAAGTTTGTAAGCCAAAGTCAATTCTTTAGTCAAAACTTCTGAGTAGGGGATGAAATTGTACTCCAAGGCAGGAGAAAAATTGAGATAGGATTTGTAATTCCTGTAGGTGTCGTTTAGATAGTATCCAAAAACTCCTGTAGAAAAATGATCTGAAAGACTCCTTACTATACTTCCCGAAAAAAAAGTTCTTTTTCGTTCACTGTTAAAATTTTCTTCATCACCACTAAAAAATTTTACCGACCGGCGCATCCCAAAATCAGATCTTACACGCCATATTTCAGTAACCCGATCTACTTCAAATCCAAGATTGTATTCTTCTTCTTTTATGCTTCTTTCGTTCTCAAAATTAAAAGATCCAGTAACTTCGAAAACCCAGTTTTTCCATTGATCCTTTGGGGGTTCATCGAGCTTGTCTTTTTGATCGTTGAAATTAACTTCTAATTGATTTTGGAAAGAAGTATTTTGTAAAAAATAGACCATTCCCATTTTGTAGGTCTTTAGCAACTGATCTCTTGCTTCTATGAAAGTAAGATTCTGAGAGATATCGGTGCTGACTTCATTTTCTTTGTTTTGAAATTTATTTTTGCCTTTGTATTCGAAAGAGTAGTTTTTTCCTCCACTGGCATTGGAAATCTCGAAAACAAAAACCTCGATGTCGGATAGCGTCCTGTCTCTAACGTAATCAAAAAAAAGGGTATTTTGTTTGATGAAATCGTCATCACATCGACAATTTAAAAAAACTTTGATTTTGTTGGTTTGTGCAAGAGTTTTAACGAAAAAAAGTATCATTAAAACAGCAGACAATTTGTATCTCATATTGAATCCTCTAAAGTAAAAAAATCCTGATTAATTTTATGACGTTCTAGAAAAATAATTAGTCTATATATGGGGTTATGATTCCAGGTTGATAATAAAGTTGATGTGTTATTTAGAAAAACTTCCCTAATTAAAAAAAATGGACCTAATGGATCAGAAGTTTTTCGCCAAAAAATTATTGTGAATATTTTCTACCAAAAAGAGGGTAAATGGGTAAGAATCAGAGCAGCCTAATTATTGTATAAATTTTGAAACATATATTTATTTACTATATTTATTTGCAATATAATAATCTACAATAATGATGTATTTTTTGAGTAAAAAACTGGTAAATCTTCCGATTAAGTTTGACGTTATACAGATTTTTTTAAAAAAAACATTAATATTTATTTTCGT
>JAYNHF010000006.1:18944-38015 GCA_038107695.1 Flavobacteriaceae bacterium | reverse complement strand
CATTTCAGTCAACAACTGGGCCCGCTTCCGAAGAAGTGTGACGGACTCCACATATTATAACACCCAACATTACGAATTCATATCGAGTCTGTTGGGTTGAATGCGCAATTCAATTATCAAGCCATCGTCAAAGACACGGATGGTAATGTTTTATCCAATAATCAGGTCAAACTGAAGTTTTCCCTAATACTTGATTCATCAGATAATACTCCTGTTTATGTAGAAGAACACACAGTTACCACACCCTCCGATGGGGTCATCAATATCTCAGTGGGTGGTGGAACTGTACTGGATGGTGTTTTTACGGATGTAGATTGGAAACGGGGCGTGTTCATAAAAGAAGAAATGGATTTAGGAAGTGGTTACGAAGACATGGGAACTAAGCAATTTGCAAGTGTTCCTCTTGCTGAATACGCAAAAGAAATAGATAACATCTCTTTTTATGGAACTCAAAACATGCACATTGGACTAGGTGAAAAGATCTTTTCTGAGCTTGTTAGCAATACCACTTCCATTGGCCCATCTTCTGGAGTATTTTCAACTGGTAGTGACAATGTATTTCTTGGGAGGCTTGCAGGAATGCAAATTAATGGCAATGAAAACGTTGGGATTGGAAATAATAGTATGATTGGTGGATTTGACGTTTTACCAGAATCTGCCAATAATAATCAGGTTTCCAATTTTAATACAGCCATTGGATTTAATTCTTTAAAGTCAATTGATGGAGGAGACTATAATACTGCTATGGGTTGGAATTCACTTAATTCAAATACTTCAGGGTATAACAATATCGCTATTGGTACAGACGCACTTTCCAGTAATGTATCGGGTACGGATAATTTAGCAATAGGAAATGGTGCATTATTTCAAAATTTAGCTCAACGAAACCTTGCAGTAGGAGCCTCATCTCTTGAAAATAATACATCAGGTACAATTAATACTGCTGTTGGCTTTCAAAGTATGCAGTTAAACCAGACAGGAGGAAGCAACACCGCTCTTGGTGATTCATCATTATACTCTAATACTACAGGTGAATTCAATGTAGCGGTTGGAAGAAGCTCTCTTGCAGATAACATCGATGGTGATGGAAATACTGCTATTGGAGATAGCTCTGGGTATAGAAACGAATCTGGTAGTTTTAATACTTCGTTGGGAATCATGAGTTTTTTCTCTCTTGAAAGTGGAGATGATAATGTTGCTGTAGGGGCATACTCAGGTGCAGGGACAACCGGAGAGGTAAATAGTTTTTCACAAACAACATTGGTAGGAGCGTATTCACATGGTATAGATGGCGTTCAAAATTCCACGGCCATTGGAGCCAATTCAATTGTAACGACTTCAAATACCATACAATTAGGGAATACTGATGTATCCCTTATAAATACTTCAGGTGTTGTTTCAGCAACTGATTTTATTTTGAGTGGCGATTCTGTTGGGGATATATTAGTTAGTATTGCTGATTTGCAATCAGAATTAGTCTCCTTGGATTCACAGGTTGCAGCTTTACTTGCTGAAGTAGATGGTTTAAATTCAACATCAGGAAATTTTCTAGACAGTGATGACAACAAATTTTCTGTTTGGTTTGAATTGAGTTCAGACGGGAATTCCGATGATGATGAGGTATTTTTTGTGATAAATTCTGTTTCAAGTGCCACCTTTATAGATGTTATTAATGTGGCTTCGGACAATTCTTCAAGTTGTATGACGTTACCCAACTTGGATCAAATGTTGAATGGGGAGGTCAATCATATCATAGAAGGAGAAAATTATTTGATCTCAGCAGTAGAGTCTTCTTATGATAACTTCACTGTAAAATTTAATTCCACCACAGAATTCGATGAGAATCAGGATGGAGTGGGCTGGTTAAAATGGTCTTTTACAAAAATCAATAATGATTTGATAAGGTTTGATACATTTCAGTCGGATGATTTTTTAACTCATAAATCATCTACCTTGCAGAGAGTATCCAATGATTACCCCAATATTTATGCTGAATTAATTCAATATTGTGACTAATAAAAAATTGCACCAATGAAATTAAATTATCTACTATCATACATTTTCTTTTTTATATCTCTTGTTTCCTTTTCTCAACAAGGCATTTCTTATCAAGCGATTATTAAGGACTCCGATGGATTGGTTTTAAAAGATTCTGAAGTGAGTATCAAATTCAGCATCATCTATGATACTGCAGATTCAAGTGCTGTATATGTTGAGGAACATCAAATTACCACTCCATCAGACGGTGTGGTAAATCTTTTTATAGGAAATGGATCAAAACTAAGTACAGGGATAGATTTTTCAGAGATTGATTGGAGTAATAACGTGTTCCTCAAAGAGGAATTGGACACCAATGGAAATTATGAAACCATGGGTACGAATCAAATTGTAAGTGTCCCAATTGCTGAATTTTCTAGAAATACAGCTTCGATATCTACCACTTCTAACACCATTCAACTAGGAAATGATGAAGTAGCGTTGGTCAATACCTATGGGACTGTATCGGCAACAGGATTTATAGGAGACGGATCAAGACTTACCAATGTTAGCTTAGGAGGTAGTATAGATGAGAATGGCAACCTAAAAATCGTTGATCATTCCCCAACCATGACTACCAGTCAAACCAACAATGTCCTTATCGGATCCGGAGTGGCTCAAGGTTTGACCGATGCTCATAATAATGTGGCGATTGGAACTTCAGCATTGGCCTCAGCGACAACAACCCATGGAAATATTGCTTTGGGATCTAATACACTGAGGAGTTCTACAACAGCTTATGCATCTAGTACATCTTCTAACTCTTCAGCTTTGAATGTTGCGATTGGGAATCAGGCAATGAGAGACATGGAAGTGGGATGGGTAAATGTAGCGATTGGTTCTACGGCAATGCTTAACACCAAAAAAGGAGATGGGAATATTGCTATTGGGGCAGGGACTATGGAGGACCCCTCTTTTGTGGAAGATAACATTGCTTTGGGTACCGATGCCATTCATAAAAGGCAGAACATGAATTCTATAGCCATTGGTAAACAAGCATTATTTAACGTAACGAATGTCCCAGACGAATCAAACTTTGCTATGGATACTGAGGTTTCAAATCTACAGGAGTTTATACAACGAACTGACAATCCTAGCACTACATTAGATGAGTCTGCTTATGGTCTGCCGGGTAATATTGCCATAGGCGCGGGTGCTTTTGCCTCTCCTCAGGCTTCTACTGCCACCATTACAGAAATTGCTATGGATAATATTGCTATTGGACATATGTCAATGAACAGCGTAACCAAGCTAACAGGAGGTAATATTGCTATAGGTTCACAAACTTTGCCTGTTTTGGAAAATGGAGGTGGAATTATTTCGATTGGACAGTATTCCATGAATCAGTTTAATGAAGGGTACAATATGGCTATAGTAGGAAATGGAGCTGCTCAAAAATTAATTAGAGGATCTGTTACCACCGCTTTGGGAAATTCAGCCATGCAAAATGCGAAATACTCTTTTGGTAATGTGGCAATTGGTTCTAATTCCTTGAGCTCTATCGGTAAAGATCTGGACAGCTACTTTGATGCGGACGGCAATAGGAATTTATTCGACAATAATACTTCGGTCGGATATGCTTCCGCTCATAAACTTGAGGAGGGATCAGGTAATACATTGTTGGGAGCTTATACGATGCAAAATTTAACGGGTGGAACATCGATTACTATAGATAATTGGGAGTATGTGTCGGGAAAGGGTAATACGGCTGTTGGGGGATCATCTATGCATGCGGCAACAGGTGGGAGTTGGAATACTGCTTTGGGCCATGTAACGCTTGCCAATAATACCATAGGTTACAACAATGTTGCTGTAGGGGTTAGATCGTTATGGGCCAATACGGAAGGTGTAGAAAATACCGCAATTGGAGCTCATACCTTATACCATAATACCACAGGGAGTATAAATGTCGCTATTGGTGCTCAAAGTTTATATCATAACACAGAAGGGGGTTTAAATGTCGCCATTGGCAATAATGCAATGACCAGTAATATTGACGGTGAAATGAATATAGCAGTTGGTAGTAATGCTCTTGAATCAAATATTTCAGGATCACTTAATACTGCTGTAGGAGAAGGTTCTTTAAGTGAGAATATTGGAGATAGAAATACTGCTTTTGGTCACCATTCCTCTGGATATAATTCTTCAGGTGAGTATAACACCACCATTGGAGTTGCAGCTGCAAGAGATGCAGTAAATATTGATGGAGCTGTGGCAATTGGATATCATGCAATGATTTCAATGAATAATTCATCCACCCTTCATAATGATAATACTCATTCTCATAACACTGCTGTTGGATATTTTGCAATGTCTGGAGATGAGAACCTTACAAATACTGGTATATCAAATACGGCGCTTGGTTATATGGCGTTAACTTCTCTGAACTCTGGAAATCATAACACTGCAATTGGATCTAATGCATTGTCTAATAATACTGTTGGGAATACAAATATTGCTGTAGGAGATGATGCACTTCAATCCAATAGTGAAGGAAATAATAATATAGCAATTGGAAAAGGGACATTGTCAGAGAATCTTGTTTCTGGTAATGTTGGTATTGGGTATAATTCATTAACATTAACTGTTTCGGGATCACATAATGTAGCTGTTGGTGAAGAGTCAATGCGTTCAAACGTAACTGGTTTTAAAAATGTAGCGGTAGGGGCTTCCTCAATGAGAAGTGCGAGTGAATCATCAAACAGTAATACCACTGTAGGACATGATAGTTCTCAATATATTAATGGAGCGTATAATACGTCTATAGGGTTTGGATCTGGAAGAAATATTGATGATCTCACTAACACCTCAAACAACAACACTTTTCTAGGTAAAATGACAGGAGCCACTGATGGAACAAACACACTACAAAATTCGACAGTAATAGGGTCTGATGCTGAAGTCTCATCCGACCACACCATGGTATTTGGTGATCAAGAGGTGTCAAAATGGGCATTTGGCCTAACTACAACAGACGTTGGAAAAGCACTTCAGGTTGGAGATGATACTACCAATGGTAATGGAGCTTACCTGACTACAGGTGGAACATGGACCAATGGTTCAAGTATTCTTTTCAAAACTAATTTTATTGATCTTTCCAATGACTGGATTCTCGATAAAATAAGTAAACTAAATATTAGGAAGTGGGATTATAAGAACACCAATGAAACACATATTGGTCCTACCTCAGAAGAGTTCATCGAACTATTTGAAGTTGGAATTGAAGATGAAAATTCGCATATTAGCACCATTGATGTATCTGGTGTGGCCCTCAAAGGGGTTCAGGCTTTGATTGAAGAAAATCAAAAACAAAAAGAGGAAATTAATTCGCAGACCATTTTGATTAATGAATTGCTTGATAGAATAATTAAATTAGAGTCCAGTCTAAATGAATAACTTTAAAAACTTAATCTTTTTCGGTATTCTTTTGACTTTTTCCTCTTTACTAAGAAGTCAGGAAATTAAGTCTTCAGGTCCATTGAATTCAGGTACCTACAATAATTCTCTGATTAGTAATACTGGACAGATTTTTATTGGTAGCAGCAATTTTACTTCAGGATTCATCTCTAGAGGTTTTTTAGCTCAATACGCCAATATAGATTTTGAATCTCCTACCCTCACTGATTCATCATTCAGTGATGAAGATAAAATAGTAAATGGAGATACTACTGTTGAGATGGCTTTCACATTTAGCGAGCCGATGGACAGCCCCACCATTAGTATTACCGGTGTTGTTTCCAGTGTTGCCCTTACTGTATCTTCATCTACTGTTTCAACCTCTGTAACTTCCTCAGTATGGACTTATTCTTGGGACGTTCCTGATAATATTGATTCCCAAGTAAGTATCACCGTCTCAGGTACGGACCTCGCTGGAAATGTTTTAGAATCTTACGATGAAATTTTATTCACTATAGATAATACATCTTCTACTGTAACCATAACCAGTGTGACAGGCGCTACTGTTATCACTAATTTGAATACCAATACACTAAGAATTGACCTTTCAGAGGTCTCTCCTGATTTTGCTCTTGATGCCATGCAGGTTAATAACGCTAGCTTAACTAACTTGACTACTACGGATTCAAGAACATTCTATGTGGATTTAACGCCCAATACTGGCTACTCTGGTGATGTGATCGTAACGATCAATACCAGTTCGTTCTCAGATAAAGCGGGTAATCTAAATGAAGCATCTGTGAGCGCACCATTTACTGTCGATGCAGAAAGACCAACGGTTACAATATCATCTTCAGAGGATATTATCAATGCAAGTGAAACCTCCACTGTTACACTTAGCTTCTCTGAGGAACACCTTGGGTTTACATTTAATGATATTCAAATTTCAGGTAGTGGAAGTCTCGGCAATTTAACAACTATTTCAAGTACTTTATATCAAGTTACTTATACCCCGCCTACCTTTGACTTTAGTGGAACGGTAACCCTTTCAGTTGGCTCATCTACCTTTACCGATTTGGCAACTAATCCCAATACGGCTTCCTCCACTTCATTTATTGTTGATACCATAGACCCCACGTTGTTGAGTTTAACGGATGATCATGATGACTCATTGGTTAGAGATGCAGACGCAGTGCTATTTACAGTCGATTTTAGCGAGCCTATGGGAGTAGCTCAAATTAGTATTAGTGGATTGGTATCTGATGTAAGTATGACAGCCTCTTCCTCTACTGATTCAACTACATGGAAATACGAGTGGGATGTTGCCTCTTTGATCAGTGGAGTCGTATCCGTTACCATAAGTGGAAATGACATTGCAGGAAATCATTTGTCCTCCACGGAGAGTTTGACCTTTACCATCGATAATGAGTATCCGAGCGTTACCATATCTAGTACCGCAGAAAATACTGTAATTACAAACTTATCTTCAACTACTATCGTCTTTACACTGAGTGAATTTTCAAGTGATTTTGCCTTGGAGGATATTGAAATAGAATCCTCAAGTACCGAGAGTGATACCATCATTTCTTCGTTTACCAGTTCTGACAGTATTGTTTACACTACAGAATATTTACCTCCTAGTAATTATTCTGGAACGGTAACCCTAAGTGTAGGAGCAGGGACATTCTCTGACGAAGTGGGTAATATGAATATGAACAAAACGTCAATCAATCTTGAGGTTGATACCGTAGGGCCTCAGATAACCATTTCGACTGATGATGAACTGGTAAGTGGCGTTGAATCTTCGACCATTACATTTGTTGTGAGTGAAGACCTAACTTCTTTTGCTGTAACGGATGTAACCATTATTGGGGGAGGAGAATTAACAGATTTAAATTATATCGGAAACCTTTCTTATGAGGCAACCTATACTCCTGAGAGTGGAATCACTGGAGTGGTTTCAATCGTTATTGATGAGGGGTCACTAACAGATTCTATTGGCAATCCAAACCAAAAGGCTTCCATCAGCTTTGAGGTAGACACACAGGGTCCTGAAATTGTAAGCTTGATTCATGATCATGACGACGAATTGGTTTATGATTTGGACAACGTAAATCTTACGGTTACTTTCAACGAACCATTGGATGACGCTGTAGTAAGTGTCACGGGAGATGTTTCTGATGCAGCCATGACTGTTTCAGCATCTACAGACTCAAGAACATGGACTTACCAATGGGATGTTCCCTCTGCAACAAGTACTGATGTGCTTATTTCGATCACAGGAGTTGATATTGCCGGAAACAGCTCACAAGATTCACAAACCTTATTCTTTACCATTGACAATTCTGGTCCAGAGATCATAAGCACAGAAATCAACGATGATAATAATGAGATTACTGTTGTATTCTCAGAGGCGACTTACTATGCTTATGCATCAAGTGATACCACAGAGTTTTTTACCATCAATACCAGCGGAGGCGGTGGAGACTTTTTCGCCACTGCAACTCTGGAGGAAGTGAACCAAATCGATGATACAACTTTTGTTTTAGGAATTTCAATAAATGGTGTCCCCACAGGAGAAGAGCTAATAACTGTAAGCCCGTTAAGCGATTCAAAACTCAAGGATTTTGTAGGAAACTATGCCAGCTCATTGCAGTCCTCAAACACAATCTATTTGAATAACTTACCACCATCATTGGTTTCGATGAATGTGTCTGAAAATAATGAAACGGTAACCCTACTGTTTAGTGAGCCTATAGTAGGGCTTGAATCACCAAGCCCTCCTGCATCTGCTTTCTTGTTCTCAGTAGAAAATGGAACTGCAGAATTGACCTCAGCTTCTCCGTTGAATGTTACACCTTTAGATTCGGTTACCTTCGAGATGAATTTGAGCTATTCTACTCCTGCTGAAGGTGGCGAGGTATTGACCTTAACGGAGGTAGTATCCAATACTGTATTTGATCAGTCGGGTGCTCCACTGGTAATTAGCTCACAGCTATCAAATACTGCAATTCTGAATGATCTATTAGCTCCTAAAGTTGATCTGCTTACTTTTACAGGTTCAGATACACTACAGATTACATTCAGTGAGAATGTTTATGGTTCTGCAACAGAGTCTAGTTCCATTACTCAAAATAACTTTAGTTTGCTTCTTACGGGTACAGGATCAGCTACACTGACTTCTAATTCCCCTCAAGCTATAGAAGTTATTACAGATGCCAAATATGGTATTAGTATTTCAGTAAGTGGCACTGCCTCAGAGATGCAAACGTTGGAGGTCACCCTTTCCGATATTTATGACACTAACGGAAATGCGTTGGATGCACTTTCATCGGTTGTTACGGCACCATTTGTCTTCGATGATGACACTGATGGGGTACCAGACTATAATGATAAATGCCCCAACACCCCCGAAGGAGCTGTCGTGGACGCCAATGGTTGTTCTGCGGAACAGAGGGATCTCGATGGGGACGGTGTGGAGAATGATCTAGATATATGTCCTAATACCCCTGCTGGTGTAGAAGTTAACGAAGAGGGGTGTGGTGTTAATGAAGTTGATTCTGACAAAGACGGAATTCCAGATGTAAAAGACAATTGTATTGACATCATAAATCCATTGCAAAAAGATCATGACAAAGATGGTATTGGAGATGTCTGTGATCCAGATCCGATCATGGTTTTCTCTCCACCTATTGTCAGAGAAGATGCCATTGAGGGTACGATTGTATCAACTATTCAAACCACCGTATCCGACCTTAACGAAGAAGTGAGTCTGAGTATTGAGGATGAGGAAAATGTATTTGCTTTACAAGACAACAAAATCATAGTTGCTGGTGAATTGGATTACGAATATAAGCCCATTTATATCGTCAAAATAATTGCGACTACTTCATCTGGAGGTAGATCGGAAGAGCTCCTTCCCATTTCGATATTGGATGTAGAAAATGCTTTCTACAGAGCAAGATTTTTCATAGCAGTTTTTGATCTTCTGAATCAGTTGGGAGGATTTAACAACCGAGTGTCTTCGGACCAGGTTGAAAAATTCATCAACCAGAGTGTACAACGTTATCACAACCCGTTTAACAGAGGGGTAGGAAAATGGAAAGTAAGAAAATCGATAAGTGGTGGTAACGATAAAGATCTATTTGTTATCAAAAACACATTCACTGGAACGAAGAGAAATGAGGAAATAGAATCTGAAGGAGTACTTGCCTTCATTGATCCACCCGATTTTGACAATCCCAAAGACCACAATAAAGACAATATTTATGAAGTAGAAGTTACCTTTATGAATGCTGAGGACGGTGCCTCTGAGATTCCAATTCCAGTGACCCAGAATCAACTTCAGGTCGCAGAAGGGACGAACAATATTATAGAACTTCAGTCCAGAGCAGTATCCACAGACCAGGATACCGATGGAGATGGCGTAGTGGATTATTTAGATAACAGTCCTGACGTAGCTAATCCTAGTCAAACCGATACCGATGGTGATGGGGTAGGAGATGTTAGTGACGATTCGGATCATGACGGTATCTGGAATCCACTTGATGAATGTCCTGATACTCCCTATGGACAATTTGTTGACTTCCAAGGATGTGAACTCTTTTACCTACCACCAAATAATTTCTTGATTTCAAAATCTGAAGGATGTGCGGGTGAAAATTCTATATCAATACGATTTAAGGATGTAAGCCAAGTATACAACATTAACGTAACTGGTCAAACGTCATATAGTGAATCCACAGGAAATAGTCGTTGGAAATTGGATGATTTGGCACAAGGTATCTACAATATTTGTATTACAGTTGAAGGAGTTGATGCTGCTGATTTTGAGCGCTGCTTTGAGGTTTCGATTAGCGATCCTGCACCACTTACAGTTGCGAGTTCTCTGAATCAATCCAAAGACGTAATAACCGTAGAATTATCAGGCTCTAGTACTTATAACATCACACATAATGGTAAGACCTCCAGGTCTTCTGACGCCAACGTGAGTATTGCTTTGACAAAAGGACTCAATACGGTTAAAGTGACTACAGACAAGGATTGTCAAGGTGTATTCGAGAAAAAATATTTTGTTTCCGAAGATGTGGCCTACTCTCCTAATCCTTTTAATGAAGTGCTCAATATTTTTGTTGGAGGGAATGATCAAGAGGTACAGATTGATATCTTCACCCCTGAGGGCAGATTGGTCAGTAGTGGTTTATATTCCATGGCCAACGGAAGGCAGGCTCAGATTCAAACCGTAAACTTTAAAACAGGAAGTTATTTGGTTAAAGTGAGTTCAAATACAGTAGATCAATCATTTGTAACAATAAAGAAATAACCCCATGAGACATTATATATATTTATTAATAATATTACTTTGGGTCGCTTGCTCCAAACAAGATGGAGGAGAGGAACAGGCACCCAGCCCTGAGAGTTTTCTGTTGCTGTATCCCGAAGATGGTGAGACTTGTCTTGACGGTGTAGATCAGGATGATAATGAAGCTTCTGTGTTGTTCAGGTGGCAACGAAGTTCAAATGCTACTTCCTACAGTATAGTGATAGAGAATATGAGCTCTGGCCAAAAGGTAACCTCAAGTACTTCTGCTCCTAATCTGTCCCAGAATCTATTAAAATCACAACTTTATTCTTGGGAAGTCACTGCAGCTGGAGATCAAGGAGGTGGAAGTGTGAAAAGCGAAAAGTGGAGTTTTTACTTGGCAGGCGAGGATCAGGTGAGTTTTGGCCCTTTTCCTCCCGAGTTGGCCTCCCCACGTCCCTCTGCTACTGTAAGCGTAAATGCTTCCAATCAGATTACCCTTTCCTGGACGGGTTCACATCAAGACGATAATATTAGTGGTTATGAGGTGTATTTAGATACTCAGAATGCTTCAACATTGGTAGGTGCTGTAGACGCTCAAACGAACCAGTTGGATGTTGATGTGGCTTCAGGATCAACTTATTATTGGAAAGTTGTCGCTTTGGATAGCAATGGTTTTAAATCATCCTCAGGAGTCTATGCTTTTATTGTGCAATAGTCTGTTCGTTTTCTACTTTTGCTAATAATAATTGTCGACCTGTAAAGATTTGTAAAGACCTCTGTTGTTTCTTTGGTATATGCTAAAATCAAAAATGACTGCAAGTTCGAATATGCTAGGAGCATAAACCTTACCGATGCTTCTCATTGGAAAGTTGTAACCCAAATTGAAATAGAAGTTTTCCAGATTCAAACCGACATTAACCCCTACATTGTTCAAGCCAAAGGAGTCAACCATTGAAGCTTGTTCAGAAAAGCCAAGGTTGAATTCCCCAAGATTAAATTTTTGTTCCATTTGAGCATAAATAGAATTACCTTCTTTAACAGCATTGAGGAAAGTATAGAGATAAGAATACCGGGGCAAGTATGATCTTCCAAAAGGATTAATATCGAATTCATAACCGGCTTGAAAACCAATTTTTATTTCCTTCTGAAAAGTGTCCTCATCATTAAAAGATACATTGGGTTTGTTCATCTGTTTGAGGGAGAGTCCTAGCAAAAAGGATTCACTGTGAACTAAAAATGAGGCTCCAATATCAAGATAATTGACTACTCCCAAATTTTCTGATACAGGATCCACAGAGTTGGAATTAATAAAGCCTGTATTTCGATTGAGCTGGTCCGAAAAGATCATGGAAGTGACATCAATATTTTGCGAACCCAGACCTACATATACGGATGGAAGGAAAAAGGTTTGCGTATCCAATTGAACTTTATAGACGTAAACAAACCTTGATAGTCCGATTCTGAGTCCTGTGTTTTTTAAATCAAAAAAATTGATATCAAAACCTAAACTAAAGTTTCGATTTTGAAAAGGCAAGCTGGCAAAAGCGTATTTGTTATCTATTTGCTCGTTTTCATTTACTTGTAATGTATTGTAGAGGACACCTACCCTCCCTAATTGGTTAAAACCAAAATAACTGGTATTTGACTTTTGTAAAAACTTTGCTTGATTTACCACGTATTCGTCCTGTGCCAAAACGCTTTTGGGCAGCATATAAAGGATCAGTATGATGAGTTTTATTTTTTTCATTATCTGGCCAGTATAAATGCTCCCGATTTTTCGATGATTTTATTTTCTAGAAATGTCGTTCCAAAGAAATTATATATATAGTACGGGTTATTGTCGGCCGAATTTAAATTTGATTGATTAATTTCTGGCCCAGCCCATCCCTCTATATCGAAAGGTTCAGCATACTGAAGGTTGTTGGATTCTTGGTATTCGGTATACAGTAAGTTACCTCTGTGGTCAAATACCTCAAAGGTTACATTCTTAAATCCACTGAAAAGTGGGAAGAATCGATCGTTAATTCCGTCACTATTAGGGGTAAACACGTTGGGAACCATAACATTATAGCCATCACCTACAATGATGGGCTTGTATTGGGAACTGACACAACCGATTTCGTTATAGATATTGAGGATGGCAACATAGGTTCCCGGTAAGGCATAGGTGTGGGTAATTGGACTGATGTTACCCTCATTCTTATTGATTATTATGCTTTCGCTATTGTCTCCAAAAATCCATTCTTCAATTACATAGGGATCCGAGGATAAATTATTGAAGGTAACGGGCTCATTGGTCAAAACAGATTTGACTTCTGCACTACTGTTTTGGATCATATTACTAGGGGAAGTAAAGGTGAACATTGCCTCACCAATTCCCAGTTTAATTTCAAAGGATATATTACAACCTTGGGTGTTTCTTACTTCTAAAATTCCATACTCTTGTGGTTCTGTAATATCAAGACTGTATTGAGTGCTATTGAGTTTAACGGGGTTTTGTATTAGTTCTTGATTGTAATAGAAAGTCAAGTTGCTTGCTTGATTATCAAAAATATCGAGATAAATACGTCCTGCGTTTTCGAAACATAAATCTTGCTCCTTTAATATTGGTGTATTTAAGGGAAGCAATTCGTCATTGACAGGTACCTGAATATAATCCTCATAATATGTCCTTTCATTGCTCCCGCATTGTGTGAAGATGGACTGGATTACAATTTTGTAATTCCCCGAGGAGAGATTATTTTGTGCAGTAGAATTTCTCGCTGAAGGAATGGGAGTCCATGTCCCAGAGGTCGTAGATGAGGTAGCAGTTTCCACATACCAAATTACCTCGTATGGCTGAACTCCACCGCTAATGTTAAATCCGATTTCTCCATCAGATTGATTGCTACCGCAATTGGGTTCTAAGGCAAATACATTTTCATTGTTTTCAACATTCAACAGCCCTGGAGTAATTTTGAAAGGAGAGGTTATGTCCCCCACCGTTAGCACTGGGAAGTTTCGGCTATTTCCAACATTGGTGATGGAACAACCCTCACTGTCTTCCACCGTTAATTCTAAAATACCAGGTCTTTCAATCCCTCCCGGAATTTCTTTACCTACAAAGGTTCTTACCTCTGATGCAGAAGGAAGACCATTTTCATCATAGGGAGTAAAACGCCAATCATAGATGTAATATTCTTGACCATTTTCAACATAAGGTAAGCCCCCCGCAATTTGAGCTGTTACTTCGGCTTGACCTGTACATTCATCAATCAAAAATTCATAAATTCCAGTATATTCAAGACTTTCGAAAGGTTCAATATCAAATATGAATGAACTACTGCAGTTCCTAGTAGTGCCAGAAGTATTTCCAGATAAGATTTCGTTTACAGTGAGTGTCCATCGATCATTGGTCAAACCAGAAATGATGAAATTTTGTCCTATGGTACTTGGATCTGAGGCATCTATTACAATGTTCCCTTGAACTTGATTGTTGATCACAGCACTGTTATTTTGTCCCACTAAACTGATTTCAAAATCCCTTGGAAAGCCGTTATTAAGAATGTTACTTTCAACCCTGAATGAGAAGGTTCCGTTGACCCCTGAGTCGTTTCCACAATTTCCTAGTGGTTCACGGTCAATATTAATATTTTTTATGGTAATACTTTCTCTAGCAACCGATATTTCTCGAGTTTCATAAACCCCTGATTCACAACCATCAAAACTATTGCCTAATCTTTGATCAGAAATTATAGCGCGGTAAGTCCCAACCTCAATATCTATCAAAGAACCAAAACCATCGTAAGCATTCAATGATTGCCAAGAAGCTGACACATTACTGGAGTTTACATCTCTCTTTTCCCACTCAATATTAATGGGAGGAACTATGGTAGATTCATCGATCTCTAAAATGATGGATCCCAATTCTCCACCCTCACATCCAGGTTGTATTACTTCTATATCATTCAATATGATTTGCTGTCCACCAATTTCTTCAACCACTACAACACCCGAGTCAAGAACACAAAAACTGCCATCCAGATTGTATATTTTCACCTCATAGCTGTAATTGTCAGCTCGAGAAATTTCATCAAGGACAAAATTTGCAGGAGAAGTCCAGTTGGATCTTAAGTTGACTCCGCTATTAGATGTCCAAATAATTTCGATCGATCTGTTGTCTGTTGGAAACTGATCAATTGCCAATTCAATTTGACCTAACTGTCCATTGTTTGAGCAGTCGATGTCTGTGATGCTTACCACATTTACATTGGCTTCAAAAGGAATTCTCAATGGGGGATCAATACTGTAGTTCGGAACAATGGTTTCACATCCATAATCATTAAAAACTCTGAGTTCTTGAGAGGTAATTAGTTCTGGATTGAGGACGTTAAAAGTAACAGTTCTGTCGTTGGGTCCACTGCTGCTGGCCTGAAGAGTGCTATTTAGAATGATGGTATAAGGCCCTAATCCGTCTTTACCCCCAGTAACCTCAAATTTCAATGTAGTGAGATCACCAACGCATGAAGCTTCAATTCGATCTTCCAAAATTTCGGCAGCATTTAATTTTTCTGGAATTTCAACTTCGAAGAAATAAGAATCAATACATTCACTGTTACCAGAAAGAGCTCCAGTATATTCCAAAGTAACCCTCGCTTCATAAACGTTCTCTATGGCAGCAGTTGAATTTGCATCTCGGCTGATGGATATTGAATTAGTATTTTCAATCGAAACTACCCCATCTTTTAACCAGTCAACGGTATAAGTCCCGATTAGAACACCCTCTTCAAAAATCTGATTCCCAACGGCATTGTTGTCATCGATGGAAACTCCTAAAATAAGTTCATCATCGTCACAAACAGCACTAACATTGACCATGTTTTGACTAACTTGTGTGTAGTAGGATGTGCCATTACTTGGGCTTAGCGAAAGTTGATCTTGGGCCAAAACTTCAAACTCAATATCGGAAGAACAATTACTCAGTAGATCGGTAATGACCACGGAATAATTTCCTTCAACAAGGTTTTCAATTTTGGGTAAACTTGAGAATTCGACACCATTAGGCGAAGCCCAGTCATAAGAATAAATTACACTTACGGTTGAGGAAATGGGAATTGATCCTCCACTAAGGGCTTGACTTAGATCAATGTATCGATCAGAAGCTCTACAGGCTCTCAACCGCGAGTCTATCAGTTCCTCATTAATTTGAATGGGCAGAACAGTCTGTATTGAAGGTAATGCTCCTTGAGGTGGATATACATAGGTAACACATCCCTCTTTAAAGGCTTGAATTTGATAATTGTAAATTAAACTTTGATCGGATAAAGCACTGATGTTGGGTTGCCCAGTGATGGCAATTTCTGCACCTCCTATTAATTGAACATCGATTCCAGGTGGAGTTTGTGTTACATTAGTATTTCCCACCCTGTCGGTACTGGTCCATACTATTTCCCAATTATCAAAATGAGCAATTGAATAACGAATTTCGTCAATATCATTACCATTACAGACAATCTGATTTTCCGTCACCGCATCAGAAATTCTTTGGATTTCGGAGGTGTTGTCAATGACAAGAAGTCCACTGTAACTTACAGTACAATCTCCATTAACAATAATATTATAATCGTAGCTACCAGCAATCAGAGGGGTTCCTTGAATCACCACAGAAATTTGGCTGGGGCTAACTTGTGTTTTACTGACGGTAAGACCGTTGGGAATATTATCACTGATTACTTGTGAGGTATCAAGATTACTCAATGAAGATTCTACATCAACTAAAATTTCAATAGAAACGATGGGAGACCCCATACAAACACTTTGATTATTGGAACCTGAATTTAATGTAAAGACTGGAATTTCATTGATGTCGATTGTTCCTGTTTTATTTATCACATTTCCACAAGAGTCCGTAGCTTGTAACAAATACCTGTAGCTACCATAGGTTGCAATGGTTCCTTGAATTTTAATTTGACCATTGTCGACGATATGAGTGATACCAGATAATGTGGTAGATACCCAGTTGGAATTTACATCTCTTTTTTCCCAATTCAGCGTATAATTTTCCATTTCGCCGATTACATTGTAAGCAATGAGATCGATGTCCTCACCCTCACATAGGGTTTGAAATGTAGTTTCAGCACTCGAAGCTAAGGTGACACCATATTGAGGTTTTATACCAACAACATAATCGTATACTTTTTCACATTCAGTGGCTGTATTCTCCAGTGTTATCTCATAAGTGACATACAGCAAATTATTGGTGATGTTCTCCAAAGATTCGGAAATGGTCAGTGATCTCATGGTTTCAAGCCCTTGAAAAGAATTACCAGATTCGTTAATGCCACTTTGTTGGGCTCTGCTCCACGATTTTACCCTATAAATGGGAACGTTGTTCACTTGAGTTACCCCGCCAGTAGGTTCGAAAGGAGAGACTTCAATTTCAAAGGGAGTATTGCTGCATATCTCTATGAGTTCGTTGGAAGTATATTCCGATCCCTCAAAACCAATGGTTCCCAATAGGGGTGGAGGCAGTACATTCAATTGTAAAGTTGTAGAAGAAGAACAACCCCCAGCCTCTGCGGTAAGTCGATAGGTAACAATTACGGAAGAAGACACTCCACTTGCCAGGGTAATTCGCTCTGAAATACTACCCTGACCATTAGAAGCAGGTTCTTCAATGGCGGAATTGGTCATCCTTTGCCAACTAATTTGGGCATTAGCTACATTGCTGGTTGGAGTGAAATTGAATAGCGATCCACTGCATATCTCATTGTCATTGCTTATGTTGTTGACAATGGCATCGGGATTTATATTTACCCTTAAAACTTCAGTTGAGTTACAACCATCAGGATTTTCGATGGTAATATCGTAAAAGTATTCTACTACTTCAGCTGTAGTATTTACCAGTTGATTGTCATAAATATTTTGAGAGGTTCCAGAAACAACATCGCTGTCAGTTCTTTTCCAGGATACTACATTGACCCCGGGGTCTAAATCTAGACCATAATCAAAAGGTTCTCCTACACAAAGATTGATCAAGTTGTTGTTTTCAATTCTTGGATTGGCACGAACGATTACCAAATAGCTAAAGGTTTCAGTACAGAGTCCATCAGTGGCCTCAACTTGGTAGGTGATTTCTATATCATTTAAACTACTGTTGATCAAGGTTTGACCATCCCATTCGCTTTCGGTACCACTGATTAGGGAATTATCCAAGCCTGTGATTGCATTTCTACTCCAGTTAAAACTTGTAACATTAGAAGAAAAATAATCTAGTAAATTGGTCGGGGAGGCCCCGGAACACTTTACTTCAGGTTGGGAATAATTGAAAGTGATTGGTGCCCCAACATTAACCGTTAGAGTTACCGAATTTTGTCTTGATTGACAGGACTGATGCCCCACATATACGGTATAGATTGCTTGTTGGGTCTGCGTGTCTGTGTTAATCAGTACATCATCGATTAAGTTAGCGCCGCTCTCAACAACATTACCTCCATTAATTGAAGTATTGGTATCTGTTCTACTCCATAAGAATTGTGCTTCCTGTTCAATATTGGAGGACAATAATGTATTGATTGAATCTCCAGAACATATATTTATTATTTCAGGGACAGTGATCTGAGGTGCGGGATAGACCACGATTTCTATCGTATTTACTTGGTCTGAGCATCCTCCATTACTTCCGCTTAGGGTTACATTGTAGGTTACAGTAACAGCCCCCGTATTATTATTAATTAATATTTCGTTGATTGAATTGGTTGGATTTGGGGTTGTATAAGTCCCTGGATTATTATTTGAAATCACATTTTCGGGTAAAACTCTCGTCCAAGTAAATTGTATATCATTCATATTACTTTCCAGAACCTTGTTGACGTCTTCACCGCTACAAATGTTAATGGTATTTTGAGAGTCGGCTGTCAACTGAGGTCTAGGATCAACCACTACAACAAAACTTCCTTGACCATCGCAACCCGAGGAGGTAGTAATAGTATAGTTGTAAATTACAGTTTGACTCTGTGTGGTTGTATTGATCAAGGGACCATCAATAATATTTTGAGATCCAGAGACTGGAGGATTTGAAATTCCTGGAACAGCTCCTCTTGTCCAATTAAAATTTAATTCAGAATCACTTACATTAAATTCAGGGATAAAGTTGATTGAATCATTGCTACAAAGTGTCAAGGTCACATTGTTGGTCAAAACAGGTTTCGGAAGTATGCTTAATACAACAGATTGAGCGGTTCCCACGCAGTTGTTGGCAGAACTTACTATTGTGATTGGGATATCAACTGCGAATCCGTAGTTGTGTTCAAAAACCCCTTGAATATTATTAGTACCTGTAGTATTTCCAGTAT
>JAYNHF010000006.1:0-18844 GCA_038107695.1 Flavobacteriaceae bacterium | reverse complement strand
ACCAAGGTATGATTGACATCGTCTCCGCTACAGATGGCTGTTGGATTGGCAGCAGTATCTGTCAGAACAGGCTTAGGCTCAACAATGATAGAGAAGCTGCCTTGGTCAGTACATCCTCCATTGGTTTGAATACTGTACTGGTAGGTAACAGTTTGACTTATGGTAGTTGTATTTTCAAGAACTTCTGTAATGGCTCCTACACCGGCTCCTGCAGTATTAGAGATTCCAGGGACAAGCTGTCTTGACCAATTGAAAGTTGCATTGTCATAGAAGGGAATAAACTCAGGAGTAAAGTTTACACTTTCACCACTACAAAGAGTTGCTGTAGCGAGGTTGGTGAGAGCGACCTCAGGTAATATTCTAACGGTTAGATTTTGAGCTGCCCCCTCACAGTTGTTGGCAGAACTGATTATGGAGAATGATATTTCAACAAAATTGGAATAGTTGTGTTCAAAAACCCCTTGAATATTATTAGTACCTGTAGTATTTCCAGTATGTGTCACTCCAGCGGGTAGGCTACCCAATGTCCATTGGAAGGCAGTATTTTGAGTATCACTGGTAGGAGTGTAATTAAAGAGTTGACTACTACAGACCTCTACCAATAGATCAGAGCTGAGTTGAGGTTCTGGGAATACGGTCAGGTTTACTGTACTTGTAGCAGTACACCCTTGATAGCTTACCACCACGGTGTAGGGAACGTCAATAGGATCGCTAGTACTATTGACCAACTGTTCCGATATGGTATTGCCATTACCATTTCTGGCAGCTCCGTTGATTCCTGCTACCACAGGTCTAGACCAGCTGTAGCCGACCCCACTATCAAAGTTGGTGGTAATGGTATAATTAAAAGTTTCTCCTGAACAAATATCTTCATTGAGACTGCTTTGTATGGCAGGAGTGGGATTGACAGATACCACCACGGTAGCTGTAGCGGCAACACAACCGTTTAGTGTATCGGTAGAAATGACTTCGTAATAAACATCTTGAGTGGCCGAAGAAGTATTGGTAAGCACTTCGTTAATGCTTGCTGAGTTTCCATTAGAAATGGCTCCACCATTGATATTCGGATTGGACAACCTTTGCCAGCTGAACTGAGCAGGGACATTGGAGGTAATGGTATAATCGGTAGGCTCACCAGAGCAGATTGAAAGCGCATTGACCGAGCTTATCGATACAGAGGGATAGACAGGCACGGTGATATTGACGACTTGATCACCACAGGCTGCCCCTCTTGACAAGGTCACCTGATAAGTTACATTGGCAGTAGTATTGTTGTTGTTGACCAGTACTTCATTGATCACGGCACTGTCATTGGCTTGATAATTGGTGGGATTGCTTTGAGAACTGACCCCATCGGGTAGTGTTCTGGACCAATCGAAGGTAGTTCCCGGCAGATTACTCACCAAGGTATGATTGACATCGTCTCCGCTACAGATGGCTGTTGGATTGGCAGCAGCATTGGTCAGAACAGGAGTTGGTGATACAGTTACATAAAGTGTATTTGAACTGGGGAGACTACATCCATCACTGGTAATTATCCCAACATTATACTCAACTGTTATTGATTCAGTAGTTGTATTAACCAATGTTTCAACGATGGCATTGGTACCTGAAGCAAACTCATTTTGTAGTCCTGGAGTTGTGTTACGTGTCCAGTTCACCGCTGCATTTTGGTCATTATTGACCGATAAAATCTGAGTAAATTCTTGTCCACTACAGACATTGATTGGAGTATTTACATCATTGGATTGAATAAAAATGGGTTCGGGAGTTACAACCACTTGTAATTGGTAGGTGGGGCCTACACATCCATCATAAGTCCCTGTGATGTCATAAGTTACTGTTTGAGGAATATTGCTATCATTCTCAAATAACTGTGAAATTGTATTGCTATTACCATTGGCGACGTTACCAGAATTGACATCAATATTTTGATTCTGGCTCCAAACAAAACTGGTATTAGGGATATCGGCACTGATTTCATATTCCAAAACCTCTCCATGACAAACCGAAATACTTAGTGGTGAATTAACATCGGGATCGGGTTTGACAAGTACTCTGATTTGTTCGGTGGTTACGCAAGTACCTATATTGGAATTAACATTGAGAATGTAAACCACCTCAACTGGAACAGATGAGGTGTTAATTAGATCTTCGTTAATGTATTTTGTACTCCCAGTACTGGCTGTATTTTGAATCCCAGCAACAAAATCTCGACCCCAAGAATAGGTCACATCATCCCCCATATTACTGCTCAGGGTATAGTTAAAATTGTCCCCCGAACAGATTTCTACCAAATCTAATGAACTATCAATTACGGGGCATGGAGCAATGATATAGGTCAGTGTTTGGGTACTGACACAATTACCATTAGTGGTGTTCATCGTAACGAGGTACTGAATTTGCTGGGTAGTAGTTGTAGTATTGGTCAGTCTTTGATTGAGATAGATAAGACTGCTATCAAGCTCATTCTCAACAGTCACATTGGCATTTGGGATCACAGACCAAGAGATAGATGCAGGAATATCTGTAACCGAGGACAAGTCAAGTTGAGTTGATTGACCAGAGTCCATGTTGAAAATGACATCACCTGTGTAGGAAGCCAAAGGATTGACAGTAACTGTTACCGTATCGGTTTTGGTACATCCGCTAACTTGCTGGGTGACATTGTAAACTACCGCTATGGTGTTTGAGGTCGTATTGATGAGTGTTTCTGAAATGGTATTGCCATTGAAGCCAGCATTAGAAGTGCTTATTATACCGTCAGATAATACACGGCTCCAACTGTAATTTATTCCAGAGGCAGTATTGTCATTACTAAAGGTCAAATCAATATTATCTCCACTACATACAGAAGATGTATTATTGGTAATATTGAGTTGGGCGTACAAGTCAAAACTGATTGTTTCTTGATTTTCACAACCATTATTGTCAATCGTATTGATGGTATAGGTTATCGTTCTTTGACTATTATTGTTATTGATCAATGTCTCATTAATATTGATCCCATTTCCTTCACCAGTTAGTGGAACTATTCCCACCACTTGATCTCTTTGCCATGTGATGGATGCAATTTCTGAGGTCAATTTATTGTTGAAACTTAGAACGATTCCCAAAGGTTCGCTACTGCAATACTGAGCTTGAATGACTCCAGAATCTATTTCTGGA
Source organism: Flavobacteriaceae bacterium (assembly GCA_038107695.1). Lineage (GTDB taxonomy): Bacteria > Bacteroidota > Bacteroidia > Flavobacteriales > Flavobacteriaceae > UBA8316. The sequence goes on along the minus strand of JAYNHF010000006.1, from coordinate 15,676 downwards.
ATTTCATTGACAGTAACGGAATAATCAATCTGATTGGTAATAAGTCCACAATTCAAACTGGCGGTTACGGTCCAACTCCCAGAAGTGGAAGTATTGTCATAATCAACAGTAATACTATTGGTATTATCTCCTGCTGTAATGGTTGCTCCAGTACCAGAATAATTCCAGCTGTATGAGGCGCCTGGGACGGAGGTCACACTGTAATTGATCCCTTGATCTTCTCTACAAACGCCGTCTTGACCATTTAATATTTCTATGGTATTTTCTGAAACATAAATTTCGAAAGAAGTGGGATCAGTAACTCCACAGTCATTTTCGGCAGTTACTTGAATGGTTTTTGATCCCACACTACTGAGTGCATCAATTTCGACTGTAATGGAACTAGACCCAGCTCCAGCTAACAGATTGATACCGGGAGGTAGTGTCCAGTTGTACACAGTAGCCTCAGCAATCGTGTTCACGGATAAAGTTACCCCCTGTCCTAAACAAGCCAAACCAGGATCTGCATTTTTCACTGGAGTTCCAGCGATAGGATCTATAAAAGATATCAAAAGTACCTTTTCTGTAGGGTCAGAACATCCATTCTCACCAGTAGCGTTTAATCTTAAACGAGTGCTTCCTGCGGTTTTTTCATTGGCGCTGAACCTGTAATTGACATCCAGAGTTCCTTGCCCAGAGGTGTAGATTCCTCCTACGCCATCGGTTGACCAAGTGATATTAGAAACACTTGTGTCCGAGACATTGAGTGAGGCAGAAATGTTGATAGCGTCTGATGAAGAACACACAAATATTTCTCCATCATTATCGGTGTCTTGATCCATCTCAAAGCTTGGAGTAGAGTATAAAGTGACCAATATGGTTTCAGAAATGATACCGTCGCAACCACCAGCGGAAGTGGCTACTAAGGTGATGCTAACCAATCCAGTGGTAATATCGGCAGCCGATGGTGTGTAGGTAGGATCTTCATTCGTTTCTGTTCCGTTGAAACTTCCACTGCCCCCTGAGGTCCAGTAATAGGAATCCGCATTGATGACAGTTCCATTGGGCTGGATATTGGTTCCCTCACAAACGCTCAAATCTCCCCCAGCATCGATACTAGTTCCTTGGATAAAGGATACGATGATTGTATCACTGGCTACATTTTCACAACCATTAATGGATTTTGTAGCAGTTATTGTCAAGCTGATGGTTCCACTTATATCTGCAAGTGAAGGTCGGTAGCTTGTACTCAAATCACTAGAATTGTCAAAATTTCCACTTCCAGAGCTTGACCATTGATAGGTTACGTTTACATCGGAGGAAACATTAACTCCAGAAAGGTCGATGGGCAACTGACCGCAACTGATTACATCATTACCAGCATCAACACTAATGGATTCAGTAAAATTGAGTGTAATTTGATCCGTTACATTAACAGGGCAAGTTCCTCCTCTTATGGCTGAAAAAGCCAAATCCAAGCTGCCATTTGCTCGATCCAATGGGCCAATATTTAGGACAGTAGCAGAAGTATTGTTGCTGGTAATGTTACTGTCTGAATTTACTGGTAAGGTCCAAGAAACGGAATCGGGTGAACCGTTGACAATACCTTGAAGATTTACTTGACTTTCAGACTGACAAATGAATAGATTTGTGGGGCCTGCATCAACAGTCACCTCTGGGATTAAAGTAATGTTGATATTATCATTTACTGAAGCACAGTTGTTATTATTAGAAACCGTGGCTACAAATTCCAAAGTCAATCCAGATTCATCATCAGTTGGAGTGTAAATATTTCCATTCAATACCCCTTGCCCATTGGTTGCCCAGCTAATATTATCAAAAGTACCTGTAGCGGTTAAGGTAATGGGACTACCAAAACAAGCTTCTGTGTTATTATTAATGGTTAATGAAGGTTGTTCACTGAAATTGATACTTAAAGTGCTAATGACTTCCTTGCTACAAGGAGCAGGAGAGGTCGCTTTTAGTGAAAGTATAACAGAACCGTTATCAATATCAGCTTGTGAAGGTTGGTAGTTGGTGGCCAACGCATTCGCATCGGTGAAGGTTCCAGTTGTGGGACTTTCCCATTGGTAGCTCAAATTGTTTGAAGACGAGGATCCTTGATTGAGGGGGATGTTATCTCCCGCTGTGGCACATATACTGAGATCGCTTCCCGCATTGATGACAGGATTGGTAATATAATTGAATACAATACTGTCCGAAGTATTGGAATCACAGCTGCCCGAAGGATCAATGGTCAAGGTAATATTTACTGTGGTGTCAAGTGCACTAGGAGTATAGGTGGGGTAAATTGAGGTAGTATTGGACAAATTACCATTTCCATCGTGACTCCAAGAGATGGTAGAATAATTTTGAGGTAAAGCAATAAAGTCTGCATTGGAGAAAGTGTAAGCGCCATCGTCTTCACACTGGTCGATGGTGTTATTCAAATCCACTGATGGCAATGGATTAATGGTTAGCGTTCTCGTATCGTCAACAGAATTTCCACAGCCATTAGTGGGGAACCCTCTAAGGGTAACCACTGCCTGACCACCATTAATTTCAGCAGGACTTGGGACGTAGCGAACAGTGCTTGGATCCGAGGGATTTAAAGCGGGGCTAAAACTACCATTTCCAATCCAAGTAAAAGAACTAATGTTTGAAATTGAAGTTCCTGCGAGATAACCTCCTGTTTCACAGATATCGATGTCATCACCTGCACTGACTATTGGAGCAGGAACAAAAGTCACCGAAACCTGAGTACTGACAGCGTCAGCACATGGACTGATGGGGTTAGCGGTCAACGTAAACACATAGGTATTACCGTAATCTTCTGGATCCGGGGTGTAACTCAGATCAGGGTTGGTAGTGTCAACGGGATCGGCATAAACGATTGTACCATTTGCATTGTTAAAGTTCCATACATAGCTGCTGGCATCCACAAGACTCGCATCAATATTAACAGTAGCAGTTCCCTCACATACGATTAGCGGTGCTGCCGTATTGATAATGGCTTGTGGCACTGCTGTTAGAGTAACTGTTTTGGTAATCCATGAACTCTCTGGACAAACTGTATTGGCCAAAGACTTCAATTTAAAGGTTACAGATCCTCTCGCAATATCAGCAGCAGTAGGTTCATACACCGAATTTTTCTCAGAGGTACTGCTCAGATTGGCTGGGGTGCCATCATCAGTATCCCATTCTATTGCTGCATCTCCAGGTTGGGTTATGGCTGTGAGATTGATCAACTCGCTTGAACAGACGGTATCTGGAGCATTTAATTGCAACCCTACAGGTGTGGTAAAATCGATTCTGATGTTATCATTAATGATATGAGGAGCACCACAAACAGCATACCCCGTTACCTCCACAGAAAGTACGACCGACCCATTATCAATGTCTTGTGCCGAAGGAGTGTAAACAGGATCCTCGTTATTGGAAAAAGCCAATCCTCCAAAATTTCCTGTACCGTTGGATGTCCATCGAATCAATGTTTGATTTTCCACCGTGGCACTGATGATGATATCCTGTGGATTCAAAGGATCCTGACAATTATCCATATTGTCATCCAAGCTAATACTGGGCAAAGCATACAAATCAATGATAATATCATGGGTTGGATCTGTTGAACATTCACCAATTCCCTCTGCAGTTAACCTCAAGGTTACACTACCATTTTGGTAATCATTTAATACAGGTGAATAGATCGGATCTAAAACATTATTTTGACTTAACGTTCCACCACCACCTATGATTTGCCAGCTGTAGGTATTGGTATTTTGAACTACAATACCATCTACCTGATAGTTGTCATTGATTTGCTCCTGACAATGGGTGTCAGTGGTTTTTCCTGTGATGATTGGAATGGCTTGTATGTCAATTATTTTGGTATCGACTACAGCATTTTCACCAAAGCAACCGTCTTGAGGAGTATTGGTAAGGGTTAAAACCAATTGTCCCGTTTGATTAGAGGCAACATTCAACGAAGGTTGAATGGTGGTATCGTTGCTCAGTAAGGTTCCAGTGGCCAGTGCACTACCATTGAATCCAGCTACGGTCCATTGAAGCGATCCGCCAGTAGCCGTGGCATCGGCTATGGTCAGACTACCCCCCTGACATGCTGAAAGATCATCACCTGCATCTACAGTAGGTAGAGAGGTGATTCCCACATTGATCGTTTGAGTTATTTCGTCACAAGGAGCTTCTGATACGGCGTGTAGTGTAATGGAAACACTCCCCAGACTGATGTCCAAGGCGGTAGGGGAATAGGAGGGATTCAGCGTAGTGCCATCCGTGAAACCGGAGTTTACCTCCAAATTGGCTTGTGTGGCTGTCCAGTAAACATTGTTCGGTGTTGCACCTCCAAGAACAGCCGTCAAATCAATCGTTCCATTTTCACAAATGGGATCCTTACCCACATTGATGGAGGTAATGACAGGAGGTTCCTCGATGGTAATGTACATGGTTCCAACCACTTGACTAGCGGTACTGCTACAAGCGTTGGGCTGAGTGCCAGTTAGGGTTATTTCAATGGGGTTGTTATTCGCCTGTAGATCAGATGCGCCAAACGAATAGCGAACCAATGTGGTCGAAGAATTTGAAGTATCAAATGTACCGTCCCCCGATGTATTCCAAGTCAGATTTTCATAGAAACTACCCGGAGTGAAGGTAGCGGTCAAAGATGCTTCACTGTCATTGCTACAATAAGTTTGGTCAGCGCCAAGGTCGATTCCCTCCAACTTTTGAATAATGTTTATGGTTTTGGTAATGGTTATCGAATCACATACCAAATCACCAGTTAAGGTTCCTACCAATAGCACTTGACCATTGTCAGCATTATCAGATTGATAGGTTGGTTGGTTGGTTGTAGCATTTAAAAGGACACCACTTCCACCAATTTTTTGCCAAGAAATGTTATTGTAAGAAGCCGTTAGGTCATTGATGGTGTAATCGGCACCAACGCATAGATCAACCTCATTATTGACAAAATTTGCAGAGGGGGGATCTTCAAAATTAATGCGTAAAGTTGCAGTAGGGAAATTTAGGGGATCACAAGGCGGATCGCTTGACAAACCTCTTAGCGTAAGAGTAACTGCTCCGGCATCTTTATCGGCTTGGGAGGGAGAATAACCCGTGTTGAGATCCGTGTTGTCAGCGAATGTTCCTGAGCCGGAGCTCTCCCAAATAATATTATTAATATCAATTGCGGCAGATCCCGTTATATTGTAGATGCTTTCGGTTTTACACAAGGTAACCGCATTGGTGGATAAACCGACGGTGTTGATACGAGCGGTTCTGATGATAATCTCATCTTGGAACTCATCATTACAAGGGTCGATGCTTGTAACAGATACGCGTACCCTAACATCTACAATATTTCCGTTGTCGGCTGTAAAAGTTGGATTGAGGGTATTTCCTCCAGCAGTAATTGAACCTGCACCGATAACGGTCCAACTGATCGAAGTAGGATCATAATTATCGGCGGTGGCACTCAGGCTAATGCTTCCATTTTCACAAACAGTCACAACACCATCATTATCAGGGTCATCAATCGAAACAGTGGCTTGAGGTTGAATTTCGATAAAGAAATCATCGCTTGCTGCTGTGCCACAGCCCGCCAATGGACTGGCTGTAAGAACCAATTGTACGCTTCGGTCGGGTAAATTTAAATCATCTACACTTGGGGTGTAAACGGGAGTTAGTGTTGTTTCACCCGTAAGGATTCCCGATCCATTGGGAGTCTCCCAAAGAATACTACCGTGATTCTCCAAGCTAACAATATCGTTTGCATCCACCACGTATGTGCTGCTGACACACAAAGTTCGTGAAGGTGTTTGAGACAATACCACCACAGGAGCTTTGGTAATGTTCAGTCTTATGGTTTCGGCGACTTCTCCTTCACAGGTTGGTGAGACATGACTGGCTGATATCGTTAGATCTACATAACCACGATTAATGTCTTCCGCTAGAGGAGTATAAATGGCGGTTTGTTGAACTAGGGTAGAGAAACCAGTATTATTAACCGTTGCAGCAGTCCAAGAAATATCCTCTTCATTGTTAACGACCACATCATCAATGGTATAGGTTTCATTTTCACAGATGGTCGCAGTTGATTCAGCAACGGAGATGCTAGCAAGGGGCTGTATGTTTACCCTTAAGGTTTGAGAAACTTGGGCGCAATTGGCCGATGGATTTGGAGTCAATGTTAATACCATGTCCACATAACCATCAACGATATTATCGTTGCTTGGCATTATCGTGACATTGTCGGTCCCATTATTTGAAATAATTGCTGAATTGTCGATATCTGAAAAAAAGAAACTTTCATAATGATCAATCACAAAATTAATCCCTCTGATCATCGTAAAGCTTGAGTCTTCACAAACATCTGGTGCGGTTAATGTAGTTATCTCCGGAGATTCATTGTAAAACACATTAATTGTTTCAGAAACTGGGGAGGTACAGTCAGAGAGCGGATTTACAGTAATAACAAGTTGCAAGGGGTTGAGAAAAACATCGTTCGCACCAGGGGTGTAGCTTGGCTCTTCAATATTAGGATCGGAAAAAGAGCCACCTCCATTAGGAGTGGTCCAAGTTATTGAAGAATAATTTCCTCCTATACTAACTAGATTATTAAAACTTACAACATCTCCCTCACACAAATCAAACTCATTATCAGTCAAAGTTATTTTGGGAGTTTGCTCAATTTGTAAAGGAAAAGATGCTGAAATATTTTGATTACAACTTGAATTTGCAGCAATGGTTAACGTAATGGTTATGGTTCCCGCCGTTCTATCATCATCATGCAGCTGATAAATAGGTTCCAGTGGATTTGCAGTATTGGTAAAAGTACCCCTACCCGATGATGTGAATTCTATTGAACTGGAATCATAAGCATTGTCCACCGTAATTCCATTGACTTGATAAGTATCCGTTTCACAAATACTTTGATCGGTCGGGGTATTAATCACAGGAATAGGATCAAAAATTAGGGCGAAACTGTCTGTTACTTCTTCATCACAAGGGGCAATAGGATTTCCCTGTAGTGTAATGATGATAGGATTATTGGTTCCCAATCGATCCGCTTCTGAAGGACTGTAAGTCGCAATAAGATCTGTTGTGGTGTCAAAACTCCCTGTGCCTCCACTAACCGTCCATACCGTATTTGCAGTATTGGAAGCAGTTGCATTGGCAATTGTGTATTGGTCAACAGAGCTGCAAAGTACCACTGTGGTCAAACCCGTATTGACCGATGGATTTCTTTGGAAATTGATGGTCAAAACATCATCGGCGGTTTCTCCACAAGTATTATTGGTTCCCATTAAAGTCAATTGAACAGACCCGGCAGAAATATCCGCCGCAGTAAAAGTGTATGTTGGGTTGGCAATATTGGTAGCGCTGAATCCAGTTCCTCCACTCCATAAATATTCACCTACATTTTGAACATTGACATTGCTGAGTGAATAGTTGATTTCATCCTCACACAAAACAATCACATCTGAATCATCGGCATCAGAGAAAATATTAACAACAGGTTGTGCAATCAAATTGATCGTGTAGGAGTCACTCACAGGATCACAACTCTCGAGACCATTATTGGTAATGGTCAAAACAACAGATCCATTAATCACATCATCATCAGAAGGAAAATAATTTGGAAATTGCGTATTGTTATTTGAAAAAGTTCCTGATCCACTGGTAGTCCATTCTAATAATCCAGGATTCGTTCGTGTAGGATTAATTTGATTCAAATCTATTGTAAATACACCGCTAGAGGGTTGGCAATAATCCTGAATCGGAGCTCCTGAGGAGGCAGCAACTGTAGGAGGTAAGTTTACAGTGATGGCGATTTCGTCTTCTACTGTATTTTGACAGGGGTAATTTCCGTCTGGAGTGGCAGTAAGCCTAATTCTTACTGTTCCTCCTTGACCACCGTCAGCATTGAATGTAGGGGATAGACTGGTAGGGTTGGAAAGCGTTCCAATTGCCCCACCTTCAATAAAAGTCCATTGATAAGTTACTGGATAATTGGCCACTACACCTGCACTGGGGCTGATCAGTTGCGCATCGTTTATCGTTATTGAATTGCCTTCGCAAACCACTCGATCTGCTCCTGCATTGATTTCTATGTCATTGAAAAAATTAACCACCATATTGTCCGATACAGAAGTACAATTGTCTTGGCTTACGGTAAAGGTCAGTTCAACACTACCAGCTAACATTTCATCATTAGTAGGAGTGTAGCTGGTATTTTTCAGAGAAGGAGTTCCAAAGGTACCGTTCCCTCCACTCCATTGGTAGCCATCATAATCATAACCATCTCCAGAATTACCTTGAAGTTGAACTTCAACAGTTGCCAAATCAACACAAATGCTTTGATCTCCTCCTGCATCAGCAAGAGGTTCTTTATTGATGCTTAATGTTTTTAAAACAGTTATCACATTGGCGCATGGAGCGTTGGGAGTTACAACGAGTTGGAGGCTAACATCACCAGTTCCAGAGGGAACAACGGTGGGATTGACTTGATTTTGTGTACCTGCCTGTATCGTCGCATTACCAGATTGAACTGACCACTGATAGGTATCAACATCATTGGTGTCACTGATCACTACATCGTCAATGATGAGGTTTTCATTTTCACAAAACTGCCTTGTCGGGCCTGGATCAACCGTAACCTCCTGATACATTGGAATCGTAAACGATTGACTCACAACACCGCAAGTATTGTTTCCCGTCAAGGAAAGCTTGAGGGTAACACTTCCGTCTTGATAATCTTGAGCTGCGGGAGTATAAAAGGCATTGTTGGGGTCATTGGCATTGCCTAAGCTCCCTGATCCAGATTCAACGATCCACAGGACACTTCCATTATTTGCCGTGGTGGAAAGAGGGATATTTAGCCCACCTCCCTCACAAAACGATGCTGGATAATTGACATTTACAATCTCTGGAGCTGTAGTAATGAGAATGGTTTTTGTAGTGCTTACAGTATCACTGGGATCGCTACATGGTGCAATGGGAAGGGCTCTTAGCTCGACGGTTACCTCACCTGCTGTAATATCATTTGCTGTAGGTGTGTACACATAAGCATCAGAACTCAATCGGTTTTCAGATGACCCCGGAAAGATCCAAGTTACATTATCGCTGAATGTAGTATCAGCGACCAAAGTGATCGTATCTCCCTCACAAATACTATCGACAGCATTTATGCTTGCAGTTGGAAGCGATTGAAATGTAAAAACCACATTGTCAGTTACAATATCGTCGCATGCTCCTGCTCCTTGACCATTCATAGAAAGGGTAACGAATCCATTGTCAATGTCAGTTGCACTTGGGCTGTAAGAAGAAAAGTCTGGTGCAAAACTCCCTTCATTTCCACCGCTCCAACTTATGCTACTGCTCACTACATTAGAGTAGGAACCATTTAAATTAATAACGTCATTACTGCATACTGTTGCGTCATTTCCTGCAAAGATTGTCGGGAGTGGATCTACGCTTATACGAATGGTTTGGTCATCGCTACAATTGGTGTTATTATTTGTTACGGTCAGGGTGTAATCGGTATCTACCAGAGGACTAACATCAATAGAAGAAGAATTTTCAACAGAGCCTCCATAGGACCATTGATAGGTGTAACCCGCTTCTGAAGCAGCACCCAGTGTAACGGTATCTCCTGAACATATTGTTTGATCTCCACCAGTATTGACTGTTGGCAGGGGATTGACAAATACCTGAATGTTTTCTGAAGTAGAACAGCCCGTAGCGTTATTGGTAACCGTGAGGGTATAAGAGGTGCTTTCGGTAGGACTTACTGAGGGTTCGGCTATGGTTTTGTTGAATGCGTGGTCAGGCGATGCGGACCATGAATAAGAGAAACCACCACCAAGGTCTTCTCCAATTGTTGCGGCATCACCCAAACAAACAGTTTGGTTTCCTCCCAAATCAAGACCAGGCAGTGAGTTGACACTGATGGAGTAAATGGATGATACTCCATCACCACAATCGTTGTTGGCTTTTACACTGATGTTTCTATTTCCTGCTATGGCATTGGCATTAATTCGAAGTAAAAGAGTCCTTCCATTGGTCGCGCCCACAGGAGTAAAACCAGCGTAATTTTCCCAAATATAGGTATCTGCTCCATTAATCTCAGGAACGGTAAGCTGAATGGTGCTTTGCCCATCGGAACAAATACTCAGGGAATTGGAGGCTTCGGTAATGACTCCGGCATCATCAGGAAGTTGCCCAATATTGAATGATTTTGGCGAACTACTATTTCCATTTCCACAAGAGTTTTGGGCAGTCACACTTAAAGTGTAATTTCCCAAAGCGACTGTATTGGGGACGCTAAACCTTAGGGTTCTCTCATTGGTCGGATTCCCTCCGTAGTCAACATTGGTTGAAATATTTGGACTAAAAGTCCAAACATAAGCATTGGCTCCATCCACGGGATCAACAGAGAAAATGTATTCCGTACTCCCTCTACAGAGTTGGCTGTCTCCAGTAATCAACCCTGGGGCAGCTGGAAGATCACTGATGTTTAAAATTGTGCTGGAGAGGTCGTCATCATCGGGTGCTACCACCCTGATCAGTCCACTGGATGTACCTTCTGGTATAGAATTAATAATAATGGTAGCACTGGAAACGGTTACGTCGGGTATTAATGTTGTCCCGATGTATACGGTAGTTACACTGGCCAGGTTGGTTCCTGTTATGGTAATATTTTGAGGGCTATCATAACAATACAATGTGGGATTGATGTCATTGATGGAGGGCGCAATAACAAGAAGATCATCCCCATTGCTGAAACCATATGATTTTACGGTTATCATCAAAAACAAAAGCAACCTCCACCTGAAATTCAAAATATTAATATATATAGTAAATAAAACGTTTATTTTCGAAACTTATTGCCAGTAACTTAACAGTAAAAATAATAAAATTCAACTTGTCCCATGGTTGATTTCAATTTATAATAAATATGGTTGATCCAAAATAGGGAAACCTATTTTGGAAAGTTTAATCATCATGAGTTTAGGATATTTATTTCTGTCATTTTTTACATTATTATTCAGCTATTTTTAAGCCCATTAGAATGATATCAGTTCAAAAAAAAACAGATAAAAATCCCCCACAATAATAAAAGATAAGGATTGATTCACAGTATGTTTGTATTTTTAAAGAAATAACAAAATGAAAAGCAAAACGGAAGGAGCTGAAATATCATGGTTTGCTCCTATCTGTGACGGGGACGATCAGTTTTTAGGACTTAGGGAAGAGCGATATAAAAGCAGTTGGGAAAATACTTCTAGAATCATCAAAACTGCCGATGATTTGGGTTATTCCAATGTATTGTGTCCATCTTCCTATCAGGTGGGACAAGATACTTTGTCCTTTGTTGCTGCGATGGCTTCTATCACACAAAACATCAATTTTCTCGCTGCCATCCGATGTGGAGAGTTACATCCACCAATGTTGGCCAGAACCATTGCCACTTTGGATCATATTTTGAAAGGAAGACTTACCTTGAACATTATTTCTTCCAACTTACCCGGTATGCAAATGGATTCAGCAGATCGTTACGCAAGATCGAGAGAAGTCATTCAAATTTTAAAACAGGCATGGACAAAAGATGAAATCAATTTCAAAGGAGACTTTTATAACCTTAAACTTCCATCAACACCTGTAAAACCTTATCAGCAAAATGGAGGTCCCTTACTTTACTTTGGCGGTTACTCTGAGGCAGGAGTTGACCTGTGTGCTGAATTTTGTGATGTCTATCTTATGTGGCCTGATACCCTCCAAAAAATAAAGAGATTAATCGAAAATATGAAACAAAAGGCAGCACTGTATTCGAGGGATGTTCGTTTTGGATTAAGGATCCATGTTGTTGTGAGGGAATCTGAGCGAGAGGCCAAAGAATACGCCAATCAATTGATCTCCAAACTGGATTTGAAATTGGGAACCGAAATCAAGAACAGGGCATTGGATGCAAAATCACTAGGGGTCTCCATGCAGTCAGAATTGAGGGTCTTATCGGATAAAGATTTCTATGTAGAGCCACATTTGTGGACTGGTATTGGTCTGGCAAGATCTGGGTGTGGTGCTGCAATTGTTGGTGACCCTGATCAAGTTTATGAAAAATTAAAGCAATACATGGACCTTGGTATTTCATCATTCATACTCTCGGGTTATCCCCACCAGACCGAGTGTGAGCTTTTTGCAAAATATGTCCTCCCAAGGTTTAAAAAAACACACTTACCCAAGCTTTTGGGAAGAGTTCCTTCTTCTACTCCCAACACACCATTGGGAGTGGCACCAAGAATCTGATAGATAATGATTGACTTTTTAATTGTCGTATTTTATTTGGTTATTATCATGATGACTGCTCTTCGGGTCACCGAAGGGAAAAACACTACGGCCGAATCTTATTTCTTGAGTAACCGCGGACTTAAGTGGTATTCTATTTCACTTTCCACCATTGCAACCAATGTAAGCGGTTATCAATTTTTAGGCATGATGGGTTCTGCTTACTTGTATGGTTTGGCACAAGCCAATCTCGAAATTAATGCCGTTCAGGGGATTTTGATAGCAACCTTTATTTTTGTACCCCTTTTTCTCAGGGAAAAAATAACCACCATAACAGAATTCATAGCGCTAAAACTAGGGCAAAAAATAGCGCTGTTTTATACGTTCAGTAACATGGCTTTATTTTCCACCATTACTCTGGGAGCTGCCTTATTTTGGGGAGCCTATGCTGCTGATATGGTTTTTGCCAATGAATTGTCTTTTTTACACGAAAATCGAATCATAAGAATTGCGATCCTCATTATTTTTTTAGCGATTTTTTCTGCTGTGTACACCTATTATGGTGGTTTGAGCGCTGTGGTCAGAACCGATATCATTCAATTTTCAATACTGATGATCAGTGGAATAGTAGTGTGTTTTATTGCAGTTAAAAATTTGGGGGGATGGAACCAATTGTACGCTCAAGTACCAGACAAAATGCATCTTCATTTGCCCGCAGATCATTCCACACTCCCTTGGACACATTTGTTTGGACTTTTCTTTTTGAACATCAATTATTGGTGTGCCAACCAAACTGTAATGCAAAGAGCGATTGCTGCCAAATCGCTCTCTCACGCCCAAACAGGCTTGATGATGGGAGGATTAATAAAATACTTGATGGCTATCATAATCGTAGTTCCTGGAATTGCGCTCTATGGGATTCTCGGAGATGGCTTGGGTGAACCTGACTTGGCCTTTCCTTACATTGTCAAAAATTATCTACCTGTAGGTATAAAGGGTCTTGTTTTGTGTGGACTGTTTGCCTCACTTATGAGTACATTGGACTCTACCTTTAATTCATTGGCTACCTTATGGTCTATCGATATTTACTCCAAATACATCAATAAAAAAGCAACTGACGGTGAAAAAATTAATGCTGGAAAAAGAGCCATTGTGTTTTGTCTTTTTTCAGGACTAACGATGGGGCTTGTTCTACTGTATCTAAAATTTGATAAGCCCGATTCGGCCTTTACTCACACGCTTAATAATTTGAGATATTTCATAAACTGTGGAATTGTTGTGTTGATCTGTAGCACTGTTATTTTCGTAAAACCCAAAACAAAAATAATACTCTTGGCCTTCATTGCAACCCTGCCAGTGAACCTGTTTTTACAGTCTATACTTCCTGAAATGAACTATTTTGTTCGCGCTTTTTGGGTTGTTTTTTGTGGTCTGTCGCTCGCCGTGATATTCAACTTTCGAAGAAGGGTAACATTAGGTTCTATCACAAAGGCATCTAATTTGAAAAACCTCTATTTGGGAATACTACTATTGTTCAGTTTGATTTTGTTACACATACTTTTTCACTAGAACTTTTTCTTTTCACTGCTCTAAACGCACGACCACAGGATGATGGTCTGAAGCCCAACCTCCTGTTGGAGTTTTTTTGTAGGGATGACGGGCATTGAGGATTTTCAATCCTTTGATGAAAATGTAATCAATTCTTTTTCCATCACTTTTTTCGGTATTAAAATTGTTGGAAGTTGCATAGAAAGGATCCGATTTGGGGAGGTTTTTTTGGACATCAACCAATTGAGACTGCATTTTTTTTATGGGTTCAGTTTCGGGGGTCAAATTGAAGTCTCCAGTAACCACAACGGGATAATTCTCCTGATTCAGTGATCTGATCTTATCAAGTATTAAATCTACAGACTCAGCCCTTGCTTTGATTCCTCGATGATCAAAATGGGTATTAAAAACCCATATTTTTTTTTGTGAGATTCGGTTTTGGAAAAGCCCGTAGGTACAAATTCTTTCCAGGGAAGCATCCCAACCTTTGGAAATACTGTAGGGAGTTTCAGACAACCAAAATGTATTGGATTGTAAAAGTTTGTATTTCTCTTTTTTGTAAAAAACAGGACTGTACTCACCTTTGGTTGCACCGTCTTCTCGTCCTATACCAATATAATCATATGCGTCTAATGACTTCACGAGATCTAGTAATTGTGGATGAACGACTTCTTGCAGTCCAATAAAATCAGCATTTTCCTCATTTAAAAAAGCGGATACTGTTGCCCGTCGGTTTTCCCAAATGTTCCTCCCATCTTCGGGATTATTGTAGCGAATATTGTAGGAAATTGCTTTAATGGAACCGGTTTGTTGAAAAAAAATAATTAAAATAATAAAAAGACATCGCGTCATTATTTATGGTTTTTGAAGAATGAATTTATTTTAAAATTTCTATAATACACGTAAACACCAAATACAAACAAAGGAATACTGAGTATTTGGCCTAAATTGATTGAAAACTGAGCTTCAAAAGCGACCTGATTTTCCTTGAAATTTTCTAGAAAGAACCTTCCTGCAAAAGCTGCCATCAAAAACAAGCCTAACAGACTCCCTGGACGGAGATCAATGCGATGCTTATTCCACAGAAGATACATCCATATACTGATTAACAAATAAGTTAATGATTCATATAGTTGGGAGGGATGGCGGAAGATCCCGATGGTTTCCATCTGAAGTTCAAAGCGGTTTTGAGTTCGACTAAAAGTGTGGGCTACCGATGCTCCATTTGGGTTGATAACATGACTGTATGCACGGACACTAACAGGTAATAAAAAACCCAATCTTTTCTCTACACTTTTGCGTATCCTTTCCTCTTTGTATTTTTCACCTTCAAAAACGATACGGGTTTTCAGTATGGGTTTTCCAGCCTCGTGGAATTTTCCAGTTTCCTCAAAAATGACTTCTCTTACAAAAGGCAGTTGATTTTTAATAAGATTTTCAACAGGTTTGGTAAAGACAACACCATAATCTTTCTCAGTAGGTTTCCCTATGATTTCTGAATTCACAAAATTACCTACACGAATCAATGCACACCCCAAAGCAACAACAATAATCAAACGATCCATGACTTGAAAATAGTTATATCCTCTTCTAAGTCGGTCTTTAACTTTGATCTTAAAATTTTTTAATTTCAACTCAAAGGAATAGAAAAACATTCCCAATAGAATCCCAACAGCGGTTCCATGACTGGCCAATCCGCTTTTCCAAAATAAGAATGGCTCAAGAAAGTTTCTATTTAATAATTCGGGTTCGTAGAAAAAGACATGCCCCATTCTAGAACCCAATAGGGTTCCCATAACCATGTAGAGCATTTGCAAGTCAACTGTTGAATCATAACCGTTTTCAA
>JAYNHF010000005.1:49698-81608 GCA_038107695.1 Flavobacteriaceae bacterium | reverse complement strand
CTGGAGCGAAAAAAAGCAACGGACGCTCAGGAAAGAATCACATTGTTAAAGAAAAGTATCAGTCAACTTTGATCAGACTGTCGCAATAGATTCCACACCGCCTTTAACGACTTGATCGATTTGAACATTGATGGGTGTGCCCAGAGGCAAAAATAAGTCAACCCGAGATCCAAATTTGATAAATCCAGCATCTGTTCCTTGGATCACTTCGTCATCTACTTTGGCGTAATTGACAATACGTCTTGCTACAGCTCCTGCAATTTGACGATACAAGATTTTACCCACTGTTTTGTTCTCGACCACCACGGTAGTCCTTTCATTTAATTCAGAGGACTTGGGGTGCCAAGCCACTAGGTATTTCCCGGGATGATACTTACTGAAAACAACCTTGCCACTAATCGGATTACGTGTGACATGAACATTGAGCGGAGACATGAAAATGGAAACTTGTAGTCGCTTGTCTTTGAAGTATTCTTTTTCAAAAACTTCTTCGATGACAACCACTTTACCATCCACAGGAGAAATGATGTGGCTTTCATTCATAGGAGTCACTCTTTTTGGATTCCTAAAAAATTGAAGCACCAATATCAGGATCGCAACGCTTGCGATTTGAACAGATTTTTGAATCCAAAAAATTTCAATACCATATTCAGCTGCCAATGCTAGGGCTGTACAAATCAAAAATGTATTGATGATAATCTTAAAACCTTCTTTATGAAACATATTCTTTGAAATTGAGTAAAAAATAAAACCAAGGAGCTACAAAAATAGCACTGTCCATACGATCATAAAAACCGCCGTGTCCTGGGATCAATGATCCACTGTCTTTTACCTTTGCATAGCGTTTGAACTTGGATTGAATCAAGTCTCCCACACTCGCCATAACACCTGTCAGTATTGCGGTAAAGCAATAAAATCCCAAAGAAGATCCAGGGTGGAACATATGAAAAATATAAGCAGTAATCAGACAGAAAAAAATTCCTCCAAAAAATCCTTCCCAAGATTTATTAGGAGAGATGCGATCAAACAATGGGTTTTTCCCTATTTTTTTTCCAACCAAATAGGCAAAAGAGTTATTGGTCCATATCAAGAGGAAAAACAATAAAATATTTTTGGATTGGAACAAATCACCATTACCCCCTAGGGCGATAATAAAAAAACAACCCAATCCCATGTAAAAAAGAGTGAGTAGGGTTTTGGATAGATACCCAAAATGTATTGTTTTTTTTGAAAATAACCAGTAAATCAAAAAAATATGAGCGATGAAAACGCTCACCAGAGGGTAAAACAATTCAGGGGAGTGAATTTTGGACTGATAAAAATTGTAAATCAAAAGAATGACCAATGCCATAGGCATATAGCTTTTGTGATCAATCAGTCTTTGAAATTCAACAATGGCCAAACTAGAAAAAATGAGAATGACCAGGGTGAAAAGGAGTTGATTGAAAAAAACAGAGCCCAAAATGAGTCCGACATATAACAAACCGGAAATCCCTCTAATGTATAACTCTTTCATATACTAATGCTCTTGAAGCATTAAATATAGGTTTTTCGCACTATTTCCATAGGATAAAAAATCATTTTCGTCCGTTGAGTTTTTAACATTCAAGGTGGTGATGTTGTTGGGGAGTTGATTGGCATATTTATTTTTGAGTTGACTCATTCCCTCACTGAGGTCATTTACAAAATTATTCAATCCAGAAAACACGATAAAAAAATCTGGTAATTCTTCAAGTTTGTGATCTTTGAGTTGGTGGTGACAAATGAGTAGATTGCCCTTATTGGCGACCAAGTATTCACAACCGATCAAAAGGGCTTTGTAGTGACCAATATCAACAGGGTGTGAGGGAGGAGCTATTTCAAACCTTTGCGAAAGTTGTGCATCAAAGCATAGAATGTCTTCGGATCTCCATTGATTCTCCTCCAATATCAGTTTGAAAAACTCTTGACTGCTGTTTATGTCTTCGCTGTAAATAAATTTACCTCCTTTTTGAGTGAATTTTTCTGCAAAAACAATTTCAACTTCTCTTTTTTTGGAGGGTAGATAAGGACTTTTGGCCTTGACGGCTTTGGTGCTTTTATTTTTACCAAACAGTTTACTCCAGAGTCCCACAAATTACTAATTGACAGCTACACGAACTCCTTTTTTACCATCTTCTTTATCTTGGGGTTTTACGTCGTAAGGTCGCTCTCCCAAAATATTCAAGAGATCATCTTTAAAAATCACTTCTTTTTCCAATAACCTATCGGCAAGTTGTTTGAGTTTACTCTTGTTCTTTTTCAACAGATCACAGGCCCTTTTGTATTGAAGTTCAATAATGTCTGAAATTTCTTTGTCTATGACTTGAGCGGTCTTTTCGGAATAAGGTTTGGTAAAACTATTTTCCATTTGCCCCGTTGAGTCGTAATAAGTAATATTACCTAGGGTGTCATTGAGACCATAAACGGAAACCATAGCTCTAGCCTGCCGTGTTACCTTTTCAAGATCGCTTAGGGCACCCGTTGAAATTTTATTAAAAATGATCTTTTCAGCAGCTCTTCCCCCCAGTGTGGCACACATCTCATCAAGCATTTGCTCTGTTCTTACGATCATTCTTTCTTCGGGCAAATACCAGGCTGCACCAAGAGATTGACCCCTAGGAACGATCGTTACTTTCACCAAAGGAGCAGCGTGTTCTAGTAACCAACTGACAATGGCATGACCTGCTTCATGAAAAGCAATGGTTTTCTTCTCCTCTGGAGTTACGATTTTATTTTTCTTTTCCAAACCACCGACAATTCGATCGACAGCGTCGAGGAAGTCTTGCTTGCCTACTGACTTTTTGTTTTTTCTCGCCGCAATCAGGGCAGCCTCATTACACACATTGGCGATATCGGCTCCAGAAAAACCAGGAGTTTGTTTGGCTAAAAACTCAACATCCAGGCTTTTAACAGTTTTAAGGGGTTTTAGATGAACCTTAAAGATTTCTCTTCTTTCATTTAAATCCGGCAAATCTACATAAATCTGCCTATCGAAACGACCTGCTCGCATCAAGGCTTTGTCCAAAACATCGGCACGGTTGGTAGCGGCAAGTACAATTACATTGGTATTGGTGCCAAACCCGTCCATTTCAGTCAATAATTGGTTGAGTGTATTTTCACGTTCATCATTGGAACCGGTGAAATTATTTTTTCCTCTGGCACGTCCAATGGCATCAATTTCATCTATAAAAATGATGGATGGTGATTTGTCTTTGGCTTGTTTGAACAAATCCCTTACTCTCGAGGCTCCTACTCCTACAAACATTTCAACAAAATCCGAACCTGACAAAGAAAAGAAAGGAACTTTAGCCTCTCCTGCAACAGCCTTGGCAAGTAATGTTTTACCCGTTCCAGGAGAACCTACCAATAAGGCTCCCTTGGGAATTTTACCCCCTAGAACTGTATATTTTTTTGGGTTTTTAAGAAAATCAACTATTTCTTGGATTTCCTCTTTAGCACCCTCTAGACCTGCTACATCCTTGAAAGTTGTTTTGACCTCAGTATTTTGATCAAAAAGTTTTGCTTTGGATTTTCCAATGTTAAAAATTTGGCCACCAGGACCTCCTGCACCTCCGCCAGACATTCTTCTCATCAAGAAAATCCATACTCCGATAATAATGATGATGGGAAGAAAACCAAGAATGACGTCCATCCAACGATTTTCTACAGTCATGAATTCATATCTGAATTCTAATCCCTTCTCCTTAGCTTGCTCCAGTTTGCGTTGGAACAGCTCTAAGTTTCCTACTTCGAACTCGTAATGTGGTCCGCCAGTATTTTCTTGCCCAATGATGTTCTTGGATTTAGCGTTTTGATGGACACTTTTTTCCAAGCCATAGCTGTTGAGGGTAACTTTTGCCAATTTTTGGTTGATAACGATGACCTCTTCAACATCTCCCTCATTGAGGAAGCGTTCGAAATCAGAGATGTTTGACTTATTGACTTTCTGCCAATTACTGTCCCCCCCAAACATACTCATACCTAATAAAACGGTAATGATGATTCCGTAAACCCAATAGGGATTAAATTTTGATTTATTGTTTTTTCCTTCTTTCATAGTCAATTAATAATTCGACACAATCTGGGTAGTTTTGGCATCCCCCCAAAGTTCTTCGATGTTGTAATATTCTCTGATGTGCTTTTGAAACACATGAACTACAATGTTAACATAGTCAATCAATACCCACTCAGCATTGTCACTCCCCTCGGTGTGAAAGGGTTTTTCTTTAAGTTCTTTACTTACCGTTTTTTGAATGGCGCTAACAATCGCATTTACATGGGTGTTAGAACTTCCACTACAAACGATAAAGTAGTTGCAAACCGTGTTGTCAATATCCCTAAGATCTAGCAAATTAACCTCTAAACCCTTGACATTTTCTATGCCTGAAATGATGGATGAAATTAATGCATCTTCAGTAGGTTCCGGTTTTGCCATTAAAATATTTTAGTTTTACACAAATTTATTACTTTTTCGAATCATAGCGTTCTAATCCATGAGCAAATTCAATATAATCAAACTTGATGCCACAGCCTCGACAAACGATTGGTTGAAAGATGAGTTTTTGTCGGGGAATTGTTCTGATAGAGATGTATTGTGGGTGAAAAATCAAACGCAAGGAAGAGGTCAAAGGAATAAAACCTGGGAGTCAGACCCTGGAAAAAACCTTACATTCAGCCTATTCAAGGAGTTTGCCAATTTAGGAGCGCGACATTCTTTTCTGATCAATTGTGCCGTAACCTTGTCCATTGTCAAGGCCTTAGATGAGGTAACCAATATTGACTTGAGGCTCAAATGGCCAAACGACATTTTGTCAGGTAAAAAAAAGATAGGGGGAGTGTTGATTGAGAATATGGTCAAAGGTGAGCGCATTGTAAACTCAATTATTGGAATAGGAATCAATGTCAACCAAAAACAATTCTTTGCCTTGCCTCATGCAAGTTCATTATTACTGCAAAGTGGAAAGAAATTTGATATTGCTGATCTTTTGGAAAAAATTTTAAAATTTTTAGATCTGAATTTAGAAATTGTTTCTCAAAATAGAGGTCAGGAGTTGTTAGAGCAATATGAGTCACTGCTCTTCCAAAAAGGAGAAGGAATCAATTTTCGTCACCAATCTGAAAAATTCAAAGGCATCATCATGGGGGTAACAGAGAATGGTTTATTAAGGGTTCAAAAAACCTCAGGAATGGTTTGTAATTTCTCCCACGGGAGTATTGAAATGTTATATTAGGCGGGTTGCCATTCGGAGGGGGAAACCCTCCACGATTTTAAAACGGTAATTTCCTCAGACTCGATGTAATTCGATTTTTCGGCTTCAATGATCAAATGATCGTAGTCGCTTAGGGTATGCAATTGAATTTTTTCTTTTTCAAAGTTTTCAACGGCCAATTGGAATCCATAGTCAAATAATCCCAACATTCCCAAAACTGTTGCCCCCTCTTTTTTTAGAGCTCTTACGGCGTTAAGGCTACTTTTACCCGTTGATATCAAGTCTTCGATGACCAGTACTTTATTGTTGGGGTCGAATTGCCCTTCGATTTGATTTTGTCTTCCATGAGATTTGGGTTCGGGTCTCACATAAATAAAAGGAGCGTCAAGAACATTGGCCACCAACATTCCTATTCCAATGGCACCCGTAGCCACTCCTGCTATCGCATAGTCTCGTCCGTAAATCTCTTGAGCTTGCTCTGCTATTTGCTCAGCTAAAAAATTTCTAATTTTTGGATAAGAAAGGCTTATTCTGTTGTCGCAATAAATCGGAGATTTCCATCCGCTGGCCCATGTGAAGGGATTTTTTGGATTCAATTTAATTGCATTAATTTGTAGAAGGTGTTTGGCTGTTTGCCGAGCCGTTTTTTGATCATAAATCATACACAAATGTATAAAGTTTTTTTCAATAGAAAATATATTGTATTAACTACAAAAATCATTGAACACGACGAAAAAACCCCTCTTTTTTACATCAAGTACATCAATCAAAACCAGATTATTTCCGCTCTTAAATCAAAGAAAACAGAAGGCATTTATTTATATCATTCAAAGGAAGAAAAATTGTGGAAACACATGTTGAAACGTTTTCCTTTGATAGAGGCAGCGGGGGGATTGGTTCAACATCAAAATGGTAAAGTTTTATTCATTTATCGGAATAAAAAATGGGACTTGCCCAAAGGTAGAATTGAAAAAAAAGAAATGCTTATTGATGGTGCTGTAAGAGAGGTTTGTGAAGAAACAGGAGTTAAAGATTTAATCGTCAAAAAAAACCTTACCCATACTTTTCATGTATTTTCTAGAAATGGAAACTATAAGCTTAAAAAAACCTATTGGTATCTGATGACGACTCCTTACGACGGTGTTTTGGAACCTCAGTTAGACGAGGGAATATCATTGGCCGAATGGAAAACCAAGGAGGAGATTTCTGGTTTGATGGAGAACGCTTACGAAAACATCAAATTATTACTCAAAGAGGAAGGTTTGTACTGATTTAGAACCTTACAGCGTCAGGTACTAGTTGCGTATAATCTCCATTGTTTGAAACAATTTCCCTGACAATACTGCTGCTGATGAAAGAAGTTTTGGCTGCAGTCAATAAAAATACCGTTTCGATTCCAGACAATAGTCTGTTGGTGTGGGCAATGGCTTTTTCAAATTCAAAATCTGCAGGATTCCTGAGTCCCCTGATGATAAAATTCGCTTTAATTTTTTTACAATACTCAATGGTCAAGCCTTCATATTGAGTGACTTTAACGTTTTTGTGTTCAGAAAAGGTTTCTTCAATGAAAGCCATTCTTTTTTCCAATTCAAACATATATTTCTTATTGGAATTGGTTCCTACAGCGATAATGATTTCATCAAAAAGAGGAATGCTACGCTCTATAATATCAAGATGACCCAGTGTGATGGGATCGAAGGAGCCTGGAAATACAGCACTTTTCATGATGCTAAATTACTGGTTTTTTTTCATAGCTTGCTCAAGCAGGGATTCGAAAAAATCTGCTAATTCGATTCCTGCGGCTTGCACTTGCTGAGGGATAAGGCTTGCAGCTGTTAAACCTGGGATTGTATTTACCTCCAAAAAGTGTGGAACACCCTCAACAAGGATAAATTCACTTCGGCAAACTCCAGAAAGATCAAGTTGATCATAGAGTTTTTTTACGGTGGAATGAATTGCTTCAACGACACTGGTCTCTATTCGTGCAGGAGTAATTTCTTCAGATTTCCCATTGTATTTGGCATCATAATCGAAAAAATCATTTTCTGAAATGATTTCGGTAATGGGAAGCACAACCACTTCATTGTTGTCGGTATAAGCTCCTACAGAGACCTCCATACCGACCAAAGCGGATTCAATTATTAATTGATTATCCTCTTCAAGGGCCGAATTTATAGCGTCTTCTAATGCCTCTTTTTCATATACCTTAACAACGCCGTAACTGCTGCCAGAACGGTTGGGTTTTACAAAACAAGGAAAGCCTAATTGACGCTCAATAACATCGATATCCAAAGGATCTCCATTGTCAAAAGTGAATGATTTTGCCACAGGGACTCCCCATTCCTTCACCTTTTTGAGGCAATCTCTTTTGTTAAAAGTCAATGCTGCGATCGATCTACTACAACTGGTGTGGGGAATATTGAGTGATGCTAAAATTTCGGCCAACTGTCCGTCCTCCCCCGGAGGGCCATGAATGGCGTTGAATACAACATCGAAAGACATCGTTTTTCCACCTATTTTAAACGTGAAATCTTTTAAATTCAAAGGGCAGGTGTTTTGTTCTTTATCCATTACCATCCATTGGTTGAGATCAACCACAATCTTATAACAATCCCATCCAGATGAATTTAATTTTTGATAAACAGTATTTCCACTTTCAATGGAAATTTCTCTTTCAGAAGAATAACCTCCCATTGCAATACCCACCACAATTTCGCTCATAAGTCGGCTTTTAACAAAGGTATTGTATTTAATATTAATCCTAAAGACTATTGATTTATTATCTTTGGTGCGTTAAACATACAATGAACTTCTTTAGATTTCTTTTCAGCAAAACATTACTTATCCAATTGGGGATTGCTTTTTTGGCAGTGCTGCTTTTTGTTTTCCTCAGCTTGAAATTTTTAAAGTACATTACTTTCCATGAACAATATCAAAAAGTTCCAGATTTTAAGGGAGTACCTTACCTTAATCTCGCTCAAATTATCTCCGAAAAAAACTTGAGATTTGAAATCATAGATTCCTCAAAATTCACTCCCAACCTTCCGCCCTTGAGTGTCATAGAGCATTTGCCTGGACCTGGGGATCTTGTAAAGAAAAACCGAAAAATATACATCACTCTAAATCCATCGGGTTACAGGAAAATTAGTGTTCCCAACGTGGTGCAGATCACACGCAGAAATGCAGAGGTGACATTGTTGTCAGTAGGATTTACAATAGGAGAAATTTCTTTTAGAAACAATATCGGTAAGGATATGGTTTTGGAAATGCGCTACAAAGGAGAGCCACTTCAACCAGGTACGTTACTGCAAAAAACAGCTGAGATAGATTTGGTATTGGGTAATGGAAAAAGATACTAAAAATCAGATGCCGACAGAGCTTGGTTACGAGGAAGGCTATGAGCATTTTGCCTTTGATGCCGATCCTGGGCAAGAGCCCCTCAGGGTTGATAAGTTTTTGATGAACCGTATTGAAAACGCTACCCGAAATAAAATTCAACAAGCTGCTAAATCTGGAGCCATTCAAGTCAATGGTAACCCAGTAAAGTCCAATTATCGAGTGAAAGGAGGGGACAGTGTAAAGGTTATTTTTTCGCATCCTCCTCACGAAAACTTACTGATTCCCGAAGCCATGAGTTTGGATATCGTCTTTGAGGATGAGGATCTTATTGTAGTCAATAAAAAAGCGGGGATGGTAGTGCATCCAGGTCACGGAAACTATTCTGGAACTCTAATCAACGGTCTGTTGCATCATTTTGAGCAGTTACCGATCAATAGTAGTAATCGTCCCGGTTTGGTTCACCGGATTGACAAAGATACCAGTGGACTTTTGGTGGTGGCCAAAACCGATTTCGCCATGGTAGACTTGGCCAAGCAATTTCATGATAAAACCTCTTCCAGAAAGTATACCGCATTGGTATGGGGAGATGTAAAACAAGAGCAGGGTACGGTCGAGGGTCACATCGGCAGACATCCTAAAAACAGACTACAGATGACAGTTTTTCCAGACGGAAGCTCAGGGAAAACAGGTATTACCCACTACAAGGTGATCGAAAGGTTGGGATATGTCACCCTAATAGAGTGCCAATTGGAAACCGGGAGAACTCATCAAATTCGAGCCCATATGAAGTTCATTGGTCATACACTCTTTAACGACGCTCGATACGGAGGAGATGCCATTCTTAAGGGCACAACATTCACCAAGTACAAACAATTTGTACAAAACTGCTTCAACATTCTACCGCGTCAAGCATTACATGCCGAAACACTGGGTTTTGATCACCCTACTCAAAAAAAAAGAATGGAATTTCAGGCACCCATACCTGAGGACATGAAAACGACAATCGATAAATGGCGAAGCTACGCACAGCATAAGCATTTCTGATTCTTTTATCAGTCCATACAATCCTTTTGTATTGGTTTTCAGACGAATTCATCATAAATTTGAAAAAAAGTCGAATATGAAAATGATCATTTCACCCGCAAAATCACTCAATTATGAGTCGAATTTACCCACCGATCAAAACTCAAACCCTTGTTTTTTGGCTGAGGCCAATCGGATCAATCAATTGTTAAAAGAAAAAAGCCCTGCAGAGCTCTCGCAATTGATGAAAATATCTGATAAGTTAGGAAATCTTAACTGGGAAAGAAATCAAAATTTCAAAACTCCTTTCAATATAAAAAATGCCCGTCCTGCAGTTTACACTTTTGATGGAGATGTTTACAATGGTTTGGACATTTACAGCTTGCCAGAAGCAAAAATTAAAGTACTTCAAAACAGTCTGAGAATACTTTCAGGTTTGTATGGCGTTCTAAAACCTTTGGATTTGATTCAACCTTATCGACTTGAGATGGGAACAAAATTGCCTATTGAAAAAAATAAGAATCTCTATGATTTTTGGAAGCAAAAAATCACAGAATTTATCAATGACGAATTGGAAGAAAATGAGCTTTTTGTAAATCTGGCCAGCAACGAATACTTTTCAGCCATAGATGTCAAAGTACTCAAAACTCAGGTCATCAGTCCTCAGTTTAAGGACTATAAAAACGGAACTCTTAAAATGATTTCATTTTATGCTAAAAAAGCAAGAGGAATGATGGTTCGTTACCTTTTGGATGTTAAAAATCCAACGGCCAAAACCCTCTTGGATTTTGATTACGGAGGCTATGCATACAGTGAAGAACATACCCAGTCTGAATGGGCGCCCGTATTTATCAGATAATTTACAACAGTGATGCAGCTACTCCCATTACATGGCTTTTGATGTAGTCTTCCAAAAAAGCCGCTCCCAAAAGTCGGCTTCCTTTCAAATCCTCAGATAAAATCCATTGGGCGTGATCCAGCTCGAGATAATCCTTCAGCATGGGTTGGGATAATGGGGCATAACTGTAATGCCATGGTTCATATTTAAATCCTGTCCTTTTCTCATCTTGAGTGTAGGGTAATAAAAAACCATAATTTTGAGCATTCTCCTCCATCCATTCCCTAAGCGTATTGTATGGTCCTTGGCCATGAAACTTTTCAGGAATCAAAACATCTCCATTTTCCAAAGGCGAAGCGTCTATGATGTCCACCTCGGTACCCCAATGATGCCTGGAGGTTCCAGGAAGGGTGGAATATTCTATGATTTTAGAAATTGCCTCCTCGTCCGTTATGCCCTGATCTTTAAAATTTGAGAATTTTCTATTCCATATACTCTTTTGTTTTTCATAAGATCGGTAAGAAGAAACCACCTTGATGGAAATCCCATCTTTCTGGGCCGCAGTATGCATTTCCTGAAAGGATTTATCAGCTTGGGGAAGTAAAGCATGGTTTTTTCCAACCAGTTTTGGATTTCCTTTGCCGATGAGTAAATGCGGGTCGATATTCATACTTTTGTAAGGTTGTATAAAGCCCAAGCCCGTTATGGCTATGGCAGTGTTTATAAATTCAAATCTATCCATAATTAATATTCCTGATTTTTGTGACCGATATCATTTCTAGGAAAAAACATCAGCTTTAAATTTCAGAATGCTTTGAAGTTACATTAATTTTCGAAGCATTAAAAACAACAAAAAACCCCTTAAACTAATTTTAACAATCTTTAAAATCACTGAAACAAATTAGCTTATTATCTTTAAGAGATGAAAAAAATATATTTTTTACTTTTTCTTTTGCCCATAGGTCTAATGGGTCAGCAAAGAAATCCCATAAAGGGCAGATTGATTTATCGTAACGTAAATGTAGTAGCGGCAAATGTGGTGAATAATACTGCTCAGCTTAATACCATTACCGATGGAGATGGAGCTTTTGAAATTCCTGTTACCGAAGGAGATGAGGTTATCTTTTCCTCCGTTCAATATTTGATTCGCACGGTTAGGATCACTCCCGAAATCCTAAAGAAAAATAGATTGATCATTACCGTTAACGAGAAAATAAATGCGCTTGAAGAAATCGTCATAACCCCTGAAGACACCCAAAAATTTCTTGACCTCAAAGAGGAGGAGTTCAAAGGTTATGACTATGATCGAGACAAATCAACAGCTCTGGAAAATACAATTACCTCTCAAGGACAGCTCAGAAATGGTTTAAATATCATCAATATTGCTAAATTGGTTGCTAAAGCATTGAGCAGTAAAACGGAAGAGGAAAAAAGAAATATAAAGCCTAGTGAAATATTAACCTACGTTTTTACTGATGAATTCTTTGTGGAAGATCTTAACTTGAAAAACGATCAGGTCATTGGTTTTTTGGAACATATTGATAAAAATTTGCCCTCACAACAATTACTCAAAACAGGTCAGCAATTTCAATTGATTGACTATTTAATATCTGAAAGTCAAATTTATCGCAATAAATTAAATTCAAAATGACCCATGTTCTGACAGGTCTCCTATGCGGTATTGTAGGAATTTTATCAACCCACAATTTTTATGTTTCCACTACTTCCATTCGCTTTGTTCCACAGGACAAGATTTTACAAATCACAGTACAAGTTTTTTTAGATGATTTTGAGGCTGCTCTTCAGCAAGATCAAAATGAAACCATCAAACTAAATTCAAAGCTTCCTCAAGATGATATCGATAGGATTACTGAGGATTACTTTCGTGAAAATCTTCTTTTTATGGAACACAATGACACACTGAATTTTAGTTTTTTAGGAAAAGTTTACAAAAATGATGTTGTAGTAGTTTACATGGAAATGAAGTTGGATTCCAATCCTCAACAATTCAGCATAAAAAACACCATTTTGTTCGATTTGTTATCCGACCAAAAAAACATCATTCATTTAAAATTAGGCTCAAAGAGAAAAAGTTTCTTAGCGGTTACATCAAAATCTGAATTTCAAATACCTGAGGATTTTTTCAATTTTCAGAATTAAAAGATTAATTCATAAATTGCAAACTAATCACCAAATCAAATACAATTGCACAATGGACATGACCAAATTAAAATTATTTTTCTATTCGTTCCTTTTCTTTCAACTTTCGTTAAACGCCCAGACCTATGGTGATTCTCTATCAACCCGAGGTCATGAGAATAATAATAAGTTTAAGCAATTAAAAGATAAACTGGCTACTCCTAACAGTTACAGAACGGCTTCTGGCGCTCCTGGTAGGGATTATTATCAGCAAAAGGTCGACTATGATATGGATATAGAATTGGACGATCAAAATCAAAAATTGTACGGAGAAGAGACCATTACATACACCAACAACTCTCCGGATGCATTGAGTTATTTATGGCTTCAGTTAGATCAGAATATCAGAAAAAAAGATGCCCCTGCTTTAGAAAAAAACGGAGAGGGCGCTGAACCTATCCTTAGAGTAGAAACATTCGTAAGTACCTATGTTAAAGAACCTTTCGATGGAGGATTTAATATCGAATGGGTAAAAGATACCAATGGAGACCCATTGGAACACACAATCAACATGACCATGATGCGGGTAGATTTGCCTCGACCACTAAAAAGTGGTGAACAATTTGAATTTTCGATTAAGTGGTGGTACAATATCAATAACCATGTCGAAAACCGTGCACGCTCTGGCTTTGAGTATTTTCCGAAAGATGGCAACCGCGCCTTTGTAATTGCACAATTTTTTCCAAGATTAGCAGTCTACAATGATGTAGAAGGATGGCAAAATCATCAGTTTTGGGGCAACGGAGAGTTTGCTCTCAATTTTGGGGATTATTCTGTAAGGCTGACTGTGCCTTCCGATCATGTGGTTGAGGCTACAGGCCAGCTACAAAACCCCAAAGATGTCCTATCTCGACAAGAATACAAAAGATATCGTGAAGCTCAAACCTCTTTCGATCAACCTGTAATGATTGTGACACAAACAGAGGCCGAGGAACGTGAGAAAAATTTCTCACAAAAGAAAAGTACTTGGGAATTCAAAGCCACCAACGTCAGGGACTTTGCATTTGCCAGTTCACGAAAATTCATTTGGGAAATGATGGCGGTTAAATTGGGTCAAAAAAATGTAATGGCTGTATCCTTGTATCCCAAGGAAGGAAACCCTTTGTGGGAAGAGTATTCCACCAAGGCAGTGGTTCAAACCCTGAAAACCTATTCTCACCACACCTTTGATTACCCCTATCCTAAAGCCGTGTCGGTTCACGCCAAAAACCAAGGCATGGAGTACCCAATGATTTGTTGGAATTATGGTCGCCCCGAAGAGGATGGTTCCTATTCCGATTCCACAAAGTTTGGTATGATCAGTGTCATCATTCATGAAATCGGTCATAATTTTTTTCCCATGATCGTCAATTCTGACGAAAGGCAATGGGGTTGGATGGACGAGGGATTAGATACTTTTGTCCAGTATCTCACCGAACAAGATTTTGGGAAAAAGCATCCCGAATCCATCGAAAATATGGAAAACTACCCCTCAAGAAGAGGAGACCCAAAAAAAATTATCAAATACATGTCTGGGGACCAAAGTTTCTTAGCACCCATAATGTCCAATCCCGAAAATGTTTATCAATTGGGGCCTAATGCCTATGGAAAACCCGCTACTGCACTCAATATCCTCAGAGAAACAGTAATGGGTAAAAAACTTTTTGATCATGCTTTCAAGACTTATGCACAAAGATGGATGTTCAAACACCCAACTCCTGCAGATTTTTTCAGAACGATGGAAGACGCCTCCGCTGTTGATTTGGACTGGTTTTGGAGAGGTTGGTTTTATACCACAGATTTTGTAGATATTGGAGTTAAAGAGGTGAATCAATTTTTTGTTTCTGACGAACCTAGTAGTGAAGTCAAGCAAATGCTAGAAAATTATGGAATGACTCAAGCCGATTTGCCACCCGTAGTGTTCACTATGGTAGAAGACAATGAAGATTTTAAGTCAGAGTATAAGGCAGGTAATCCTACAGATCACTCCAAAGAGTTGAAATCTTACATGGATGAAAAGACAGAATCTGGATTGAAACTTGATATCCCAAAAAACTTTTATGAAATCACTTTTGAAAAACCCGGAGGCCTAGTCATGCCGATAATCGTTGATTATACCTACGCTGACGGGACAAAAGAAAGAGTAAGGTATCCTGCACAAGTCTGGAGAAAAAACGACAATGAAGTAAAAAAGGTCGTTGCTACAAATAAAGAAATTTTGAGTATTGAGGTAGATCCAGATCAAGAAACAGCCGATGTAGATCCAACCAATAACAGTTGGCCTAAAACACAACAAATGTCTGAATTTGACCAGTTCAAAGCCAATTTAAAGAATTAATCTACTCAAAAATCATTTGCCGATATTTTTTCAATTTATATTTTTGTATGCAAAGGGTTGATCCCCATTTCATATATTTGTCAAAAACAATCCATGTTTCTTTTTATAAGCGGTGCAGAAATCGTCTTTATTTTTTTTATTGTATTGCTCATTTTTGGTGCAGATAAAATTCCTTCCATAGCCAAGTCGTTGGCCAAGGGGGTAACCCAAGTGAGAAATGCAACCAATGAAATTAAATCAGAAATTCAAAAATCAGTCGATTCTCAAAATCCCACGGCTGGAATGGGAAAAGAATTGAAGAATCAAGTCGATAAGGTCAAGGAGGATTTTGATGAGTTGACAGATTCTATTAAAAGAGATCTCTAAATTTTTCTACAGATCATAAGACCGTCTCTGATAGGAATCAAAAGATTTTCAACTTTATCTTCAGCGTTCACTTTCTCATTAAATTTCTTTAAACCTCTGGTATCGGCATCCTTTTGAGGGACTTCTTTTTGTAAAACCTTCCCACTCCACAAGACATTGTCGGCAACAATTATTCCTCCAGTATTTAGCTTGGGTAGAATAAGATCGAAATAATGACTGTAATTGGCTTTATCAGCATCTATGAAAACCAAATCAAAATTAAAATTGAGCTTTGGAATTATCTTTTTAGCATCCCCATGATGTCCTATGATTTGATTTTTGAAAACACTTTGATCAAAATATTTTTGATGAAAGGCAATGAGTTCTTCATCAATTTCAATGGTATGTATCAATCCGTCTTTAACCAATCCCTCAGCCAAACAGAGCGTTGCGTATCCTGTGTAAGTTCCGATCTCCAAAATCATTTTGGGTTGGATCATTTGGGATAAAAAACTCAAAAACCTTCCCTGAAAATGCCCACTGAGCATTCTGGGTTGGAGTACTTTTTGGTAGGTTTCTTTGTGAAGTGCTTTCAGTAGTAGAGATTCTTCTCCAGAGTAAAGTTCAGCATACTCCATGATGTCATCGTTGATGAATTCCATTTCTTAAATCAGTCCTTGTCGTTTAACGATTTCGGTCGGGCGTAGTCCAACCTTTTTTGCAACTGAGGTAGGGTGTAACCATCCAAACCATTGATAGCGACTACCCCTCCAGATTCTAATTTCACCCATCCATCCTTTTGTAGAAGCTTATCTTCCACAAAAATATGCTCGATGGCAGCAATGATAAGAACACATCCATTCTCCTCTATGTCGTATTCATTGAGATATCTACACCCTAATTGAACCGGCGAATCCTTTACAAAAGGAGCATACCATCCTGACTTGTACTCTGCTTTCAATAAGGTTTGATCGAATTCTGAAACACCTTCATCATACTTGGCACTGGTATGATGCGCTTCCTCGATTTGGGGAAGCGACACATGGTTGACCGTAAAAAATTGATTTTCTTTAATATTCTTGTAGGTGTCACGTGGAACCGTGTTAGGTCTTAAAGTAAAATGTAGTAGTGCTGGATTGCTTCCCAAATGCGTAATAGAACTGAAAATAGCAACATTCTCATCGCCTGAGTTGGATTTTGTTCCAATTAGATTCGCTGATTTGTAGCCCGTAATACTGTTCACCAGATTCAATCGGTATATTTTATCAAAAAATTCGAGATCTTCAGTTTTGAAATGTGGCATCTTATTTATGAATTGGATTGTTTGTCAAAATACAATATTGCAGCAAGAAGTGCGATCACAATAAGAACCAATCCTGCTATAAAAAGATAATGGTCTGAAATTGTATTTGTGGATAAAAAACCATCTTGTGTTACTTTTTGATCAACGTACCGTATCACAAACCCCAGAGGAATCAATAGGAGTAGAAACTTAAATTTTTTCGCAATTTCTTTCATTTGTGGTTTGAATTAATTCTCTAAATCTAAAATAAAAAATCCGAGGGATTATATTATGCCGATTTCAAAGAATCCTGTTTTATTTCTGGATGATCAAATTGAAACATTTTTATACATTCCAAATGGGCATTTTCAAAATCATCAAAAGAATCAATGCACCTTTTGACTGAAGGCATTTTACTTTTATTATCCAAGAATTTTTCATTACTCAAAATTTCAGTACACAAACAGGCATCTGACTCCTCAATATCTTTATTTATTTTAAACCAATAGGTCATGGCAATTAAGACTGTGATCACACCAAGCAATATTATTTTATTCACCATTTTTTTGATTCTGTGTTAGTAGTAAAGATAATTATTGCAATCAGAATGTATTGAAAAAAATTGGGCGGGTTGAAGAAAACCCGCCCAATCAACGAAATAATAAAAAAACCAAACAATTAAATTAACTGAACTAAGTATGCTATCATGTAAATCTTAATACTTAATTACAATACAAATTTATGCTGGTTGATACAATTGCAATGTTAATAAACACCTAATTTTTACCTTTTTATGACTTGTTTAATATTCAATGCTTGAATTTTAATATTCCTTAATATTTTGTGTTTTAATTGACATATTGGTAAAGATTTAACGAATTATTTGATTTTTATTTTCCAAAAACACCTTTATTTCCCCATTTAATGTGAATTATTTAATTTATTTCTTGATTCAGCCTAATAATTTATTCTCACAACATGAAATTCTAATCACTATAAAAGATATTTATTTTGGTAACCGTCCTTGATTCCGTAATTTTGAGCAAAAGGGTGTTTAGCTCAGTTGGTTTAGAGCGCTACCTTGACAGGGTAGAGGTCATAGGTTCGAATCCTATAACACCCACAAAGGTTTGCAAGCGATGGTAAGCACTTTTTTGACCACAGCTAATTCCCTAAGTTTTATTTGATTTCAAACAGTTCAATTCCTATCTTAATATAAAATCTAAAATTGAACCGAAGAAAATTTATTTCAGGCACGAGTAAACTCACTTTTGGAGGGATCTTAGTTCCTAATTTGTCATTCGCCCATAAGAAGGATATTCGTGTTTCTGTAGCGCAATTAACACAAGGTTCTGATCATCATTTTTTTGGATACATTGGTCAGTCTTTGACCATTCCGTGGAGTAAAAATGGAGATCGCATCCTTTGTCTCTCCTCAGACTTTCACGATCACCTTGCAGGAAAAGGAGATGTTGCTAATGTAAACATTATTTATCCTAACCAAAGGGAAAACAATTCATTTAGGATAGAGAAAGTTGATGAAAGTCAAGCTTGGAATCATCAACAAGGAACTATGTTTTATTGGAACCCCAATGTTCCACAACAACAGTTTTTTTTCAATGATCGCGATGCTAGAACTGGCGTAATATTTACTGTACTTTACGATGTAAATAAGCGGAAAAGGGTAAAGACCTACCACTACGAGGATAAGTCTTTTGGAAATAGTGGTGTTTGCCCTAAGGGTAAATACTTTTTAGCAATCAATTATGCTCGACTGGCGCGTTTAAGACCTGTCACAGGTTATAATGGCGCCTATGATTGGACTGAAGGAATGCCTGCTCCCAAAGAAGATGGAATAGCCAAAATCAATATTGATACAGGAGAGAAAAAAATCTTGATCTCTTTTGACCAAATGGCAGTAGCGCTGGATCGAAATGGTTTTGATGCCAAGGACAGAAATTTATTCATCAATCATACCCTTTGGAGTAGAGATGGGGAATGGATTTATTTTTTTGTAAGGGCAGGCTGGAAAGCTGATAAAGATGGGAGGGAAGCCTTGAATGTGCCCTGTACGATTAAAGTTGACGGTTCAAATTTTATTGCTGGACATCTTCATATTGGTGGTCATCCCGAATGGGGTAATGGAACAGAAATAATTGGAAGCCATGATGATGAGCAAGTCGTCTATGATATTGTCCAACAAAAAATAGTTAGAAAATTAGGCAACAATATCATTTTTCCTCAACCCGAGGGAGATATCAGCCTATCTCCCAATTCAGAATGGCTTATTAATGGATACAATGATAAATCTGGTACAAACTTTTACACGCTAATGAACTTAAATTCTGGGGATTGGATTAAAACTCCAACTTTTAAAACAGGCATTTACAAAAAAGATTTGCGTATTGATCCTGCACCAAGATGGAATCACGATAATAATCAGATTTTAGTTTCTGGATTGGACGAATATGGAATTCGACAATTGTTTGTAATCAAAATAGAGACAAGTTAAAACCCAAAAGAATTCAATGACATTTCGTATTCAAGCTGTGAAATATTAAATATCAAATATTGTCAAGATTCTAATAATTCCTTAAGTGATTGTAAGAATTTAAAACATTGATAAATTCTTTACGTAATTTTTTTTCTGGTTCAGACATCTCCACTAAAGGAATATTTTGAATCTCATTTGGATCTTTTTTTACATTGTAAAACTTATTACCCACATACAGTTTGTAGGTATCGTTTCTTACCCATTCACTAGTCGGGGAGAGTGGATTTGATCCTCCGTCACGGTTATACCAAGTATGAATCCATTTTCTGTTTGGCCCACTTTTTCCGATCAGTTGTGGGTAAAAGCTGATTCCGTCCAAATCCAATTGGGAATCCAAACCAATCCCCGCTACATCACATAGGGTAGGGAAAAAATCACTGAAATCAACTAAATTTTCTGACCTAGAATTGGGCTTTATGACTCCTTTCCAGTTGACAATTAGAGGTACGTGGGTGCCGTTATCTTTAGTAGTTCCCTTTCCACCCTTTACAGCAACATTATCCATCATGGATACTACGGGGACGTCTGTACCGTTGTCTCCTGTAAAAATTATCAGGGTATTTTCTCTCAATCCCAGTTGATCGATCTTATCCATTATACGTCCAACGGAATAGTCCATGTAAGAAACCATATCACCAAAATATTTCGCATTTCCCTTATAAGTTTTGGAACCCATATCTTTAGGATCCCAGTCTTTGGAATGAGGTGTAGGATCAAATGGACAATGGGTAAGAATCATGGGGTAATAAACTAAGAAGGGTTGATTTTTTTTTCGCTCCATAAAATCATTAATATAGTCCACCACCAAATCTGTAGAGTACTTTCCCTCGTTCTTTTCGTATACTTTTCCATTTTGCTCCAACACAGGATTGACATAGCGTTTATCTCTTCCAGTAGAGTCTCTTCCCGAAGTACTCAATTGCCACAACAGATGTTCATCAAATCCAAAATGCTTGGGTAAAGAAATATCTTTTCCCAATTGCCATTTGCCAGCGATCATGGTAGCATATCCTTTTTTTCTCAATACTTGACCAAATGTTTTTTCTTTGGGATTGAGATAACCAAATTGAATATGATTTTTTTTATTTGATCTACCAGTCATTAGTTTTACTCTTGACGGAGTACAGATGGGTTGAGAATGGCAGTTGTCGAACTGCATTCCGCTTTGAGCCAGCTGAGTCAACCGTGGAGTGCTGTAGGAAGTGCCTCCATAGGAATTGATGCACTCATAGCCCAAATCGTCAGCCATGATCAATACAATATTTGGAGTGGAGGGATTGTTTTGAGAGTTAATTGTGAAAGCTACAAAAATTAGAATATAAGAAAAAAAGATTCTCATCTATAGAAAATTAATGATTACTAAAATAGTGATTATTTGGTCTAACATCTTAATGCAAACAAAACTTGTTTTTACATCAAAAACAGAAGTCTCCCGAGGGAGACTTAAAATTAGGTATAAATTATGGAGTCATGTGGAGTCAATTAGCCAATAACTTGAGCCAAAGTAAATCCAATCGCAACCCCTAATAACAACATAATGATGCCCTTTCCTGAGAAAAACCAGCTGAATTTTTCTTCCCAAGCATCTGGGATAAAGTTTTGATTCTCATCCTTGGCAAAACCAGTTCGGGTAGAATAACCAGCATACCAATAAACTCCTCCAAAAAGAAGAGCCAGAAAAATCAAAACAACTAGAATGTTTTGCATAAATTCAATTTTATTAAATATAGTAAATAAATAGTTTAAATAATAAAAATAACAAAATTTACATGATTTTTCTAGTAATAACGCATTTATTATCCATTATTTATTTGAATTAACCATTTATAACCATTTATAACCATTTATAACCATTTATTTTTTTTTGAATAGTTTGCTTTTAAGCTTAAGTTTACTCTAAATAAATTTATTATGAAAAATAAAATACAAAGCCTTAGAGATTACACCAATGATTATCATGATAGTGTAATGTCACCTGAAGATTTTTGGTCTGATATTGCTGAGAATTTTATTTGGAAAAGGAAATGGAATCAGGTTTTGGATTGGGATTTTGACAAGCCAAAAGTCACTTGGTTTGAAAATGCTCAACTCAATTTGACAGAAAATATTTTTGAAAGATTACTCCCATCACATGAGCACAAAACTGCCATTTTGTGGGAACCTAATGATCCAAATGCAGACCCCATTCATATGACTTATGGTGAGTTGTTCAAGGCCACTTGTAAATTTGCCAACGCAATGAAATCACAAGGAATAAACAAGGGTGACAGAGTAATTATCTACATGCCTATGGTTCCTGAAGCTGCGGTTGCAATGTTGGCATGTGCTCGGATTGGTGCTGTTCACTCTGTTGTTTTTGCTGGATTTTCTGCCGCTGCACTAGCAGATCGAATCAATGATTGTCAAGCCAAAATGGTGCTTACCTCCGATGGTAATTTTAGAGGAAATAAAAACATACCTGTGAAGTCTGTTGTTGATGAGGCCCTAAATAATTCAGATTATGTTGAGAAAGTCATTGTGCTGAATCGCACTGGAGAAAAGATAGAAATGAAAGCCGGACGTGATTTGTGGTGGGATGAAGCTTTGGAGGGACAATCTGAAGCCCATGAAGCTGAAGTTATGGATGCAGAGGATCTGTTATTTATCCTCTATACTTCAGGTTCAACAGGAAAACCAAAGGGAGTTGTTCATACCACAGCAGGTTATATGATTTATACTTATTATTCCTTTTTGAATGTTTTTCAGTATGACAATGACGATGTCTACTGGTGCACTGCTGATATTGGTTGGATCACGGGTCATTCCTACATTGTATATGGTCCCCTTCTGGCTGGAGCAACTACATTAATGTTCGAAGGAGTTCCTACTTACCCTCATCCTGGTCGGTTCTGGGAAATAGTTGAGAAATACAAAGTCAATCAATTTTATACTGCCCCAACAGCGATCAGAGCATTACAAGTTCATGGAACAGAGCCTGTTGAAAAATTCAATTTGAATTCGCTTAAAGTCATAGGTTCGGTGGGAGAACCCATTAATGAAGAAGCTTGGCACTGGTATCACGAACATATTGGTAAGGGCAACTGTCCACTGGTAGATACATGGTGGCAGACCGAAACGGGGGGGATCATGATCTCTCCATTGGCGGGTATTACACCCAACAAACCTGCCCATGCGTCACTGCCACTTCCTGGAATCCAGCCTGTTATCGTTGATGCTGAGGGCAATGAACTTGAAGGAAATAACGTTGAAGGAAACTTATGCATTAAGTACCCTTGGCCATCGATGATCAGAACAACTTATGGTGATCACCAGCGCTGTAAAGACACCTATTTTTCTACTTACAAAGGCATGTATTTTACTGGAGATGGTGTCAAAAGAGATCACGATGGTTATCTGAGAATTTTAGGTAGGGTTGACGATGTAATCAATGTTTCGGGACATCGAATGGGAACTGCTGAAGTTGAAAATGCTATTGACGAACATCCTGAGGTTGTCGAATCGGCAGTTGTTGGATATCCCCACGAAATCAAAGGGCAAGGTATTTACGCTTTTGCCATTTGTGACAGTACTGAAAAGTCGGCTGAGATACTGGAGGAGGAAATCAAACAACTGGTAAGAAAAATCATCGGTCCTATTGCAAAACCAGAACATGTGCAAATTGTGAGTGGTCTGCCTAAAACCCGATCGGGTAAAATCATGAGAAGAATTTTGAGGAAAGTTGCCAGTCGTGATCTTTCTAATTTGGGAGATATTTCTACCTTATTGAATCCCGAGGTAGTGGATGAAATCATCAAAGGCGCTGGGTTAAAATAAGCTTACAGGTGGTCCAAAATTTTTTCCATGGCCATTCCTCTTGATCCTTTGATCAATATGTTGGCCTTATCCAATGGACTTTGATTTAGATAATTTTTGATTTCTTCATGCCCTTTAAAAACATGTACTCTCGGATCTTTTGATTGCGTTTGAAGAAAATTATCTCCTACTAGCAGAATGTGCTCCAAATTTGTTTTTTCCAGTAGATCGACAATTTGTTGATGAGCTGTCGCAGCATGATTTCCCAGCTCAAACATATCTCCTAAAATAACAGCTCTCTTTTTTTTACCGTAGCTTACAAACGATTGGATTGCAGCCTTCATACTACTGGGGTTGGCATTGTAAGCATCAAGTACGATTTTGTTGTTTCCCCTCTGTATGATTTCAGATCGGTTGTTAGTCGGTTTGTATGAATTAACTCCTGATCTTATTTGTTCGACACTCAACTGGAAAAATTTCCCAATGGCCATTGCAGCAGCGATATTGGAAAAGTTGTACTCTCCGTAGAGCTGACTTTCAATGATTTCTCCTTCTAAATCCAACGCCAGTGGTTTTGATGCTCTTTTCAGATATTTCAGACTACAGTTAGCTTTTGGACTTTGTCCAAAAGTAAAATGAGATTGGTGTGATTTCCATAAACTTTGTAAGGGATCATCTATGTTCAAAAATAGGGTTCCGCCGTTCTGACTTAAGTAATGGTACATTTCTGATTTTCCTTGAATAACCCCTTTGATACCTCCAAATCCCTCCAGATGAGCTTCCCCAAAATTGGTGATCAAACCATAATCGGGTTGTGCAATTCGACACAAAAAATCAATTTCTTTTTTGTGATTGGCTCCCATTTCAACAATTCCCATTTCTATTTTTTCATCGAAACTGAGTAATGTTAGGGGGACGCCAATGTGGTTGTTTAAATTGCCATGTGTTGCTTTGGTGATGAATTTTTCGCTCAAGACATTTTTGATAAGCTCTTTAGTGGTGGTTTTACCATTACTTCCAGTCAAAGCAATTATTTTTGGTTGTAGCCTATTTCTGTGATATTGAGCTAAATTTTGAAGTGATTTTAGGGTATCATCAACCAAAATCAGACGGTCATTCATTTTAGCAATTTCGGGTCGATCTACTAATGCGTATCGAGCACCTTTTTTGATTGCTTCCTCTGCGAATAAATTACCGTCAAATGTATCACCTCTTAGTGCTATAAAAAAACAATCTTGAATCAGCTTACGACTGTCTGTAACCACCCCTGAGGTATCCTTGAAATAATCGTGGAGTTGTGCTGAATTCATAAAAAAAAGGCATTTAGAAAATGCCTTGTTATGATTACCTACCGCGCTTGTGTCTGGCGGTCTTTTTAATTCTGCTTTTTTGTCCTAATCTAGACATGGCACATCTGAATCCGATGTAGTCTGTAGCGATGTATTGAGGCAAATATCTTCGCTGAGCAGGATCTAACCAGTAGGCTCTATCTTTCCATGATCCTCCTTTGTAAACCCTTACTTCGTCTGTAATCAACGAAGTTCTCCGATTTGATTTATCAATGTTTCTTATGACATTACCATCTTCATCAATTTCTATTTTTGGATGGATGGGTGCATCGTACATTCCAGCGGTCTCGGGTCTTTTATTTGGACTGTCCTCATCCGAGTCATTAAAACTTGCATATCGTTGGGTTGATTCTTTGTCTCCGTCTCTGAAATTTCTATTATCACTTTCAGAGAAATTCTGTCTTAAAAATGTTTCTTCATCATCGATGGGCACCATCTCTAATTCTCCAGGTAGTCTTTTAAGCATTACTTTTCCATTTGGTAAGGTATCGTAGACCAGTTGGTCTGGAGATAAAATGGTAGCCTTACCATCTTCTCCAATTGCATTCTTCAAATAGATGTTTCCTCTGTAATAGTTGAAATCATTAGCTTCGTCATCTATAATTGGACGGTATACGTCTGCCACCCATTCGGCCACATTCCCAGCCATATCATACACTCCAAAGTCATTAGGGGGGTAACTCCTCACCTGAACAGTTATATCACCTCCGTCGTCTGACCATCCTGCAATTCCACCATAATCTCCTTTACCAAATTTAAAATTCGCCAATTGATCCCCTTCACTTCTTCTTTCGTCAGATCGGGTATATTCACCAGACCAAGGATATTTTTTCTTACCTCTGTAGGTGTTGTATTCTCTATCACCTACCAATGCTAATGCAGCATATTCCCATTCGGCTTCCGTAGGAAGACGATATGAGGGCAATAATACTCCTTTATCTACTCCAGCGTATACATTAACCGTGGCAGTGTCTTTCTTCATTAATCCACTTTTTCCCATAAGACTGTCAGACGCCATCAGTCCACCATATGAGGTTTCGGGTCTTTTCAAATAGGCAGCGGTGCTAAAAGTATTGTTGGAATTTACAACACCACCGTCGTTTTCGCTGTATCTAATATTTTTTTGAACGTAGGATTCTCTTTCTAAAATAAATTCGTTGACTCGGTTGGTTCTCCACTCTGCAAATTGTACTGCTTGTAACCAATTGATACCAACAACAGGATATTCTGCATAAGCAGGATGTCTCAAGTAATTGGTGGTAAGTTCTTCCATGTACCCCAATGTATTTCTCCAAACCAGCGTGTCAGGGAGCGCTCCTTCATAAATCTGTCTGTATCTCGGTTCACTCAAAGGAAAGACCGTTTCTAGCCAATCCAGATATTCCATGTACATCAGATTGGTCACTTCAGTTTCGTCAATGTAAAAAGACATTACGTGCTGCTGAGTAGGAGTATTGTTCCAATCGTGTAAAACATCGTCTTGAACTTGTCCTTTGGTGTAAGTTCCTCCTTCAATAAAGACCAGTCCAGGACCATTTTCTTGATCTTCAAATTCAATATTGTACTGAAAACCTCCATCTTTGGAATTGATGCCCCATCCAGTTGCACGAGACATATTGCTTCTTCCACCACAGGCCGTAAAGAGCAATACGAGCTGAAAAATAAATAAAGTTTTAATCAAAAAATTAATATTCATAGTATCAGTATGTCTAAATTTTTTATGCAATATACTAATTATAAGAGTCTCAAAATCTTATTTTATCCAAATAGATACCGCACTTACTACTAAATAACGTTATAAATAGTATATTATTATGCGCTGGTACTAAAAATGATTTATGATGCATTGTTGATAAGTTGCTACAGTGCAACACAACATATGAGTAGATGTTGCGTTATGAATTTGAAAACTAATTAAAATGACTCCAACACGTCTTTTTTTGAGATCATTCGTAGCACTTCTTTTTATGTTCAAAGTAAGTGGTCAGGATCGAGTTATTACAACAGGTGTGCCCTTTTTACTAATTACCCCCGATGCCAGAGCAGCGGGTATGGGAGAACTTGGGGTGGCGACCTCTGCGGACTCATATGCGCAGCAGTGGAATCCAGCGAAATATGCTTTTTCGGAAAATAACAGTGGTCTAGGCCTAAGTTATACCCCCTATTTGAGACAGTTGGTTGATGATATTTTCTTGGGTAGTTTGACCTATTTTAACAAAATTAATGATAGAAGTGCTTGGGCAACGAGCTTGAAGTATTTTAGTTATGGTAATGTTCAATTCAACAATATGATGTCAGGAACCATAATTGATCAAGGTTCAAAACGACCGAATGAAATCACCATAGATGTTTCTTATTCGCTTAAACTGAGTGAAAGTTTTGGAATGGCAGTTGCGGGGAGATTTTTGAGATCAGACCTGAAAATTCACACCGATATGGATGCTACCTCTGCAAATAGCATGGGAGTGGACATCGCAGGGTTCTACCAAAGCAAATCTTTTGATATGGGATCCCTTGATGGCCTATTCCGAGCGGGGTTCAATATTTCCAACATAGGCCCTCGTCTTAAATACGACGAAGGAGGTCAAATGGACTTTATTCCTACAAACCTTAAAATAGGCTCCGGATTGGATTTTATTTTTGATACCTCAAACGTATTGGGGGTATATCTGGAATTTTCTAAACTTTTGGTGCCAACCCCAGTAGCGTATTACGACAACAATAATCAACTTCAAGGGTATAAACAACCCGATATAGATTTTTTCAATGGAATTTTCAAGTCTTTCAATGATGCCCCCGGTGGAACACAAGAGGAATTAAAAGAAATCACATGGGCGTTGGGTTTAGAGTATCTTTTTGCTGAAACTTTGGCA
This sequence comes from Flavobacteriaceae bacterium, assembly GCA_038107695.1. Lineage (GTDB taxonomy): Bacteria > Bacteroidota > Bacteroidia > Flavobacteriales > Flavobacteriaceae > UBA8316. The sequence goes on along the minus strand of JAYNHF010000005.1, from coordinate 54,466 downwards.
CTTAGAACGGGTTATTTCAATGAAAGTGAGGAAAAAGGTTCCCGTCGTTACTTGACATTTGGAGCAGGGTTCAAACTTAAAGGCACAGAAATCGATATCTCTTATTTGTCCTCGACTTCTAAAATCAGAAACCCATTGGAAAACACCTTAAGGTTTTCACTCAGCTTTAATTTTGATGGCTCAAATAAGGTGGTCGATGACGAAGAAGCTAATGCTGAAAATCTTTAACAGCTCAATCTTCATCAATTTCATCAATATATTTTTATCAAAAGGACATAATTCAGTAATTTTGAAAATATTTTGAATTTGATAATCACATTCGTTTAATGAAAAAAATAACCAAGGCTACCTATCTGAAATGGTATGAGGATATGTTCTTTTGGCGTAAATTTGAGGATAAATTAGCCGCCGTTTATATCCAACAAAAGGTAAGAGGTTTCCTCCACCTTTACAATGGACAAGAGGCTATTTTAGCTGGAGCACTCCACGCCATGGAATTGGGAAAAGACAGGATGATTACTGCATACAGGAATCACGTACAACCCATTGGGATGGGTGTAGATCCCAAACGTGTTATGGCAGAGTTGTTTGGAAAAGCAACCGGGACTTCTATGGGGTTGGGAGGATCCATGCATATTTTTTCTAAAGAGCACAAATTTCACGGTGGACACGGAATTGTTGGAGGACAAATTCCCTTAGGAGCTGGTATGGCTTTCGGAGATAAATTTTTTAAGAGGGACAATGTAACGCTTTGTTTTATGGGTGATGGTGCTGTTCGTCAGGGTTCCCTTCATGAAACGTTAAACTTAGCTACCCTATGGCAATTACCCGTGGTTTTTGTAGTAGAAAATAACGGCTATGCCATGGGAACTTCTGTCGCCAGAACCGCCAGTCATCAAGAAATATGGAAGTTGGGATTGGGTTATGAAATGCCCTGTGGTCCTGTTGATGGAATGGACCCCGTTGCAGTAGCCGAAGGTTTGGATAAAGCCATTAAGCATGCCAGAGAGGGCAAAGGCCCCTCATTCTTAGAAATGAAAACTTATAGATACAGAGGTCACTCCATGTCGGATGCTCAAAAATACAGAACCAAAGAGGAGGTTGAGGAATACAGAAAAATTGACCCCATTACTCAGGTCAAAGAAATTATTTTAAAAAACAAGTATGCCTCACAAAAACAGTTGGATGAGATTGATGCAAAGGTTAAAGCAGGAGTAGCTGAATGCGAAAAATTTGCGGAAAACTCCCCTTTCCCCGAAAAATCAGTCATGTACGATGCTGTTTACGAACAGGAAGAATATCCCTTTATTAAGCATAAATTAGATTAACATGGCGGAATTGATAAACATGCCGCGATTGAGCGATACCATGGAGGAAGGTACGGTAGCCAAATGGTACAAAAAAGTAGGTGATTTGGTTAAAGAAGGTGACATTCTTGCTGAAATCGAAACGGACAAAGCCACCATGGAATTTGAGTCTTTCCAAGAAGGAGAGCTCTTACATATTGGAATTGAAGAAGGAGGTACTGCACCTGTAGATTCCCTTTTGGCCATCATCGGTGAAAAAGGGGAGGACATCACAGATATGATTGGAGCAGGGACAGCGTCAGCCCCAAAAGAAGATACCATTCAAGCCCAGGAGGTAGCTGAGGTGACAGAAAAAGTAGAAACTACATCTGAAAAAACATCCATGCCAGAAGGAGTCGAGGTAATTAGTATGCCACGATTGAGCGATACCATGGAGGAGGGTACTGTTGCCAAATGGAATAAAAAAGTCGGAGATCCTGTAAACGAAGGTGATATCTTGGCCGAAATTGAAACAGATAAGGCCACCATGGAGTTCGAATCCTTTTACTCTGGTACATTATTGTACATCGGGTTGGAAGAAGGCCAATCGGCTGCTGTAGATTCTGTTTTGGCAGCGATAGGTAAAGATGGTACTGACCCCGCAATTGTTAAGGCTGCCATCGATAGTAACATTACCAAAGAGGTTGAACCTCAAGAAGTTAAGGAAGAAGTAACTACACCCGCGGTTGCAGAACAAAAAGAAATTCCAAAACCCGCTCCTGTGGCTACGCCACTCACTACGGTGAATCATAGCCAACAAAATGGTAGATTGATAGCTTCGCCATTGGCAAAAAAAATTGCAGAAGAGAAAGGGATCAGTCTTCAGCAGCTGAAAGGTTCAGGCGACGGAGGAAGAATTGTCAAAAGAGATGTAGAAAATTTTAAGGGAACAACTGGTGTCTATGCTGCCAATTCAGGTCCCACTGGAGTTGAAAGTGTTACAGAATTGGCCAATAGTACCATGAGAAAGGTAATCGCCAAAAGATTATCGACATCAAAATTTTCTGCTCCACATTATTATTTAGGGGTTGAGTTGGATATGGATCAGGCCATTGCCTTCAGACAGCAGTTCAATACCCTACCTGATACCAAAATTTCCTTTAACGATATTGTCCTTAAGGCAGTTGCCTTGGCGTTGAAAGAGCATCCACAGGTCAATTCACAGTGGTACGACGATAAAATAGTTCAAAATCATCACGTTCACATGGGAGTTGCCGTTGCAGTTGAAGACGGTCTTGTGGTTCCAGTGCTTAAATTTACCGATGAGATGGATTTGAGACAGATCGGAAATACGGTGAAAGACTACGCCTTTAGAGCTAGAGATAAAAAATTAACTCCTGCCGAAATGGAGGGCAGTACCTTTACAGTTTCTAATTTAGGTATGTTTGGAATCCAAGAGTTTACCTCCATCATCAATCAACCCAACTCCGCTATCCTCTCTGTTGGAGCGATAGAAAAAAAACCTGTAGTTAAAGACGATGCCATTGTGGTAGGAAATACCATGAAACTAACACTGGCTTGTGATCACCGAACTGTCGATGGTGCTACAGGAGCTCAATTTTTACAAACCCTTAGACTTTACATCGAAAACCCCATTCGTCTTTTGGTATCCTGATAATGGAATATTAGATTTGAACTATTAAAATCAAAACCAATGAAAACCCTTATTGTTACAGGTGCAAGTAGGGGAGTGGGCTTCGAAATTTGCAAGCAAGCGTCTGCTGATGGCCATCAAATCATTGCGCTTTCTAGAAATATCAAGACATTGAAAGGCATCACAAACGTTCACCCTTTCGGGGTTGACCTTGCTAATGAAGCAGAGGTTGTCGATTTTGTAAACCAGATCAAATCAAAATTCAAAACCATTGACGTTTTGATTAATAATGCAGGGAGTTTAATCAATAAACCTTTTTTAAAAACCTCTTCGGTTGAATTTGAGCAAATCTACAAAGTCAATGTTTTTGCGGTGGCTACCCTAACACGTTTGATACTTCCTTTGATGAACAATAAGGGACATGTAGTCAATATTTCAAGTATGGGAGGGGTTCAAGGAAGTGCGAAGTTTCCAGGTTTATCTGCTTACAGCAGTAGCAAAGGAGCATTGGTAATCCTTACAGAGCTGTTGGCAGAAGAGTTCAAAGAAAGTGGGCCTGCCTTTAATGTATTGGCATTGGGTGCTGTTCAAACAGAGATGTTGGAAGAGGCATTTCCTGGCTATCAGGCTCCTATTAGTGCCCAAAAAATGGCACGCTACATAATTGATTTTGCAGCAGAGGGTCAGCAGTTTTACAATGGTAAGGTATTGCCTATTTCCTCTTCTACTCCCTAATCGAGATGAGAAATTCTTTGAATACGGTTGAGAATTTTGTACCCCAAGCCTCATTACCTTTACTGACCAAATACTTGATTCAATGGGAAGTAAACTTGGTAATTACCCACAAAAGACATACGAAACACGGAGACTTTAGAGTCTTGCCTGGAGGCAGGCACCAGATTACTGTCAATGAAATGCCCAATCGTTATCGGTTTTTGATTACGACCATACACGAAATTGCCCATCTATTAGCTTATCAAGATTTTGGATCTAGGATCAAGCCCCATGGTAAAGAGTGGAAAAATACTTTCAAAAAAATCATGTTGCCTTTTCTTACCCCTGAAATTTTTCCAGAGAAATTACTCAACACACTAAGGATACACTTTAGAAACCCAAAAGCCTCTTCTGATGCTGATTTTGATTTGGTCATGGCACTCAATAAATTTGATCCTGATAACGAAAAAAATTATATTTATGAATTGGAGCAAGGAATGATTTTTGAAATTCATAACGGTAGAAGATTCATAAGAGGCCACAAAAGGGTCAAACGTTATGAATGTAGAGAAGTTAATTCCAAAAGAATGTATCTCTTTAGCCCCCACGCGCAAGTAAAAAAAATAGAACAAAATGTTTGAAAATCACTTTGCAATCATCATGGCTGGTGGAATTGGCTCGCGGTTTTGGCCTTCCAGTACACCGGATTTTCCAAAACAATTTCACGACATGACAGGCTCAGGGCGTTCCCTTTTGCAAAGTACTTTTGAAAGATTGGAGAATTTCATACCCTCCAACAATATCTACATTGTAACTCAAAATCGATACCAAAGTTTGATTATCAGTCAGTTGGGAGACAAAATATTACCCAGCCAAGTGATTTGCGAACCCGATCGTCGCAATACTGCTCCTTGTATTCTCATGGCAAGCCTGAAAATTCACAAAATGAATGCTGACGCTAAAATAGTAGTAACCCCAAGTGATCATTTGATCGAGGATGAAAAGTTATTTAGAGAGGACATCGAATTAGCTCTTGAGGCTGCTGATTCAAAAAATCTCATCACCTTTGGAATTCAACCTAATTTTCCAGCCACGGGATTCGGATATGTAGCCG
>JAYNHF010000005.1:0-49688 GCA_038107695.1 Flavobacteriaceae bacterium | reverse complement strand
GTCAATGACAATGACGTGCAGTCCCGACTTAAGCCAGTATTGGAGTTTACCGAAAAACCCGATTTGGAAACTGCTCAAAAATTTATTGATGCTCAAAATTATTTTTGGAATTCGGGAATTTTTGTCTGGTCAGCAAAAGCTGTTTTAGACGGTTTTAAAATCCACGCTCCCTCGCTCTATAATTTATTCTTTCAAGCTTATGAGCATTTGAATACAGCCGCTGAAAGCGCTTTTATTGACAAGAATTATCCCCTAGCTCAAAATATTTCTATTGACTATGCACTGATGGAGAAATCTGACAACATCTATTTGATCCCAGCTCGTTTTGATTGGAATGACTTGGGGAGTTGGAAGTCCATTTACGATCGTTTACCCAAAGATGATCAAAATAATGTTGTTGTCAATGGAGCAGTATATGCAGAAAAATCCCATGGCAATCTGGTAAGAATCGACCCCAAGAAGAAAGTTGTAATATCTGGTCTTGAAAATTTCATCATTGTTGATACAGAGGAAGTTCTAATGATTTGTCCAATGGATAAGAATCAGCAAGTAAACGATCTTTCTAAAAACGCCTCAAAGAAACTTGAAAACAAAAAAGATTAGTCTTCCTCTTGATATACTTTTCTAACCTTCTTAAATAGATTGGAGGAGTAGATGAAATTTCCCACACTTTCATTTTCTGTTTTAAAGACCTCTTGATTGGATCCTTCCCAGCCTTTGAGTCCATTTTCCAAAAACAAAATCTTTTCACCAATTTCCATTACCGAATTCATATCGTGAGTATTGATAACGGTAGTGATTTGATATTCTTGGGTAATTTCTAGAATCAAATTATCGATTAACGTTGAAGTCCTAGGATCCAGTCCAGAATTGGGTTCATCGCAAAATAAATACTTAGGATTCATGACGATTGCTCTAGCAATGGCAACCCTTTTTTGCATCCCCCCTGAAATCTCGGAAGGTAGTTTTTTGTTGGAATTGATCAGATTCACTCGTTTGATCACTTCATTGGCTCTAGAGAGCATTTCTTCTGTGCTTTTTTTGGTCAGCATTCGCATGGGAAAAATAATATTTTCCTCAACAGTCATAGAATCAAATAGCGCACTGCCCTGAAATACCATTCCCATTTCATGTCGGAGGGTGCTTCTTTCTTGAATGGTCATTTTTTGGAGAGAGCGGTCTTCAAAATAAATATGACCACTGTCGATGCCATAAAGCCCCAAAATACATTTGAGAAGCACTGTTTTTCCTGAACCACTCTGACCAATAATCAAGTTGGTTTTTCCCTTATCAAACTGGGTTGAAATGTCGGTTAAAACATTCACCCCATTAAATGATTTACAAAGTTTTTCAACGACGATCATCCGGTAAGCAATAATTGAGTTATGATATAATTGGTCACAATGATGAGAACACTTGTCCAGACAAATGATGTGGTACTTGCTTTACCGACTTCTAAAGCTCCTCCCTTTAGGAAATATCCATGGAATGATGGGACAGTAGCCAGAATAAAAGCAAAGAAACCCGTCTTTACGAAAGCATAGCTTACGTGATACGGAATGAAGTCGAGTTGAATCCCTTCTATAAAATCAGCACTCGAGCAAAAACCACCGTAAATTGAAGCAACATAGCCTCCAATGATGCCTAAAAACATTGAGATGGTGATGATAAAAGGATAGAAAAGTAGGGCAATGATCTTTGGGAAGATCAAATAATTGTAAGTGTTGATTCCCATGACTTGCAAGGCATCTATTTGTTCTGTTACCCTCATGGTTCCCAGACTAGAGGTGATGTATGAACCGACTTTACCAGCCATGATTACTGAGATAAAAGTTGGAGCAAACTCCAAAATAACCGACTGACGGGTGGCAAAGCCGATCAGGTTTTTAGGTAAAAAAGGATTGTTGAGGTTCAATGCTGTTTGGATGGCAACTACACCACCGACAAAAAAAGAGATGAAAGAAACGATACCAATCGAGCGGATGATCAGGGAATCCAACTCTTTTATGATCAACTCTTTCATAACACTCCAACTCGTAAAACGTGTGAATACTTTGGAAAGCATTATGAAGTAAGACCCTATATTTTGAAGTAAAAGCATCAAGACAAATTTACACAATTAACCCAAAGAAATATGGGCTTTTGACCTCAAGTCAGGTTTAAATTTGATAGGTAATGGCATTTATGTTCATTCCCGCTCCAACACTGGCAAAAAGAATGACATCGCCTTTTTTTAAACAATGTCCTTTGTAGTTTTGTTTGACCACCAAGTCGTAAAGCGTTGGAACTGTAGCGACCGAGCTGTTGCCAAACTCTTCAATATTCATAGGAAGGATATCCTCTGGCATCGGTTTTTTGTAAAGCCTGTAAAACCTTTTAACGATGGCCTCATCCATTTTTTTATTGGCCTGGTGAATGAATATTTTTTTTAGATTTTCGATTTCAACTCCCGACTGATCCAAACATTCTTTCATGGCTGCAGGTACCTTGTTGAGAGCAAATTCGTAGACTTTCCTGCCTTGCATTTTAATGAACTTATCCCCATTCGAATCCTCTTTTTTGTATGAGTTACCATAAAAAATAAAGTCAGCTTCATTATCGGCAGTGTAGGTTAAAGTACCATGTGATAAGATTCCTCCTTCTTGAGAGGATTCTTCCAAAATGGTAGCACCAGCTCCATCCGCGTAAATCATAGAATCACGATCGTACACATCAATGACCCTCGATAGGGCATCAGCACCTATGACCAAACACTTTTTGGCCATTCCTGCTTTAATAAATGCTTGGGCTTGAATCATGGCCTCCACCCATCCAGGACATCCAAAGAGAATGTCGAAAGCAACACATTTGGGGCTTTGAATCTTTAATTTTGCTTTTACCCTTGAAGCCAAACTAGGCAATGTGTCGATTTGCTTTGTTCCAGAGCTGATGTCACCAAAATTATGAGCTACAATGATATAATCAAGGGTTTCAGGATCTAACTGAGCATCTTCAATGGCTATTTGTGCAGCATGAAAAGCAATGTCCGATGTTTTTAGGTCTGAGTCGATGTACTTTCGTTCCTCAATTCCAGTAATGGAATTAAATTTATCGATAATGGTTTGGTTGTTGATCTCGAATTCAGATCCTTTATTGTCCAAAAAAGAGTGATTCAAAAAAGCTTTGTTCTCTTGAACAACAGTGGGGATGCAACAACCACTACCAGTGATAATATAACTCATAATAACACTACAATAGTACTTCTTTATTGAAGATCATCGATACTTTTGAAAAAAAACGTATGATGCCCAAAAGGGTTGAGTTGTGATGGATTTTAGCCCAAATTGGTGTAAAACACCGATAAACTAAGCACTTACGTAATCTTCTACGGAAGAACAGCTACAAACTAAATTACGATCTCCAAAGGCTTCATCTACTCTTCTGACTGAAGGCCAAAATTTATTATCCATAACAAAAGCTAATGGATATGCTGCTCTTTGTCTGGAATAAGGAAAGTCCCATTTGTCTGCAGTCAGCATGCTCAGGGTGTGAGGCGCATTTTTAAGTAAGGCAATGCTGGCTTCGTCCCCTGAATTGATTTCCATACGTATGGAAATCATCGCATCACAAAATCGATCGATTTCTTCTAGGTTTTCACTTTCCGTAGGTTCAATCATCATGGTTCCAGCAACAGGAAAGGAAACGGTGGGAGCGTGAAAGCCATAGTCCATCAATCGTTTGGCAATATCTACAACCTCTATGTTTTGTTTTTTAAAAGGCCTACAGTCGATGATCAATTCATGAGCCGTTCTACCGTGAATTCCAATGTATAAAATATCATAGGCACCTTCTAAGCGTTTGCTGATGTAATTGGCATTGAGAATTGCCATTTCAGTAGCTTTTTTTAAGCCCCTTCCTCCTAACATTTCTATGTATCCATATGAAATAAGACAAGCCAAAGCGGATCCCCACGGAGCTGCGGATATGGTATCTCTCGATGCCTCTCCTCCCGTTTTGACAAGTGGATGTTGGGGTAAGAAGGGAGAAAGATGAGATGCTACACAAATAGGACCAACACCAGGGCCCCCACCTCCATGTGGAATGGCAAAGGTTTTGTGTAGATTCAGATGGCATACATCCGCCCCAATTTGAGCAGGGCTGGTCAGACCTACTTGGGCATTCATATTGGCGCCATCCATGTAAACCTGTCCGCCACAAGCATGAACTTTTGCCGTGATATCTTTGATATCAGCCTCAAAAACTCCATGAGTAGAAGGGTAAGTGATCATCAGCGCAGCAAGGTTGTCACGGTGTTCTTCTGTTTTTTGAGAGAAATCTATCTCATCGATATTTCCCAACTCATCGGTTTTGACCACCACCACTTTCATACCTGCCATTACCGCAGAGGCAGGGTTGGTTCCGTGTGCAGAAGAGGGAATCAAACAAATATTTCGGTGGGATTCTCCTCTAGACTCGTGATAAGCTCGAATGACCATAAGTCCGGAGTACTCTCCTTGCGCACCTGAATTAGGTTGTAAAGATGTTGCATCGAATCCAGTAATCTCACTGAGCTGATCTTCCAAACGATGCAACATTTTGTAATAACCCCCAGCTTGTTCTTTAGGAACAAAAGGATGGATATTCGACCAACGCGGCCAGCTCAAGGGAAGCATTTCGGCAGCAGCATTTAGTTTCATGGTACAGGAACCTAAGGAAATCATCGAGTGATTCAATGCCAAATCTTTTCGTTCCAAGGTCTTGATGTATCGCATCATGGCGGTCTCAGAATGATAAGTATTAAAAACCTTGTGGGTCAAAAAAGGGCTATTTCTTTTTTGTTTGGCTGGATAGCGGTGATTATCAATTTTCACCTTACCATTGATTTTTTTTTGATGTACTACTTTTTCGAATACGTTTAGGATTTTGAGCAAAGCAATCTCGTCTGTTGTCTCATTAATTGATAAGGCTACAGTTTTTTCATCGATGTAGTGAAAATTGATTTCATTTTTTTCTGCCTCTGTTTTTACAGCGTCAACATCAATTTTAATACATAGAGTATCGAAATAGAACTCATTGAGTTGAGTCAGCCCCAAATCCACTAATTTTTTTTCGAGTTTGGCGGCATTCAGATGTATTCTTTTGGCGATTTTTTTAAGACCTTTTGGACCGTGATAAACGGCATACATCCCTGCCATTACTGCCAATAGTACTTGTGAAGTACAGATATTGGAGGTAGCACGATCTCTTTTGATGTGTTGTTCACGAGTTTGTAGTGCCATTCGCAGGGCAGGACTCCCGTCTTGGTCTATGGTTTGGCCAATGATACGTCCTGGAATGTTTCTTTTGTATTCTTTTTTGGTGGCAAAGTAGGCTGCATGTGGCCCTCCATAACCTAGGGGAATGCCAAAACGTTGGGTCGTACCCACCACCACATCAACGTCGTAGGATCCTGGGGCTTCCAATAAGGTCAGACTCAATAAATCAGCAGCGACGATGGTTTTGAGTCCAAAGGTTTTTGCTTTACTCACCGTGGAAGGGAGATCGATAAGGTTTCCGTTTTTTCCAGGGTATTGGAAAAAGGCTGCGAAAAAAGAAGCATCAAAATCCGTTTGCTCTGCATCGCCGATGACCAAATCAATTCCCAAAGGAATAGCTCTGGTTTTGAGAACAGCAAAGGATTGGGGTAGAATATCATGCGACACAAACAGTTTATTTGCTTCGGATTTTTTTTGATCTCGAGACCTTACTGCAAACGCTAGCGTCATTGCCTCTGCTACTGCCGTGGCCTCATCCAAAAGTGAGGCATTGGCCATTTCCATTCCTGTTAGGTCACAAACCATACTTTGAAAATTAAAAAGCCCCTCGAGCCTGCCTTGAGCAATTTCTGCTTGATAAGGAGTGTAGGCAGTGTACCAACCTGGATTTTCCAAAATATTACGTTGAATTACTGCAGGTGTTATACTGGGGTGATAGCCCAAGCCTATGTAGGTTTCAAACAATTGGTTTTCGTCAGAAAGCGATCTTAATTGATTGAGGAAACGGTATTCGCTGATTCCTTGAGGAAGATCCAATGCTTGATTGAGCCTGATCTCCTCTGGGATGGTTTGAGAAAGCAATTCCTCAATGGAATCGACTTGAAGCGTGGCTAGTATTTTTGAGATTTCTTCATCCTTGGGGCCTATGTGGCGAGAAGCAAATTTGTCCGACTGCATATGGATTTCGTTTAATCAAAATTAGCATATAGATGTAAAGGTTTTGAACTCGGATTCATCCATTTCTCCATTTTTTTTGAACAAAAAGATCACTTATTAACAGTTAACAGATATTTTTGTCCGGTGCAGTGGTTGATCAAATTTTTTAACGGCTATATCAAATACAACTTTCACGTGAGTATTGCGGTGTGGGCCTTGGCTCAGATAACAACATCGGATTTTGGCATTTCTCTTCCGTTAAAAGATCAGATGATCTTTCTTGCAGCTCCTTTCTTGGCCTATAACTTCATTAAATTGCCTCCGTCTGTTTTTGATAAAGTCCCCCAGACCTCTAGCAATTTTATTTTGATCGCCTTTGTTTTGTTGTCCTTTTTACTTTTGATAATGACTGTCTTTTTTCTGCCCATTGAATCCCAGCTAATCCTTTTTTTAACCCTAGTATTGGTAATGCTTTACTGTTTGCCTCTACCTGGGTTTAAAATCAATTTTCGGGGACTCAAAGGCATGAAAATTCATTTAGTGGCAATGAGTTGGACGCTGACTGCTGTTTTTTTGCCACTGTCCATTGCAGGAGAAAATCTTACTTTTTTATCTTGTGTCTATGCCTTTCAGCGCTATCTTTTTGTGGTGGTGGCTACACTGCCTTTCGAAATCCGTGATTTAAAATCAGATGACCCCAATCTGTCCACATGGCCACAAAAATGGGGAATCAAAAGAACTAAAATCATAGGAATAGCCATGCTGTTTGTTTTTTTTGGGATAGAATTTTTTTACACAATATCCTCTCATTTATCATCCACGCTTGTTGCGGTTTTTGTATTATCGATGTTGCTGTTGTATTCCAAAACCGAACAATCCAAATATTTTAGCAGCTTTTGGGTGGAGTCCATTCCAATTTTATGGTTATTTTTAAGGGGCTTAAATCTTGTAATATGAGAACATTTTTATTCCTTTTTTTATTGGTCATCCAGCCTCCCAAAGTAGAGGTAGTGGCAAAACCGCAGTACCAGGACTTGGTCGCTAAAGGATATACCATTATTGACGTAAGAACCCCTGAGGAATTCCAAGAAGGACATATCCTGGGAGCGCAAAATATCAATGTAAAAGACGAAACTTTTGTAACCGAAATTCAAAAACTTTCCAAATCGGATACCCTTTTGGTGTATTGCCGTTCAGGGAGGAGAAGCCTTTACGCCGCTCAAGTGATGGTCTCTTTTGGATTTGAAAAAATCTATGACTTAGAAGGAGGATTTTTAAACTGGCAGGATGAGTAGCGGTTTTTTTTAGTTAGGGGTGGATGGAACGCTCTCGTTTAAAAAGTATCCTATTCTATTAAAGAATCTTTAAACTACGCGCGGAGCTTATTTTATTCTTTCTCTTGAGACCTTAATAACCATTACTTAAACACATTATTGTTATTGCGCTATTTTGTGTGCCCAATTCCAAATCCTAGATCTTCAATTTTATACAAATGATTATGGTCATGCATCAACAAATGCCTGAGCATTATGTATGGTGTGTAAGTCTTATATTCTGGGTGGATAGCTTGCTTATCCCAGTCATTGGCATCAATTTGTTTTGCTAATTCAACTGTTTTCTGCCGGACTTCAAAAAAATCATTTATCGTCTTTTTTAATTCTAGTTTTATAAAGAAATCTTTATCAAAATCATCTCCAGAAAGTGGATTGAAAGTCGGTTTATCCTGTTTTTTAAACTCTACAAGCCTTTTTTGAAAACCATAAATGTCTCCAACTGCAATGTGAGTGGCGTGTTCGTGAATTGACCATTTACCCTTTATGATTTTCTTTTTATAAAGTTTGGGTTCGATTTCATTAATTAATTCCCTTAACAACCTTGGTGTTTCATTTAAGGCATCTAATATTGATTTAATTTCTCTAATCATTTTCTAACCGTAAAACATACCTACTGATAGCACAACACAGAGGAGCCTTTAACTGAAGTTTCCTTTTATAAAAATTAGGCAACGGAGAGGTGGGTCGCCATCGGTTTCCCTTTTTCATTTTTATCAAATCAATCGATTGCCGATTAAAGGTAAAATCTGTCTTTATGATAGATAGACTCAGGAGTTCAATGTGAAATAGTTGTAGGTTTTTCAAAATAAAGAACAAATTTGGGGTTTGCTTTCAACTAATTTAAAAAAAAATACTTGCAAATCCCTCGATTTGCGATGAGGTTGTGATTTATTTTCAGCCAGAAAAGGACAAAAAACTATTTTACCAAGCCTGCTCTTTTCAGTAACGCTTTGGGATCGGGTGCTTTGCCTCTAAACCTTTTGTAGAGTGTCATCGGATGTTCAGTACCCCCTTTGGAAAGAATATTTTCTTCAAAAGACTTGGAGGTTTCAGCATCAAAAATGCCTTTTTCCAAAAACAATTCAAAAGCATCGGCATCCAACACCTCAGCCCATTTGTAGCTGTAGTATCCTGCCGAATAGCCCCCTTGAAAGATATGCGAAAAGGCTGTACTGGTGCAATTCTCGCGATAATCTTTCAAAAACTGTACCCGATCCAAAATACTACTCTCGTGGGTTTTAACGTCTTTGATGTTCATTGCTTCCTTGCCGTGATAAGAAAGGTCCAAAAAGCCAAATCCCAACTGTCGTAGGGTTTGCAATCCTTGTTGGAAGTGGGCTACTTTTTTGATCTTATCGATGTATTCCATTGGAATTACCTCATCCGTTTGGTAGTGACGTGCAAAAAGCTCAAGGGCCTCTTTTTCGTAACACCAGTTTTCCATGATTTGACTGGGTAGTTCCACAAAATCCCAAAAAACATTGGTTCCACTCAATCCGTCATATACGGTATTGGCCAACATACCGTGTAGAGCATGTCCAAACTCGTGGAACAGGGTGGTGACCTCTTGAAAAGTTAAAAGCGATGGGGTACTGGCCGTAGGTTTTGTAAAATTACAGACCATTGACACATGAGGTCTTTGATCTTTTTTCTGACTGCGATAGGAAGTCATCCATGCACCATTTCTTTTTCCTGGTCGTGGGAAAAAGTCAGTATATAAAAGTGCGTAAAAAGCACCTTGACGGTTGAAAACTTCATAGACTTCAACCTCTGGATGATATCCCTCCAAGTCGTTGTTTTTTTTAAAGCGCAAGCCGAATAATTTTCTCGCAATTTCAAACACACCGGCTTGAACTTTTTCCAGTGGAAAATAGGGTTTGAGTTGCTGTTCGTCCAGTTCCAATTGGGCTTGTTTGAGTTTTTCTGAAACATAGGCGGTGTCCCATTTTTCCATTTCGGCCAAGTCTAATTTTTTTGCAGCATAATCCTCCATCGTTTTCCATTCCCGAGCTGCAAAAGGATAAGCTTTTTGGTACAAATCTTCCAAAAAGTCTTTTACTGTTTCTTCCGAGCTTGCCATACGTTCCTCTAAAATAAAAGCGGCATGAGAATCGTAACCCAGCAGTTGAGCTCTTTTTTTTCTCAGTTCTATCAAGCGCAGAATCAGAGCAGTATTATTGTTTTCATTGGCTTGAAAGCCACGTTGACCAAAAGCCAAACTCATTTTCTTCCTTAGAGATCTATTTTTGGCATAGGTCATCAGTGGAATATAACTGGGATAATCTAAGGTAAAAATCCACCCCTCTTTTTCTTTGGATTGGGCAGTTTCTGCGGCCATTTCCTTCACCTGATCGGGTAAGCCCTCTAAGTCTTGTTCTTTCGTGACATGAAGTTCAAAAGCATGAGTGTCCGCCAATACGTTTTCTCCAAAAGTAAGGCTCAGTTGTGCTTTTTCGGTATCAATTTCTCGGAGTAAATCCTTCTCATCCTCAGCCAATAATGCACCATTTCTAGCAAACCCTTTGTACTCTTTTTCCAAAAGAGTCATTTGCTCCACCGTAAGATTTTCTTTGTTTCGATTTTCGTAGATCGTTTTGATGCGTTCAAACAAACCTTGATTCAGTCTTACATCATTTTGAAATTGCGTGAGCAGTGGCGAAGCCTCTTGAGTAACTTTCTGAAGAGCTTCTGAAGTTTCTGCACTGTTGAGGTTGAACAAAATACTGCTGTTGCGTCCCAGCAATTCTCCGATATTTTGTAGCGCTTCAACCGTATTATCAAAGGTGGGTGCATTGGCTTGTTCCACCACCTCATCAATTCTTTTTAGAGCATTTTTAATATTTTCCTTAAGCGCAGGGATAAAATGTTCCGGTTTGATTTTGCTGAAGGGAATGGATTGATGGGCGGTATCAAAAGGGTATAATAAAGGATTTTTCAATCTTTTAGGGATTAAGTTTTTTACTGCTGTTGATCACTTTGGTTTTAAGGCCTTCTTTGTATTGTGCGACTTGGTCTAGTACTTCGGGTTCGGAGGTACCTACAATCTGTGCGGCCAAAATTCCTGCGTTTTTGGCACCGTTGAGCGCCACGGTAGCCACAGGAACTCCTCCTGGCATTTGGAGGATGGACAGCACAGAATCCCACCCGTCCATGGAGTTACTCGATTTTACAGGCACTCCGATGACAGGAATAGGAGTAATTGCTGCAATCATTCCTGGCAAGTGGGCTGCGCCTCCGGCACCTGCAATGATTACTTTCAGACCTTTTTGGCGCGCTTGAGTACCGTAGTCCATCATTTTCTCTGGCGTGCGGTGGGCAGAGACAATATCCACTTCTATTTCGATTCCAAAATCTCGAAGTATATCGATTGCTTGTTGCATGACCGGTAAATCCGATTCGCTGCCCATGATGATTCCAACTTTAGCCATATTATTTACTGATTACTGATAAGGTTTCTTTTACTTGTTGGGCCATTTTTCTGGCCGTATCGATTTTGGGATGTATGATGGTGATATGTCCCATTTTACGAAAGGGACGGGTTTCTTTTTTTCCGTAAATATGAGGAATAACGCCTTCAATGGCCAAAACCTGATCAATGTTTTTGTAAACCACCGGACCACTGTAGCCGTCTTGCCCTACTAGATTTACCATTACTGCAGAAACTGTGCTCTTGGTTTTTCCCAATGGTAAATCCAAAACTGCGCGTATGTGTTGTTCAAATTGACAAGTGTATGAAGCTTCAATGCTGTAATGTCCGCTGTTATGTGGACGAGGAGCAACTTCATTGACCAAAACTTCCCCCTCTGGGGTCAGAAATAGCTCAACCGCCAAAAGACCAATGTGTTCAAAGGCCTCAGCTGTTTTCAGGGCGACGGCAATTGCCTTTTTTGCCGCCTGATCCGATATTCTCGCTGGACACAAAACATATTCTACCTGATTGGCTGTGGGGTGAAATTCTGATTCAACTACTGGATAATGCACGGTTTCCCCCTGTGGTCGTCGGCAAACTATTACAGACAATTCCGTTTCGAAAGGAATCAGTTCTTCGATCAGGCAAGGACCCGGCTTCAAACCTTCAACCTCTTTGTTAGAGTGAACAATCGATACCCCATAACCATCATAACCCATCTCTGCAGATTTCCAAACAAAAGGAAATGACAACCCTCCCTTTAAAATAGACTCCTTGACCAAGTCTAAGGTTTCAAATTCTTCGAAGGGAGCGGTGGGTAGGTCATGGGTCTTGTAAAATTTTTTTTGAAGACATTTGTTCTGAATGGTTTTCAGTACTTTGGGTTGAGGGTAAACCTCAACACCTTCCTGTTCCAATTTTTCCAACGCCGCTACATTTACCTTTTCAATTTCGATGGTCAAAACATCAACGTTTTTTCCAAAATCATAAACCGTTTGAAAATCCGTAAGATCACCCTGAATAAAATTGTCACAGGCCAGTCTTGCAGGTGCGTTTTCACTAGGATCTAAAACCTTGGTTTTAATGTCCCATTTGCGAGTGGTGTAGAGCAACATTTTGCCCAATTGCCCTCCGCCTAAAATGCCCAAGGTTTTTGATGTTGAAAAAAAATCCATAGAGAAGTTTTCACAAAAATACACATAACTTTTTTGCTTGAAAAAAAACAACTCATTTTGGATATCTTTGTTTCAAATATTTAAAGATGATTAACATAGTACTTTTTGGAAAACCCGGAGCGGGAAAAGGAACGCAGGCCGAGTTTTTAAAATCTAAATACCAATTGTTCCACATTTCTACTGGAGATCTTTTCAGACATCATATTTCCAATAAAACAGATTTGGGAAAACTGGCGCAGTCTTATATGGATAAAGGGGATTTGGTCCCCGACCAAGTTACCATCGACATGCTTAAGGATGCTGTCGAAAACAATCCAGATGCCAAAGGTTTTATTTTTGATGGCTTTCCAAGAACCGAAAAACAAGCTGAAGCTCTCGATAGGTTTTTGAATGAAAAATCCATGAAAATTACCGCAACACTGGCTTTAGAGGCCGATGATGATGTTTTGGTCGCTCGACTGATCAATCGCGGTAAAACCAGTGGTAGGGTTGATGATCAAGATGAAACAAAAATCAGAAACCGTTTTGAGGAGTACAATAATAAAACGGCTCCACTGAGAAAATTTTACAATGCTCAGGGTAAATTTCACAGTGTTGATGGTATTGGTGGTATTGATCAGATAA
This sequence comes from Flavobacteriaceae bacterium, assembly GCA_038107695.1. Taxonomy (GTDB): domain Bacteria; phylum Bacteroidota; class Bacteroidia; order Flavobacteriales; family Flavobacteriaceae; genus UBA8316. The sequence continues at coordinate 36,976 of JAYNHF010000005.1, read as the reverse complement.
CTCAACGATTGACCAATCTGATTGAAGGTTTACTCTAAAAGATGACCGAAGCGAATTTTGTTGACTACGTAAAACTCAATCTCAAATCGGGAAAAGGAGGTAAAGGTTCTGTGCACCTTCACCGAGAGAAATACATCACCAAAGGTGGGCCCGATGGTGGTGATGGGGGCAGGGGGGGACACATTATTGTTCGAGCCAATCCCAACCTATGGACACTCTATTCGTTCAAGTTTACCCGACATTTTATCGCTGGCCATGGAGGAGACGGAAGTAAAAATCGAAGTAGCGGCGCACAAGGAAAAGATGTTTACATCGATGTCCCATTGGGAACAGTCGTAAAAAATTCAGATAATGAAGAGATCCTTTGCGAAATTGTTGAACCTGACCAAGAATTTATTTTGTTGGAAGGAGGAAAAGGAGGATTGGGCAATTGGAATTTCAAATCTTCTACCAACCAGACTCCAAGGTATGCCCAGCCTGGAATTCCAGGGCAAGACCTACAGATTACTTTGGAGCTCAAGGTGCTGGCCGATGTTGGTCTGGTCGGTTTTCCCAATGCCGGAAAATCTACACTTTTGGCTTCTTTGACTGCTGCCAAACCCAAAATTGCAGATTATGAGTTTACTACCTTAAAACCCAATTTGGGAATTGTTCCCTATCGTGACTTTCAATCCTTTGTGATGGCAGATATCCCGGGCATTATTGAAGGCGCTGCAGAAGGAAAAGGCCTGGGACACTACTTCTTGCGTCACATTGAACGCAATGCTGTTTTGCTATTTATGATTCCCGCCGATACTCCAGACGTCAAGAAAGCTTTTGATATCTTGATGACTGAATTGAAAACCTACAATCCCGAGCTGATCGACAAAGATTACATTGTTGCCCTTTCCAAGTGTGATTTACTGGACGACGAACTCAAAGCCGAGTACGCCGAAGAAATGGAGAAAAACTTTCGCAAAATACCCCACTGCATGATATCGGCAGTAGATCAATCTGGTTTACTCCCCCTTAAAGATCTGATTTGGAAAATGTTAAATATCTCAAATGACTAAATTCAGCAGGGTCATTCTTTTTTGCTTTTTGCCTTTGTTATCAGTTTCACAACCTAAAACCCCTTTTGTATCCTATGATTTTAAGAGTGATACCCTCTACCAAAAGAAATTAATTGATTTTAAAAGTAAGGAGGATGAGCAATCAACAAACATACTCAAATCAATTGCCGAATGGTCATACCATTACAAAGATTGGGAAACAGCCATTGACCATTACGAAAAACTAGTTGTGTTGGCTCCTTTGGCCGAAAATTATTTCATGTTGGGAGTTGCCGCCGCCAGGAGATCATTGGAGGTATCACGATTTTTTTCTGTTCCCTACGTTGTCAAAGCACGAAAGTATGTCCTTCAAGCTCATGAGTTACAACCTCAAAAGCTGACCTATTTAAACCTATTGATACAATTGTACGCCGAAATCCCACCATTCCTTGGGGGAAGCATTGATCTTGCCAAAAAAAAATTAAATGAATTAATGGTTCTAGCTCCGCTAGAGGGGATGATGATGCAGGCATATCTTTATGGGGTAAACCGTGATTTCGATGCCGCAGCATCCAAATACATGGAGGTTTTCCGTCATCTCGAAAAAACATATGTCGATCATCAAGACATCTTTTTGGATCTAAAAAGGAATTTCATTTTTGATTTAGGACGTTCCGCAGCAGTCTTCAAAATTAAATCCGATATCGCTTTGGCTGCAATCAATCATTACATTCATAACTACAGTTTTACTGATAATTATCCGTTGGAATGGGCCTACTATTACCTTTCAAAAATCTATTTTTACGATAATCAATTCAATGAAGCCCAAGTGTCCATTAAAAAAGCACTTGAGATCAAGCCCGATTTTGATGAGGGCATAAAATTTTTAAATCAATTTAAGCTTGAGTAAATATCATTTTATCGCCATCGGGGGGAGTGCAATGCACAGTTTGGCCATAGCCTTAATCCAAAACGGTCATCAGATCAGTGGAAGTGACGATGCTATTTTTGATCCTTCTCTGTCGCAACTCAAAAAAGCGGGAATCTGTCCAGAGAAAATGGGATGGTACCCCGAAAAAATCCACCCCAAGCTCGATGCAATAATTTTAGGAATGCACGCCAAAAAGGACAATCCCGAACTTTTGGCTGCACAAAAAATGGGTTTACCCATCTTTTCCTACCCCGAGTTTATTGCCCATTACGCGCAAAGTAAAACCAGGGTCGTCATTGCCGGTAGCCACGGGAAAACCTCCATTTCAGCTATGGTTTTGCATGTCTTGAATGATCACCAAAAATCAGTGGACTACATGATTGGAGCACAACTAGACGGTTTTGATAATGCGGTTTATTTATCAGAAAAAAATGATTTTATTCTACTTGAAGGAGATGAATACCTCTCTTCTCCAATAGATTCGAAACCTAAATTTCATCACTATCAACCACAAATTGCGCTAATTAGTGGTATCGCATGGGATCATGTAAATGTTTTTGAGACTGAATCGGATTACAATCGTCAGTTCGAAATTTTCATCGATAGCATTACCCCAGGGGGGGTTTTGGTGTACAATGGAGAAGATGAACTGCTCCGTGAAATGGTAATGGCATCTCAAAACACCATTCGAAAAGAAGCCTATGGTGTTTTGGATCATTCCATCAGCTCAGGGACTACTTTTTTGGAGACTGATGAAGGAGCCATTCCTTTGAGTATTTTTGGAAGGCACAATCTCTCTAACCTTTCTGGAGCCAAATGGATTTGTCAGTTGATGGGAATTGACGAAGATGATTTTTACCAAGCCATAGGGAGTTTTAAGGGAGCTTCCAAACGACTTGAAAAATTAGCCGCTGGAAAAACCAGCTTTCTTTTTAAAGATTTTGCCCATGCTCCAAGTAAAGTAAAGGCAACCACCCAAGCAGTAAATGATCAATTTACTAAATCAAAGTTAATCGCCTGTTTGGAACTTCATACTTACAGTAGTTTGGATCCATCTTTTTTGATGAACTATCAAAATAGTTTGGATGAAGCCGACCAAGCCATTGTATTCTTCGATCCTGAGGCTTTGAAGATAAAAAAACGCCCTCCCATCAGCCCAAAGGAAATCACAGCCGCTTTCGGACGTCAGGATTTGAAAGTTTTTACCCAACCCAAAACCCTAAAAAATTTCCTTCTGGAGCAAGACTACGATCAATCCGTTCTCTTGATGATGAGTTCAGGGAATTATGGAGGTTTGGATTGGAAGGAACTCAGATCAAAAATATTGAACTACTAAAATTTCAGGAGAATCTTTATCTTTAGATACCCAAATTTTATGCATGTCAAATTCATCATCAAACTTAACGATCAAACAATGGAATCCTGATGATCGTCCTAGAGAAAAATTAAAGGAAAAAGGAGCGCAGGCCCTTTCCGTTTCAGAATTACTTGCCATCATCATTGGAAGTGGTAGCCCTGGAGAAAGTGCTGTAGAATTGATGAAACGTGTTTTGCATCAGCAGAAAAATGGACTGACGGATTTGCAAAACATTTCTTTACAAAATCTAATGAAATTCAAGGGAGTAGGAATGGTCAAAGCCATAAAGATTAAAGCAACCATTGAAATCTCCAAACGTATGCAAAACCATCCTTCTCAGAGTAAAAAACAATTTACCTCTAGTGCCTTGGTTTTTAGATTTTTGAGTCCTTATCTCAGTCTGTTAGATCACGAAGAATTTTGGATTTTGTATTTAAATCAATCCAATAGTCTGTTGGAAAAAAAATGTTTGAGTAAAGGAGGAATCAATCAAACTGTAGTGGACGTCCGATTGGCATTGAAGCACGCCATTGAACTGGGAGCGACCTCAATGATTTTGGCGCACAACCATCCTTCTGGAAATCTCAAACCCAGTTCTCAAGATAAAGAAATCACTCAAAAATTCATTAAGGCTGCCGCTACTTTTGATATTCTAATTTTGGATCATCTTATTGTCTCTGAAAAGCGTTATTTTAGCTTCAAAGACGAAAATTTGATCTGAATGATATTGGTTTATTCTCATAAGATTACACCCCGATTGACGTATGTTTTCAGACAGATTTTTATCAGAATATTAGAACTCCCCGTTGATTTCACCTCTGCCATAGAAAGATTCGTCTCTCACTCGGGTCCCAAATTGAGTTACACCCATCAACCACTAGGTAAGGAGTTTTTTATCGCATCACAAGATCTTTTATTTCAAAAAGGAATACAGGAAATACCCATCGAAATCGATAACTGGTCTGGAATTCCTGCTTTTTTCAAGCTGGACAAGACTTCTCAATTGCCCTATGATATTTTTGCTGCTTCTTTTTATTTGATGAGCAGGTATGAAGAATACCTCCCCCATGTCAAAGATGAATGGGGTACCTTTTTACCCTATCAAAGCTTGGCATCAAAAAATAACTTTTTGGAACTACCCCTCATTGATTTATGGGCTGTAAGGCTGAAAGATAAACTACACGAGTTCTTTCCTGAATTGCCTCATATATCTTGGAAGGACCCAAAATTTCAACCCATCATTTCCGTTGTTAACCCCTATCGATACAAAAACAAATCAGTTTTACTGAAATTAGCCGATAGTATCAACGCCCTGTGGCGGTTTGATTTTTTATCAATCATTGAACAAATACTAGTTCTTGTCGGATTTCAAAAAGACCCTCACAACAATTTTGAGGCTTTGGAGTCAGTTTTTAAAAAATATAAAATTCAACCTCTCTACTTTTTTTTATTTGCAAAAAATACTTTTTACGATAGAGGTGTCTCCATTCATAATCACAACTTTCGAAATCTGATCAAGAATCTTTCCGATTCCAATAAGGTGTCACTTCTGGCTTCTTTTGAGGCTCAAAAAGAATTCAAAACTTTAAATAGAGAAAGGGGTCATTTGAAAAATTTGATCATCAAAAAAATAGATTCTTTGAGATTTAATTTTGGTCTTTCGACAGCCTCTGCAGCCTATTCAAATCTGTTGGAGCATGAAATTCAGGAGGATTACAGTATGGGTTATATTGACGAGTTGGGATACAGAGCCTCCACAGCTGTACCCTTCTATTTTTACGATCTGAATAATGACTTGCAAACTTCTTTGAAGATCTATCCCATAGTAGCCGATGAACAAGGCTTGAGAAAATTTTCAGGACAAAAGGCGTTCAAAAGGCTAGAGATGCTTTACCAGAAACTCCCAACTTCCTCCGCCTTCCATGGCGTTTCTTTTTCCAATGCCATTCTTAACTATCCAAAAATCAAAAACAAATGGAAGGATCAATTCATCAATTACCTTCAATTTCATGCTGGACAAAAATAGGATTACAGATGTTTTTTTCGATTTGGATCATACCCTGTGGGATTTTGAAAAAAACTCTGCTTTAACATTCAAAAAGATTTTCAAACAACTACAAATCAATCTTCAGCTCCACGATTTTATCAGTGCGTATCAGAGCATCAATCACTATTATTGGAAACTTTACAGGGAAAATAAAATTTCGCAAAAAGAATTACGCCACAAACGATTGATCAGAACCTTTCAGGCTATTGATCATCCTTTTGATCCCAAAAGTATTGATACCATATCTGACCATTACATTTTGCATTTGTCAACTTTTTCAAACCTATTTGAAGGGACGATCTCGCTGTTGGAAGAACTCCGGGTCAAATACCGTCTTCACATCATCACCAATGGCTTTGAAGCTGTTCAACATCACAAAATTAAAAATTCAGGCTTGTCACCATATTTTAAAAATATTTTTACTGCAGAGAAAGTAGGTTACAAAAAGCCTCATCCGATTATCTTTGAACACGCCTTGAGCGAGACCCGTACTTCGGCACAAAAATCATTAATGGTCGGTGACAGTCTTGAGGCAGATATTTTAGGGGCCCTCAACAGCGGAATGCAAGCCATTCATTTCAATTCACACAATGAACCCTTTCACGATCATTGTCCTGTGGTAGAAAGTCTTGAAGAAATAAAGGCTTTGCTATGATTTTTAGACTTATACTTTCACTACCAAATGGAAAGTTTTAAATTCGCCAGCAAATGGAACTGAAAAAAGCACAAAAAATTGTCGATGATTGGATCAAAAAACACGGAGTCCGTTATTTTGATGAATTGACCAATATGGCACAACTTACTGAGGAGGTAGGGGAAGTGGCTCGAATCATTGCTCGAAGATATGGCGAGCAAAGTGAAAAAGAAAGCGATAAATCCAAAGATTTGGGTGAGGAACTTGCCGATGTCATTTTTGTAGTTTTGTGTTTGGCCAATCAGACAGGTGTGGACTTGCAACAAGCTTTTGATCAAAAAATAAAAATCAAGTCTGAAAGAGACCACCAACGTCACCAAGACAATCCAAAACTGAAATAACCCCCTGCGATGAAGCTAAAGTTATCTCATCCTAACCAAAAAGCAAATGGCGAACTCACTGTTACGGGTTCAAAAAGTGAATCCAATAGATTGTTGATTCTTCAAGCTTTGTATTCACAGATTGACATTCAAAATCTCTCCAATTCTGATGACTCTCAAGTGACTCAACAAGGGTTGAAAAGTAAAAATCAAACCATAGATATTCACCATGCAGGGACTGCCATGCGTTTTTTAACAGCTTATTTTGCTTCACAATCAGGTAGAGAAGTTGTTTTGACCGGTTCTCAAAGAATGCAAGAACGACCCATAAAACTTTTGGTTGAGGCTTTGAACCAACTCGGAGCCGATATCGCCTACCAAAAGGAGGAAGGTTTTCCTCCACTGATTATCAAAGGGAAAGAAATTTCTCAAAACAGGGTCAGCCTTCCTGCCAACATCAGCAGCCAGTATATTTCGGCTTTGATGCTGATCGCCCCCTCTTTAAAGAAAGGTTTGATCATTGACTTGATAGGAGAAACAACTTCTGTTCCTTATATAAAAATGACCCAAGGCATCATGGATCAATTGGGTTTTGAAACTGCATTCAACGGCAATCAAATTGTCATAAAACCTACTTCAAATATCGATGCTAAGACTTGGACTGTGGAATCTGACTGGAGTTCTGCCTCCTATTTTTACGCTATCGTAGCATTGGCAAAAGAAAGTGAAATTACACTTAATAGCTACTTCGATAAAAGCCGACAAGGGGATGCTGCGTTGTCTGAAATTTATCAAAGATTGGGTGTAAAAACCTCTTTCGATCAAGGAAGAATTAAGCTTTCTAAATTTCCAGATAGGGTTTTACCCAATTGCCTTTCCCTTGATTTAAAAAATACTCCTGACTTGGCGCAAACCATAGCGGTAACTTGTTTGGGACTCAAAATAGATTGTAAGTTAACAGGACTCCATACCCTGAAGATCAAAGAAACAGACCGACTGACAGCCCTTAAGATTGAAATCGAAAAGCTGGGTGCCAAAGTTATCATTACCGACAATAGCCTTGAGTTGATCCACACAGCGGTTTTAAAAAAGGATATTTCCATAGACACCTACAACGATCACAGAATGGCCATGGCATTTGCACCTTTGGCTTTAAAAGTTCCCATTTCGATTAATGATGCAGAAGTGGTTTCAAAATCTTATCCTGATTTTTGGAACGATCTTATGAAAATTGACTTTGTTCAAGAAAACTGATCGTTTTTTATTCTGATTTACTTGACAACCCCCCCCTCAACAACCTATATTTGCAAGGCAAAAAAAGATAACTATGAAATTGTCAGATTTTAACTTTGACCTCCCCAATGTTTTATTAGCACAAAGACCCTCAGCTGGAAGAGACGAATCCCGTCTAATGGTACTCAACCGTGCCGATCAGTCCATCAGCCATCATACTTTTAAAGACGTGATTGACTTTTTTGAAGAAGACGATGTAATGGTGCTGAACAACACGAAAGTTTTTCCTGCGAGACTTTTTGGAAACAAGGAAAAAACTGGAGCTCGAATTGAAGTCTTTTTACTTAGAGAACTCAATGAGGAACAGCGTTTGTGGGATGTATTGGTTGACCCTGCTAGAAAAATTAGGATTGGCAACAAACTCTATTTCGGTAACGATGATAGTTTGGTAGCGGAAGTAATCGACAATACCACTTCGAGAGGGAGAACACTTCGTTTCCTTTTTGATGGCTCTTACAGTGAGTTCCGATCCAAATTAAAAGAATTGGGTCAAACTCCATTGCCCAAATACATTAACCGCCCCATTGAAGAAGATGATGAAGAACGTTATCAAACCATTTATGCCAAACACGAAGGAGCAGTTGCTGCGCCTACCGCAGGCTTACACTTTTCAAAACACCTGATCAAAAAACTCCAAATTAAGGGAATCGATTTGGCTGAACTCACCCTACACGTGGGCTTGGGAACTTTCAGTCCCGTTGAGGTTGAAGACCTGTCCAAACACAAAATGGACTCAGAGGAGTTGATCATCACCCAGGAGGCGTCTGATATGGTTAACAATGCACTCAAAACCAACCGTAAAATATGTGCTGTTGGAACTACAGTAATGAGGGGGTTAGAGTCCTCAGTATCCTCCATGGGAACCCTAAACCCATATCAGGGATGGACTCACAAATTCATTTTCCCTCCCTATGACTTTTCTATCGCCAACTGTATGATTACCAACTTTCACACTCCAAAATCTACTTTATTGATGATGGTATCTGCTTTTGCAGATAAGGATTTTGTCAAAGAAGCATACGATGAAGCCATCAAGAGTAAATACAACTTCTATTCTTATGGTGATGCCATGCTCATTCTTTAATAACCCCATTTTTTAAAGAATATGATTGAACGAACTTTAGGATGAAAACCCAAAGTAAAAAGGACATTCGTGCGCTATCACTGAGTGAGCTCAGACAATTTTTTGATGATAATAACGACAAGTCCTATCGTGGAAATCAAGTGTATCAGTGGCTGTGGCAAAAGGGCATTCACAACTTCGACAGGATGACCAATCTCTCGAAAACCACTCGATCTCTTCTCGAGGAGCATTTTGTGATCAATCATATTGATATTGATCAACAGCAGAAAAGTAATGATGGAACCATCAAAAATGCGGTCAAATTGTTCGATGGTCTTGTGGTTGAGTCGGTTTTAATTCCTACTTCCAAAAGGACTACCGCATGCGTTTCCTCACAAGTTGGTTGCAGCTTGGATTGCAAATTTTGTGCTACGGCCAAAATCAAAAGAATGCGCAACCTCAATGCCGACGAAATCTATGACCAGGTTGTGGCCATGGATCAGCAAAGCCGTTTGTATTTTGATCTTCCCTTGTCGAATATCGTATTCATGGGTATGGGTGAACCTCTGATGAATTACAAAAATTTGATTCTTGCCATCGATAAAATTACTCAGTCTCAGGGATTGGGTATGTCACCCTCACGAATTACCGTCTCTACTTCAGGAATTCCAAAAATGATTAGAAAAATGGCCGATGATCAAGTACGGTTTGGACTGGCAATTTCTCTTCACAGTGCAAGACAAGAAATAAGACAAGAGTTGATGCCTTTTGCCGAAAAATTCCCTTTAGAAGAGCTTTCGGATGCCATCCAATATTGGTATGAAAAAACCGCTAAACCTGTTACCTATGAGTATGTCGTATGGAAAGGAATTAACGATCAGGATCAGGACATCAGTGCCTTAGTTGACTTTTGTAAAACCACACCGTGTAAAGTCAATCTCATTGAGTACAACCCTATAGGGGAAGATATATTCCTACAAGCCAATTCAGATAGAATAAATGCTTATTTAACTGTTCTTGAAGCGAATAAAATTACGGTAACCATCCGCAGATCAAGAGGAAAGGATATTGACGCCGCCTGTGGACAATTGGCCAATAAAACAGAGTAGGGTTCAATTATTTTTCATGGACGAATAGCCGTATCTTTACCAAAGAATGAAAGTTGTAGAGCGAATAAAAGAACCGATCTATGAGGAAATGGAGCTTTTTGAAAAAAAGTTCACCCGTTCCATGTCCTCCAAAGTAGCACTCCTCAATAGAATTACCCATTTTATTGTCAATAGAAAAGGAAAACAAATGAGACCTATGTTTGTTTTTCTTGTGGCTAAAATGTTGGGAAAAGGCAAGGTCAACGAAAGGTCCTACAGAGGAGCTTCGGTAATAGAATTGATTCACACTGCCACACTAGTCCACGACGATGTGGTTGATGATAGCAATCAACGTCGGGGATTCTTTTCCATCAACGCTTTATGGAAAAATAAAATTGCTGTTTTGGTGGGCGATTATTTGCTTTCCAAGGGCTTATTACTCTCAATAGAAAACGAGGATTTTGATTTGTTGAAGATAATCTCCATTGCAGTAAGGGAAATGAGTCAGGGTGAACTACTGCAAATTGAAAAAGCCAGAAACCTAGATATTACGGAGGAGGTCTATTATGAGATCATTCGCCAAAAAACCGCTACTCTTTTAGCTGCTTGCTGTGCCATGGGGGCTAAGTCAGTAGAAGCCGATCACAATGAGGTGGAACAAATGCATAGATTTGGAGAGCTTTTGGGAATGGCTTTTCAGATCAAAGACGACCTGTTCGATTATTCAGAACAAAGAATCGGTAAACCCACGGGTATAGATATTAAAGAACAAAAAATGACCCTGCCCTTGATTCATGCCCTTAACGTTATGAATCGTTCTGACAAAAAATGGTTAATCAATACTGTCAAAAATCACAACAAAGACAAAAAAAGAGTTCGTGAGGCCATCCAAAGAATCAAATCCGCTGGAGGACTAGAGTTTGCTCAAAAAAAAATGGAATCCTACCGTTCTCAAGCTATTGAATTGCTTAAATCTTTCCCCCAAAATACCTACAGAGACGCCCTTGAATTGATGGTCAATTACGTTATTGAACGGAGCATTTAAGTGCTAAAATCCGAAATTCGTTCTTGGGGTTTTGTTCAGTGGCCATATAATTCTATTTTTATGTAAATATTTCTCTTGATTTGATCTCCAGAAGTACGATAGACCAAGTATATGAAACCGCCCGGTTGGAGGAGGTGATAGGAGAGTACGTAACCCTCAAAAAATCTGGAGCCAACTTCAAAGGCCTCAGTCCTTTCACCCAAGAGCGGACCCCCAGCTTTATGGTCTCTCCAGCAAAACAAATTTGGAAAGATTTCAGTAGTGGAAAAGGAGGCAATGTTATTGCCTTCCTGATGGAACACGAACATTTTACCTATCCTGAGGCCATTCGTTACTTGGCCAAAAAATACAATATAGAAATTGAGGAGACGGAGGAATCACCCGAGCAAAAAAAGATTAAGGATACCAAAGAAAGTATGTTTTTGGTTGCCCAATATGCAGCTGATTTTTTTCAAAAAAATCTTTGGGAGACCGAGGCAGGTAAATCCATTGGACTGACTTATTTTAAGGAAAGAGGTTTTAAGGATCAAACCCTCAAAAAATTTGCTTTGGGTTATTCACCTGACGCTTTTGACGCATTGAGTAAACAAGCTCAGAAGGAAGGGTATAATTTGGAGTTTTTGGAAAAAACAGGGCTTGTCATTGTCAATGAAAATCGTCAAATAGATCGTTTTAGGGGACGAGTGATTTTTCCGATCAGAAGCATGTCGGGAAGGATACAAGGGTTTGGGGGTAGAATTTTATCTCAAAACACCAAAACAGCAAAGTACCTCAACTCTCCTGAGAGTGAAATTTATCATAAAAGTAAAGCGCTCTATGGAATTTATGAATCCAAACAAGCCATCGCCAAAAATGATGTATGTCTTCTGGTAGAGGGGTACACCGATGTCATACAAATGCATCAGTCGGGAATTACTCATGTAGTGTCTTCTTCTGGCACTGCTCTCACGGTTGATCAAATTAGAATGATCAATCGATTGACCTCTAACATTGTTGTTTTATTTGATGGAGATGCAGCAGGCCTCAGAGCCTCCCTTAGGGGGATTGATCTGATTTTGGAACAAGGAATGAATGTTCGGGTTTGTAGCTTTCCGCAAGGCGAAGACCCCGACAGTTTTGCCAAGTCCAATACCACTGAAGAAATCAATACTTTTCTTGAGGAACAGTCAAAAGACTTTATTCAATTCAAGGCTTCCTTGTTGTCAAAAGAAGCAAAAAATGACCCCGTCAGCAAAGCTGAAACCATTCGGGAAATCGTCGAAAGTATTTCCAAAATTCCTGATGTAATCAAACAGGAGATATACATTCAGAACTGTGCCACCATCATGCAAATTTCTGAAGATGCACTTTTTAGTGCACTGGCACAAATCAATCAAAAAAACAAACAAAAAGGTTCCAAAAAATTAGTCCCCAATGACCCAGTAGCATTGGTCAAAAAAACAGTAGGTTCCTCTGTCAAAGTAGATCGGGTATTTGAATTGGAGAAACAAATTATAGCTATTTTACTGACCTATGGAAATCAAGAGTTGAATTTTGAAGAGATTGTCTTAAAATCCAATGAGGAAGGAGAATTGATTCAGGAAACCCAAAAAATATCGGCCAAAGTTTATGAAAAGATTTTTTTAGACCTCCAGCAAGACGAAATTGAATTGAGTCAAGAAAATTTCAAAAAACTTTTTTATCAACTCATCGAGTTTTATCAGAGTGATCAAGGTGACTTAAATCTGGAGAGAATTATGCAAACAGACGATATTGCTCAAAATGAAATTATAACTGATCTGATCATGAAAGAAGAGCAATATCAGCTCCACGATTGGGAAAAAAGAAATGTTTTTGTAAAGATGAAAGGTACAGAGGTGGTGCAATTGGTAAGTGAGACCATCCTATCCATGAGACGCTATTTGATCGATCAAAAAATCACCGAACTCAAGATGGCCACCAAAGACCAAGAAAAAAATCACGAAACCCTGCAAGACATTATCAGTTACCAGCAACTCAAAAAAGTTTTGTCCAACAAACTCAACAGGGTACTTTAAACCAAGTTCATGCTTTTGGCTTGGAGATACAAGTCAAACATGTTGGTTACTTTTAGTTTGTGCATCATTCTGTTTTTGTATGTATTAACAGTTTTTTGATTGATTTTTAACTGCTTGGCAATCTCGATATTTCTTTTCCCATCGGTCAGATATTTCAAAACCTCAATTTCCCTTGAGGAAAGGGTACCGTAATTGTTTCTGGGTTTGTCTATATCCAAATCCAATTTTAATTCATTATTAAAATTGTTAGTGATATAGAGTTTGTAGGCCTGGATTTTCTTTATGGCATCTGCCATTACAGAAGCAGAAATGTTTTTGGATAAAAAGCCAATGGCTCCAGCTCTCATAAGGGGAATACAGTAGATTTCCTGATCTTGAGTAGTAAAAAAAATAATATTGATTTCAGGTTTTATTTTTTTCACCCGATTGATGAGGCTAACAGGACTTTCATCATTCAAAACCATCTCGGAGATCACAATGTCAACAGGGTTTGATTTAATAAATTTGATTGCTTTATCGGGGTTTTCCGAGGTAAAAACAACATTTATAAAATCGTAATCAGAAAGGAAAGCTTTGAAACCATTCCTAACTACAGGATGGGGGTCAATTACAACAAGATTAATCATAATTTGGGGCAAATTATTTTAATTATTAATAAAGTTAGTGAATTTTATCTAAACACTCTATTTCAAAAGCATAGATGGAATTTGACAGACGGGTATGGGATTCATTTTATGTTGATTTTGACGGTTGAAATTCAAATAGATTTCAATCAGATCCAATTGTTTTTTATTTAGATTTTTCAGGGAAGGATTTTTTTCCAGTTCTTCCATAGCCCATTCCAATTCATTGTAATTGGCACCCATTTGTTCTTCATCTGTCCGATTGTCACTCCACAAACCGTCTGTAGGAGCTGCTTTTTGAATGGATTCTGCGATATCGAGAGATCGTGCAACCTCATAAACCTGAGATTTCAACAAATCAGCAATGGGACTCAAGTCCACCCCCCCATCTCCATACTTGGTGTAAAAACCAACTCCAAAATCTTCTACTTTATTTCCCGTTCCTGCAACTAAGTATCGATGTAAAGCGGCAAAATAATACAAAGTGGACATTCTCAGACGTGCTCGGGTATTGGCCAAGCTAAGCAATTGCTCATCCTCCATTTCGGTAGCTGGTAGGCTCTCAACAAAATTGTCAAAAACACCACTAAGTGAAATATTGTGATGAGAAACATTTTCAAACTTCTTCTTCAGCCATTGAATGTGTTCATTTGCCCTAGAAACTTGATGACTGTCTTGATGAATTTCCATTTCTAGGCACAACACAGGTGCACCCGTCAGACTGCATAGTGTTGAGGTAACCGCAGAATCAATTCCACCAGAAACCCCTACCACAAAACCATTCATTTTAGAATTTTCCAGATAATCCTTTAACCACGTTACGATATGATGTACTACTTTTTCAGGTGATTTCATTTTTTTAAATAAAGACCGCTTACATTTGTACATCGAAGTTACATTGGAATAAAAATAAATCCAATTAAATAAGACCGATAATGCGTCAGACCGTACGAATTTTTGCAACCTTCTCCTTTTTTTGGATCATCTCGGCCTGTAATGACTCCAATTCCAAAGAATCGGAAATCCTATCCATCCCACTAGAATTGTCCATTGATAGGTTCGATCAGAAATTCCATTTGTCTCAAGCGGAGGATATTCCAGGTCTAAAAGCCGATTATCCTTTTCTGTTTCCAAAAAAGTTCAACGATAGCGTATGGATCAAACGTCAAAAAGACAGTTTACAGCTGTTGCTTTTGGAAAACATCCAAACCAAATTTCCTACCCTAGCTCCCCTAGAAAATGATTTGGAGTATCTCTTTAAACATTTAAAGTACTACTTTCCAAAAATACCCACGCCCAAAATTATCGGGCTGATCAACAATGTTGACTATCAAAGTAAAACCATTTACACCGACTCACTTTTGTTGATCTCCTTGGACACCTACCTAGGAGCTGAACATCCATTGTATGAGGGCATACCCCAGTACATTCGTCAAGAAATGGATGTAAAATATTTGACTTCTCATGTGGCGGACAAATTTGTTGAGTACAAAATACCTCCAACCAAAGACAGATCCCTTTTGTCCCAAATGATCTATGCGGGAAAAAAAATCTATGTCAAAGATTGGGTTTTACCACGGTTGAGCGATGCCCAAAAAATAGGTTATTCCGATAACCAATTGCAGTGGGTTGAGGAAAACGAGGTCTATATGTGGCAGTATTTTGTTGAAAAACAATTGTTGTTCGATACCGATCCTGCTCTTTCACAGCGCTTTATTCAGCCTGCACCTTTTTCAAAGTTTTATCTTGAAATTGACAATGAATCCCCCGGAAGAGTTGGGATTTGGATGGGCTGGCAAATCATTAAATCCTACATGGAGCGTTATCCAAAAACCGAAATCAATACCTTGTTGAACCTTCCTGCTCAAACCCTGTTTTCAAAATCCAATTACAAACCGAAAAGATAATGGCAAAAAAAACAAGCCCTATTAGTATCCAAGTGACTGTAGATGAAAATAAAGTTCCTGAAAAAATTGTATGGTCAGCACCCGATGGAGGTGTTGAGAATGAAGTGGCTCAGGCCATGCTTTTGGCACTTTGGGACGGACAAAATCAGGAAACCTTAAGGATGGATTTATGGATTAAGGAAATGCCTGTCGATCAAATGAAAATGTTTTTCCATCAAACACTATTGACCATGAGCGATACCTATTTGAGGGCAACACAAGATGAAAAAATGGCCATGACCTTAAAAGATTTCTGCGATTATTTTGCCGAAAAGCTCAATCTCAAAAAAGACAATTAAAATTTTGGGAGACTTTGGTTGATTTGTTGAATGTAATCCAAGACAGATTTACGCCCTACTCTCTTTTCTGCGGAGGTAACGAAATGTTGAGGTAAACTCTCCCAGTCTTTCTTCAAAACCTCAAGATAATCCGAAACTTTTTTTTCTACCTCCTTTTCTTTGATTTTATCTGCCTTGGTAAAAACAATGGCAAAAGGAATTAAATGTTCTCCCAACCATCGCAAAAAATCCAAATCGATGGGCTGTGGTTCGTGTCGAATATCAATTAAAACAAAAGCAGATACCAACTCCTTCCTTTTGTTAAAGTAATTGATAATGAATTTTTGAAAAGTTTTTTTTTGGCTTTTCGAGACCCGAGCATAACCGTAACCTGGCAAATCCACCAAATGCCATTTTTTATTGATCAGAAAGTGGTTGATCAATTGAGTCTTACCAGGGCGAGAGGAAGTTTTGGCAAGTTTTTTTCGATTGCACAGCATGTTGATCAACGAAGACTTACCAACATTAGAGCGCCCAATAAAAGCGTATTCTGGAAGCTTGCTTTTGGGGCAACTCTCCACCTTGGTGTTGCTCACCACAAATTCGGCATGGGCAACATTCATTTGAGTGATTTAAATATTGTGTTGCTCCAACCAGGAGTGCATGATCTCATTAAACCGGTCTGGATGTTCCATCATCGGGGCGTGACCACATTTGTCAATCCAATACAAGTCTGAATTGGGAAGCAAAGAATTAAATTCGTCAGCCACATTGGGAGGAGTAACCCCATCTTGCGCACCCCAGATAATGGCTGTGGTTGTTTTCATCTGAGGTAAATCCTTCGCCATATTGTGACGAATGGCACTTTTGGCAATTGCCAATGTTCTCACCAGTTTGTTTCTATCGTTTACAGATTCAAACACCTCATCCACAATTTCCTTGGTCGCTACCTTGGGATCATAAAAAACTTCCTCACTTTTGGCTTTGATGTATTGGTAATCTCCTCTTTTGGGATAACCGTCTCCCATTGAATTTTCGTAAAGTCCCGAACTACCCGTGATGATCAGGCCCTTAACCTTTTCGGGGTGGTACTTTGCATACAAAAGGGCGACATGCCCCCCAAGGGAGTTGCCTAAAAGAATAACTTTATCGAGTTTTTTGAAATTCAGAAATCCATCTACAAACTCTGACAAAGACTTAACATTAGTGTTGATTAGTGGCATGTCATACACAGGTAATTCGGGAACCAAAACTTTGTAGCCCTTACTGGGGAAGTAATCCATTACTCCCTCAAAATTACTCAATCCTCCCATCAAACCGTGTAAAATGACTACTGGTGTGCCTTCTCCCAATTCTACGTAACGGTAGTTGGCCTCAGTAATTATTTGCTTGTCAACCATCATAAAAAATAAGTTCAAATATATGCAATTCACTTGGATGATTTGAATTTAATTTTTTAACCGTTTTTATGCAGGATTAAATTGAGGTGGGAAAATTTATTAACAATGTGGTATAAAGTGGTAAAAAGTGGTAAAATTAATTTATATTTGATTGAAATTCAAAGCATATAACATGCAGCATTTTATTGGCACATACGAGTGTAAAGCTGATGTAAAGGGGCGTATTATGCTTCCTGCTGCATTAAAAAAGCAACTTTCAAATCATCTCAATAAAAGTTTTGTAATCAAAAGGGCGGTTTTTAACAACTGTCTGGAGTTGTACCCCTTGGATCAATGGGAGGGATTGATGGAAAAGGTCAATAAACTCAATCGTTTCAACAAGAAGAACAACGATTTTATCCGTCGTTTTACTGCAGGAGTAAAACTATTAGAAATTGATGCTACAGGAAGACTATTGATCCCCAAAGACTTGACCAACCACGCTAAAATTTCCAAAGAGGTAGTTGTTTCATCGGTTGTCAATATCCTTGAGATTTGGGATAAAAGCCTCTATGAAAAGGCAATAGATGAAGCAACCACAGACTTTGCCGCTTTGGCAGAGGAAGTAATGGGAGATCAAAATGAAGACAATTTACCATAAACCCGTAATGCTTGAAGAAGCCATTCAGGGATTGAAAATTGATCCCCAAGGAATTTATGTTGATGTAACTTTTGGTGGAGGAGGGCATTCCAGAGCCATACTTGATCAACTATCGGATCAAGGTAAGCTTTTGGCTTTTGATCAGGACGAGGCGGCTCGGCAAAATATCATTTCAGATGACAGATTTCACTTGATCAATGGAAACTTCGCAGATCTAAAAAGGCATTTAAAATTTCATGGACTTTCCTCCGTAAATGGAATTCTAGCAGATTTTGGCGTTTCTTCTCATCAATTCGATTCGGGCTCAAGAGGTTTTTCCACCCGTTTGGAGGGGCCTTTGGACATGAGAATGAATGTTCAAAACCCCTTGAGCGCAAGACAGGTCGTTAACCAATACACTGCAGAGGAGCTCCAAACCATCTTTAAAGAATATGGTGAATTGAGGATGGCCAGAAAACTAGCCGATCGGATTGTTGAAAAGAGAAATGATACTGCTATCGAAACCACGCAGTCACTGGTCAGTCTTTTATCTCCAATCCTCCCAAAACAGCTATTCAATAAAATCATTGCGCAAGTATTTCAAGCCATAAGAATTGAAGTCAATGCCGAACTCGAAGTCATAAAGTCCTTTTTGAAACAGTCTGTTGAGGTCATCCATCAAGGGGGCAGAATGGTGTGCATTTCATATCACTCCCTAGAAGATCGTTTGGTAAAAAGATTTATTAGAGACGGCAAGTTTGAGGGAAAAGCAGAATCCGATCTCTACGGCAACAGAGACCTTCCTTTTAAAAAAGTAGGCAATCTCAGGATTCCATCTCAGGAAGAGGTGAAGCAAAACAGTAGGGCAAGAAGTGGAAAACTCAGAATTGCAGAAAAAACATGAAGAAGCTTTTGTCAATTTTAAGAATGGAATTTTTGGTCAATGATGATGCTTTCAAAAATTGGCGTGTAATCCTGTTTCTGTCTCTTCTCTCGTTGATCATGATTGCCAGTGGGCATGCTGCTGATCGAAAGATTTTTCAAATAGCTCAACTGAACGAAGACATTAAAATGTTGAAAAGTCAATTTGTAGAACAGCGAACTGCTCTGATGAATTTGAAGATGGAAACCAAAATCATGAAGGAATTACAACCCTTAGGAATTGGTCCAGCAAAAACTCCTCCAATCAAAATTATTGTTAAAAGATAGCCATGGAGTTTAAAAAGAAAAATATTATGAATCGTTCCTATTTGGTTGCTTTGGGATTGATGCTGTTTGCTTTTTTACTGATAGGTAAACTGGTTCATATTCAAGTTTCAGAGGGCGATAAGTACAGAGAAATTGCGTCCAAACGCACACTTAAGAAAGACATCCTACAGCCCAGTCGTGGAAATATTTTCGCTGACGATGGGAGTATACTGGCAACCTCCATGGCTCGTTACGAGATTCGATGGGATGCTGCCGTTCCCTCAAAATCTTTGTACCAAAAACACAAAAAGGCATTGGTTAAAGGTTTGTCTGAAATTTTAGAAGTTTCCCAAACAAAAATTGTGAACCAACTCGACAGGGCTGTAAGAGATCGAAATCGCTACCTGCTCATCGCAAAAGGCTTGACTTACTCACAACAAAAAAAAATAAAGCAACTTCCACTTTTCCATCGACCCTCCTACACCGGGGGACTGATCATAGAACACAAAATGGTCAGAGAGCACCCCCTAGGTAAGATGGCAGAGAGGACTGTGGGTAGAGTTGTGGAGGAAGAACAAGGAGGATTCACACGCGTTGGATTGGAGGGTGCCTTCAGTCAATACCTTGAAGGTGAAGTAGGACAAAGACTCAAGCAAAAGATAGCAGGAGGACAATGGAAGCCCATCAACGACGTCAATGAAAAAGAACCCACAGAAGGATTTGATGTGCATACGACCATCAATGTCAACATTCAGGACATTGCCCATAGCGCACTACTCGAGCAATTGGAAAAATATAAAGCAGAACACGGCTCTGTTGTGGTTATGGAAACTAAAACCGGAAAAATAAAGGCCATTGCCAACCTGGGGAGAACAAAAGTTGGCACTTATTACGAAAAACTAAACTATGCAGTTGGAGAAGCCCATGAACCCGGTTCCACTTTCAAACTAATGGGAATGGTTGCTGCTTTAGAAGACAAAGTCATTGATGAAAACACTTTGATTTCCACCGGTAATGGTGAACTCACCTTTTTCAACAAATACAAAGTGAGAGATTCTAAAAGAGGGGGATATGGAACCATAACAGCCGCCAAGGTGTTTGAAGTATCCTCGAACACTGGAATGGTCAAAATCATTCATGATAACTACCGAAAAAATCCAAAACAGTTTGTCAATCGACTTTTCAATATGGGAATCAATAAAACTCTAGAACTACCCATATGGGGTGAGGGAGCACCCAAAATTCCTCATCCTGATGACAAAAATGAGTGGGATCAACTCGACCTACCATGGATGGCATACGGTTATGGGGTAGCCATTACTCCATTACAAACACTCACTTTTTACAATGCCATTGCCAACAACGGAGTGATGGTAAAACCCAGATTCATCGAAAAAATAAAATCCTATGGTAAAACCTCAGATCAAAACTTTGGTAAAATTATTTTGAACCCTTCCATATGTTCTCAATCCACCATTGATAAAGTCAAGAAAATGATGTTCAATGTCGTCGATAAAAAATGGGGAACCGCTCACAACATCAAAGACAAAGAACTTTCCATCGCTGGAAAAACAGGTACCTGCCAGTTGGATTACAATCAGAAAGACAAGGAAGTTCAATACGCAGCCTCTTTTGCAGGCTATTTCCCTGCTCACGATCCTGACTACTCTTGCATTGTGGTGATCCACAGACCAGACAAAAAATTGGGGTATTATGGATCGACTGTAGCAGCTCCCGTATTCAAAAAAATCGCAAAAAAAATTCACAATGGTCAGCCCAAAACCATCCTGATTCAAAAAGATGAGATAGAACAATTGGCTACCGAAATAACAGAAATCACTCCATTAAACGACCGCATTCCCGATCTGAGGGGTTTAACTCCTATGGAGGCTTTAACACTTTTGGAGCCAATGGGCCTGAAGGTGATAATCAAAGGAAAAGGAAAAGTTAAGAAACAGTCCCTCAAAGCAGGGGTGCGCTTCAAAAACAACCAAAAAATTGTATTGGAATTGTCTTGAAAAAGTTAAAACAAATATTGTACAAGGTAGCTATCGATGGAATCTCTGGTTCCACAAACATTGGAGTCAGCAATATTTCCATGGACTCAAGGACTATTTCTCCCGACAGCATGTATGTTGCCATTAAGGGAATTCAAGTCGATGGACACCAATTCATTGATCAGTCAATTGCATCGGGGGCAAAATCCATTGTTTGCGAAACCCTTCCCGAAAAATTATCAACCGAAATCACCTACATCCAAGTGAATGATACAAAAGAGGCATTGGGTTGGGTGGCAGCCAATTTTTATGACAACCCCTCACATGAGTTGCAACTGATTGGAATTACAGGTACCAACGGAAAAACCTCTATCGCTACCCTTCTATTTGATCTTTTCAATATGGATCAATCCAATGCAGGATTGATTTCCACCCTTGCCATTCAATACGGCCAAAATAAAACACCTGCAACTCACACCACCCCTGATCCTTTGACCATTAACTACCACCTCAGAGCCATGGTCGATCAAGGACTGCAATACTGCTTTATGGAAGTTTCCTCCCATGGAATACATCAAAAAAGAATTAGCGGTTTAACCTTCAAAGGAGCCGTTTTTACCAATCTTACTCACGATCATCTGGACTATCACAAAACCTTCAAAGAATACCGTGATACCAAAAAAATATTATTTGACAACCTGCCCAAATCAGCTTTTGCATTGGTAAATGCCGATGACAAAAACGCAAAAATCATGTTACAAAACTGCAAAGCCAAAAAACAAACCTATGCTTTGCACTGCTATGCAGATTTTTCAGCACAAGTTTTGGAAAGTCAATTCAAAGGAATGTTGATGAAAATCAACCAAAATGAGATCTGGACTCAAATGCTTGGCGAATTCAATGCCTACAACCTTTTGGCTGTTTTTGCAGTTTCCCAATTACTGGAAAAAGATCCATTGCAAAGTTTGAAATCCATCAGTCAGCTAAAAAGTGTAGCGGGAAGATTCCAAACTTTCGAAACCCCCAATCAAGTGATGATTGTGGTGGACTATGCCCATACTCCCGATGCGCTTAAAAATGTTTTGATCACCATCAATAAAATCAGAACTCAAAACGAAAGCTTGATAACCGTTGTCGGCTGTGGAGGGAACCGAGATCAAGAAAAGAGACCTTTGATGGGGGCCATAGCAGCCCAGTTGAGTTCCAAAGTGATCTTTACTTCCGACAATCCTCGTAATGAAAATCCCGAAACCATTATTGATCAAATCTCTCAGGGCGTCGATCCTGTAGATTTTAAAAAAACCATGAAGGTCACCCTTAGAAAAGAGGCCATCAAAGTGGCTTATCAATTGTCTCAACCCGGTGATGTAGTCTTGATTGCGGGCAAAGGACACGAGAATTATCAGGAAATCAATGGGAAAAAACACCCTTTTGATGATTATAAAATCGCCCAAGAAATATTTTTAAAAACCTCTTAGCTCATGTTGTACTATCTGTTTGAATTCTTAGAACAAAACTTTCAGTTTCCCGGAGCTACTCTCTTTCAATTCCTCACCTTCAGAGCTTCTTTGGCCATTATCTTCTCACTGGCTTTTACGCTGATCAATGGAAAAATCATCATCCGTTTTCTAAAAACCATGCAAATTGGCGAATCCATCAGAGACCTAGGATTGGAGGGACAAAATGAAAAAGAAGGAACACCCACCATGGGAGGAATCATCATCATACTGGGGACTTTAATTCCAGTTCTACTGTTGGCCAAATTGGATAATATTTACATTCAACTCCTCATCATTACCACCCTTTCCATGGGAGTCATTGGATTGATAGATGATTACATCAAAATATTCAAGAAAGAAAAAGACGGACTCAAAGGAAAATTCAAAGTAATAGGACAGTTGATTTTGGGACTAATAGTGGGTCTTGTACTTTATTTTCACCCTGGAGTTACCGTTAGAGAAGAAGTCAGAACGTCGTTAACAGCAAACCCGACCAGTGCTCAAGAGGTGTTTTCCCAAGAACAAAAATCTACCCTAACCAACATCCCATTATTCAAAGACAATGCCTTTGACTATTCGGACCTGTTGAGTTGGATATCCCCCGACCTTAAAAAATACACATGGATGGTATTCATACCTATTGTTATTTTCATCGTTGTAGCAGTCTCTAATGGAGCCAATTTGACCGACGGTGTCGATGGATTGGCTGCGGGATCTTCTGCCATCATCGTATTGACACTAGGGATCTTCGCCTGGGTTTCTGGTAACCTAATTTTTTCTGATTACCTCAATATTTTGTACATCCCAAGAGTAGGTGAGGTAGTGATTTTTGTAACCGCTTTTTCCGGGGCTTTGATCGGTTTCTTGTGGTACAACACCTATCCCGCATCCGTATTTATGGGCGATACTGGAAGTCTTACCATTGGTGGAGTTATTGCCGTAATCGCGCTAATTGTCAGAAAAGAACTATTGATCCCATTACTCTGTGGTGTATTCTTGGTACAGAACCTCTCCGTCATCATACAAGTGGGCTATTTCAAATACAGTCGCAAAAAAACAGGAGTGGGCAAGAGGATTTTCAAAATGGCTCCTTTGCATCACCATTATCAAAAGCTAGGATTCCACGAAAGCAAAATCGTTACCCGTTTTTGGATCATCGGAATTCTATTGGCAGTATTGTCCATCGTAACACTCAAAATCAGATGAAAAAAGAAAAGATTGTCATTTTGGGTGCCGGTGAGAGTGGTTGTGGAACTGCATTTTTGGCACAAAAAAAAGGTTTTCAGGTCTTTGTATCCGATCAAGGAGGCATCCCTCAGTCAACCAAAGAAATGTTCGATCGTTGGAAAGTTGAGTGGGAAGAACACACCCACTCATTGTCCAAAATGTTGGATGCTCAATACATCATGAAAAGTCCAGGGATTCCCACCGACGCCCCTTTGATCCAATCACTAAAAACCTCAAAAATCCCCATTGTCTCTGAAATAGAATTTGCCTCAAAATTCACCGATGCAACCCTCATTGGTATCACGGGCAGTAACGGCAAGACCACAACCGCAATGATGACCTATCACATATTGAATCAAGCTGGTTATGACGTTGCTTTGGCTGGAAACATTGGCAACAGTTTCGCCAAAGAAATTGCACAAAGTGATCATCAATTTTATGTTTTGGAAATCAGCAGTTTTCAACTCGATGATATTGTCAGTTTCGCCCCTCATATCGGAGTAATTACCAACATTACCCCTGATCACCTCGATCGATACAATGATGATTTTACCCAATATCTAAAATCAAAATTGAGAATCAACGAAAATCAATCACAACGCGATTTTCTTCTTTTTAACGGCGAAGACCCCGAATTGAAAAGAGCTGTTCAAAATCTTAATTCAGAAGCCACCTTCCATGAATTTGGCGCTGAAACAACATCAACAATAAACACCACTATTTTAAAAAACGATCACCTGGTGATCAAAACAAAAAAAAACGAGACCATGATTAACACAATGGAATTTCCTTTAAAAGGCAGACACAACCTGCTCAATGCCATGGCGGCAAGCACCGTTGCCCATTTACTCGATGTAAGCAAAGAAACCATACGTGAGAGTTTGCTTCACTTCAAAGGAGCCCCTCACCGATTGGAACAGGTTCTGAAAATTCAAAACATCAACTACATCAACGACTCCAAAGCAACCAATGTCAATGCAGTTTACTTTGCCCTAGAAAGCATGAATGCCCCTACCGTTTGGATTGTTGGGGGAGTGGACAAGGGTAACGACTACGAAATGCTCTATCCATTGGTCAGAGAAAAAGTCAAAGCCATCATTTGCTTGGGAATTGACAATCAAAAAATCATAGAGGCTTTCCAACCCATCACCGACCTAATGATCGAAACACAATCCATGAAAGAAGCAGTTTTGATCGCCAATAAAATCGCTGAAAAAAATGACAATGTTCTGCTTTCACCTGCCTGTGCCAGTTTTGACCTTTTTCAAAATTATCAAGACAGAGGAGATCAGTTCAAACAAGCCATCAGAGAACTATAAATATAGTAAATGAGAAATAAAAAATACATTCTTTCAGGAGACCGTGTCCTATGGGTGGCATTGGCATTGCTTTCTATTTTTTCATTTCTTCCAGTCTTCAGTGCCAGTTCAAATTTGACCTACGTTGTGGGTCAAGGTACCCCTTGGAGTCATTTGCTCAAACATTTTATTGTCTTGTTTTTTGGTTTTGGTTTGATGTATGCACTTCACAAAACACCCTATCAGTATTTTAAGGGGATTTCAATACTTGCGCTGCCTTTGATAATATTACTATTGATTTACACAGCCACCCAAGGCAACCTCATTGCTGGTGCCAATGCCAATCGATGGATTAGAATCCCAATCGTGGGGTTGAGTTTCCAAACTTCAACTTTGGCTTCCATTGTTTTATTGGCCTATGTAGCTCATTTGTTGTCGAAAGACAACCCCAAAATATATCAACTAAAAACTTCAATTCTCTCCCTTTGGCTCCCTGTGTTGTTGGTGGTACTATTGATCTTACCCGCCAATTTATCAACTGCGGTTTTACTGTTTTTTATGGTGCTCATCTTGGTTTTTTTGGGAGGATACCCTACAAAGTATCTGATGGGAATCTTGGTCATGGGATTGTTCATGAGTTTAATTTTTGTCTTGGTTGCCAAAGCTTATCCAGATTGGGTGCCCAATAGGATTGATACTTGGGTGAGCAGAATAGAAAACTTCAACAATAAAGAAGGCGGTGGTGGAAACTACCAAATTGAAAGAGCAAAAACAGCCATTGCCACTGGAGGTTTATTGGGTTTGGGAGCAGGAAAAAGTGTTATGAAAAATTTTCTACCTCAAAGTTCCTCCGATTTTATTTACGCCATAATTGTAGAAGAATTCGGATTAATAGGAGGAACGGCCTTGATACTGCTGTACCTCATTGTACTGTTTAGAATTGTTGTGATCGCCCATAAGTCCGATACCGTCTATGGAAAATTATTGGTTCTGGGATTGGGATTACCGATTGTCATACAAGCTTTTGTCAATATGGCTGTAGCTTTGCAGGTCCTTCCCGTTACCGGACAAACCCTTCCTCTGATCAGTAGTGGAGGAACTGCTGCTTGGATGACCTGTATTGCTTTTGGGATCATCCTCAGCGTGAGTGCTGGACAAAAAACGGAACCAACGGACCCGAACCCCTCAGAAGATAAAAACGAAAACCCTTTAAGCATTCTCAGTGAAACCCTTTAAAATCATCATATCAGGAGGAGGAACGGGAGGGCATTTGTACCCTGCCTTAGCCATTGCAGATGAATTTAAATTGCGTCATGCCAATGCCGAACTATTGTTTGTTGGGGCATTGGGTCGAATTGAAATGGATAAAGTTCCAATGATGGGTTACCGAATTGAGGGGCTTTGGATCGATGGTTTACAAAGATCGTTGTCGCTGAGAAATTTAATTTTCCCGATCAAATTGATTTTCAGCTTACTTAAGTCCATAACCATACTACTCAAATTCAGACCCAATGTGGTGGTTGGAACTGGCGGTTTTGCCAGTGGACCTTTGCTCTTTATGGCAGGTTTGTTCAGAATCCCTACACTCATACAAGAACAGAACTCCTATCCAGGCATTACCAATCGACTTTTGTCCAAAAGTGTCAGAACCATTGCCGTCGCCTATGAAGGTTTGGAGAGATACTTTCCAAAACATAAACTTAAACTCACGGGAAATCCCATCCGGAAATCCATAGCTGATGGTAAAATGAACCGTGAAAAAGCAAAGAGATTTTTTGATCAAACAGCTCATCAACCCACTTTGGTTGTTTTGGGAGGCAGTCTCGGAGCCCGAAGAATCAATCAATTGATTGTTGATGCTCTAGATCTATTTGAAAAAAAGGGATTGCAACTGATTTGGCAATGTGGGACTTTGTACTATGAACAATACAAAAAACACCAATCAGATAGCGTCAAGATCCTACCTTTTGTTACAGATATGGATCAGCTCTATGCGGCAGCGGACATGATCATTTCCAGGTCAGGAGCCGCAACCCTTTCAGAGCTTTGTTGTGTTGGCTGTCCTGCACTATTGATTCCCTCACCCAACGTGGCTGAAAACCATCAATATCACAATGCCAAGGCACTTGCTGATCGGGAAGCAGCCCTACTCATTCAAGAAAAAGATTTGGATCGAGAGTTCGAAACTGTTTTTGACCGATTGATCGATTCCAAAAAACAAAAGGAAATGACCCAAAACCTCAAAAAACTCGCCCAACCCCATGCTACTTCACGGATTGTTGAATTAATAGAAGCACTGATTTAGATGGATCAAAAAGAAAATAAATATTACTTTTTAGGAATCGGTGGCATTGGTATGTCGGCTTTGGCCAAGTATCTTTTTGACTTGGGTAACAAGGTAATGGGATATGATAAAACCCCCAGTGCTATTACCTCACAATTGGTGGAACACGGGATTTCGGTAATATTTGATCAAGCAGTTGATGCCATTCCTCAGGAGTACCGACAAAAAGATACCCAGGTGATCTTTACCCCTGCGGTACCCCTTACCCAACCTCAATTTCAGTTTTTTACCGCTCAGGGCAATGACATCAAAAAGAGATCCAAGCTTTTGGGGGAAATCACTCAAAATACCATCGTATTTGCCATAGCGGGAACACATGGCAAAACAACCACAGCTGCTTTCCTTACCCATTTATTTGCTTATCTAGATTTGGACTTTACTGCCTTTTTAGGGGGGATTATGAAGGAGTACAAAAGCAATCTCATTCAAAATGGCACTACATATTCCATCGTTGAGGCCGACGAATACGACCGTTCGTTTCTTCAATTGTCTCCCGATTATGCTTGTATTACTGCCATAGATGCTGATCATTTGGATGTTTATGGCGATTACAGACATATGAAAAAAGCTTTTGTTGAATTTTCAAATTCCGTATCCGAAAAAGTGATCATTGCAAAAGGAGTGGATTTGGAGGGTACTCCCTTTGCTGTTGAAAAAAAGGCCGATTACAGTGTTCAAAATCTGCGTTTGACTCAACACGGATACCATTTCGACTTGCACACCCCCAAAGAAGTTCATCAGGAAATCTACCTCAATGCCATCGGTCAGCACAACTTATCCAACGCTCTCGGCGCTTTGGCACTTATTGATGCAGCCGATTTGCCTTTGGAGAAAGCATTGCCAGCCCTTGCCGACTTTAAAGGTATTGAGCGTAGAATGGAGGTTTTTACGCTGGAAAATAAAATATTGATTGACGACTACGCTCATCACCCAGAGGAGATCAAAGCAGTACTGAAAACAGTTTCAGAATTTTATCCCAATAAAAGGAATATGGTAGTCTTCCAACCCCATCTTTTTTCGAGAACTCAAGATTTTTTAGAGGCATTCGCCCAAGTTTTGGATCAATTTGATGAAGTAGTGCTGATGGACATCTATCCCGCTCGTGAGCAACCCATTGAAGGGGTGACCTCAGCCTTATTGTTGGATCGAATGAAAAACCAAAACAAAAGAAAAATAAACAAAGAAGCTTTTGAATCGACCATTGTCAACAGCAAGGCAGAATTGGTTTTGATTTTGGGAGCAGGAGACATTGGAAATCACATTCAAAAACTAAAAAAAACAGCCTAAATGCCATCAAAAAAACACCTCTTTTTCGTTGCTGCTTTCTTGTTGATAATCTTGGTCTCCTCCTTTGCTCACATCAGGAATAGCAAGCGTTTGGTGCAAAAAATAACGATAGAATTCCAAAGCGAAGGTGCCAAGTTTTTGAATGATACTCTCGTTGATAAATTGTTAATACAAAACAAGGGGGAGCTTCCGTGGAAGACCAAAGATAGTTTAGTTTTGAGTATGCTTGAAACCTTATTAGAAGACAACCTTTATGTTGATAATGCCGAGGTTTATCATTTTCAACAGGGAGTTTTGGGAGTAAGCATTCAAGAAAAACAGGCCGTTGTTAGGGTACAGGGGGCGGACCAATACTATTTGGATAAAAATGGGGAATGGTTTCCCATTTCCAAGAATCACACCCCAAAAGTTCCCCTGTTTATGGGAACGCTAAAAGAGGAACAAAAGGACGATCTTTTGTCATTGATCGATCACTTTGAATCGGATTCTTTTTTGCGAAATGAATTGGCCTCAATAGATTATCGAGACAACTCCTATTTCATCGGATTGAGGTCCTATGAATTTGAGGTCGAAATAGGTCAATTGGACCAAATCAGCGAAAAACTTGCCAAATTGAAAGTTTTCTGTGCATATCACAACAACCATTCAAAAGACAAAAAGTATTCTCTGATCAATTTAAAATTTAAAAATCAAGTAGTTGGATCTTAAATCAACAATATGAAGCATTCAAATATTTCTGTAGGATTGGATATTGGAACAACCAAAATCGTTGCCATGGTGGGGGACAAAAACGAATTTGGAAAAGTTGAAATCCTCGGGATTGGAAAATCCAAAAGTTTAGGGGTTCACCGAGGAGTGGTCAACAACATCACTCAAACCATTCAATCCATACAGCAAGCAGTAGAGGAGGCTAAGGTAGTCTCGGGACAGGAAATCAACGAGGTAGTCGTTGGGATTGCGGGGCAGCACATCCGTAGCCTCCAACACAGCGATTACATTACCCGATCCAATCCTCAAGAGGTAATCTCTCAAGAAGATGTCGAACGACTCATTCAGCAAGTTTACAAATTGGTCATGTTGCCCGGTGAAGAGATCATCCATGTGCTGCCACAAGAGTACAAGGTAGATGGTCAGGCAGAAATCAAAGAACCCATCGGTATGTATGGCGGTAGGCTGGAAGCCAATTTCCATGTGGTGGTCGGACAGGTGTCTTCCATCAAAAACATTGGCAGATGTGTCAAAAGCTCCGGACTGTCAATGGGGAATATTACCCTTGAACCATTGGCCTCTTCAGAGGCTGTACTGAGTCAAGAAGAAAAAGAAGCTGGCGTGGCTTTGATCGATATCGGTGGCGGAACCACAGATTTAGCCATCTTCAAAGACGGGATCATTCGCCATACCGCAGTCATTCCCTTTGGAGGGAATGTCATTACCGAAGACATCAAAGAAGGCTGTTCCATCATTGAGAAACAAGCCGAACTGCTAAAAGTCAAATTTGGTTCCGCTTGGCCCGGAGAAAATAGGGATTCCGAGATCGTTTCCATTCCCGGACTTAGAGGCAGAGACCCCAAAGAAATCTCCCTGAAAACCCTCTCCAAAATCATCAATGCTCGCGTGGTAGAAATTATGGAGCAGGTTTATTTGGAAATCAAAAATTACGGTCATGACGACCAAAAGAAAAAATTGATCGGAGGAGTTGTTTTGACCGGAGGGGGAAGTCAATTGAAGCATTTAAAACAATTGGTAGAATACATAACTGGAATGGATACCCGCATTGGCTATCCCGGTGAACATTTGGCTGGAGACACCCAAAAATCCGATACCAGCCCCATTTTGGCTACAGCAGTGGGGCTGTTGATGAATGCTCTTGAGCAACAAGAAAAAAATCAAATCGAAAACCCTGAACCCCAAGAAGAACATGTCGCTGAGGAAAATCAAGGTGAAACCACTGCACAAAAGGCAGAACAAAACCCCTTGTCCTTGAACAGAAAAACAATTCTGGATCGCTGGGTTGAGAAGTTTAAAGAATTTTTAGATAACGCATAAATACATCAGAATGGAATCTGAAATCAACCATAATTTTAGTTTTGATTTACCCAAAAACAAAAGTAATGTCATCAAGGTCATTGGTGTAGGAGGTGGAGGTAGCAATGCCATCAATTACATGTTTCGACAAGGAATCAACGGTGTTGATTTTGTGGTGACCAATACCGATGCCCAAGCGCTAAACGAAAGTGGAGTGCCCATCAAAATACAATTGGGCGCATCGTTGACCGAGGGACTGGGTGCAGGAGCCAATCCAGAAGTAGGAGCCATGGCCGCCGAGGAGAGTTTTGAGGACATCAAAAACCTGTTGACCACGCAAACCAAAATGGTGTTCATCACCGCCGGAATGGGAGGTGGAACCGGTACAGGTGCCGCCCCTATCATTGCCAAAATGGCCAAAGAAATGGACATCCTTACCGTTGGAATTGTTACCATGCCCTTCCAATTTGAAGGGAAACTGAGACTAGAGCAAGCCGAAAAAGGTCTAGAAAAAATCAAAAAAACAGTAGATGCCTTGATCGTTATCAACAACAATAAGTTGCGGGAGGTTTATGGCAATTTGGGTTTTAAAGCTGGTTTTTCCAAAGCCGATGAGGTCCTTTCCACTGCAGCTCGAGGGATTGCCGAAGTAATCACCCATCACTACCGTCAGAATATCGATTTGAAAGACGCCAAAACAGTCCTCAAAGACAGCGGAACCGCCATCATGGGATCGGGGTCGGCCAGTGGAACCAATCGCGCTCAAGATGCAATCATCAACGCATTAGACTCACCATTATTGAACGACAACAAAATTACCGGTTGCAAAAATGTACTCCTTTTGATTGTTTCTGGAAATGAAGAAATTACCATCGACGAAATCGGCGAAATCAATGATTTCATCCAAACCGAAGCGGGAAACAACGCCAATATAATCATGGGTATAGGCGAAGATAAAAACCTGGGAAGTTCGGTGGCTGTAACCATCATTGCGACTGGATTTGGCGTAGATCAACAACATCAGATTGTAAATACCGAAGCCAAAAAAATCATTCATACGCTAGAGGAGGATCAGACCCTACAGCACGATCTTTTGGGCGAAGAGGAACAACCGCCCACTCAATTCCAAGTATCGGACCAAAATGAAACCTCTGAAAACGAAGAGCGGGAACAAACCAAAGCGCCCTTAGAAGAAGAAAACCATTCCGTTGCCGAAACCACCGCAACCACAGAATTCGACCTCCAAGAGGAGGAAGAAACCATTTCACAAGAAGAACTCTCTTCCATTCCTGTGGTCGCTGAAATTGTCTCTCCCAACGAAGTAGCCACTGAAGCAGAAGCGTTAGCAGAAGAACTCCCCGTCAAAAACGAAGAGATCAATAACATGGATGTGATCTATGAGTTGCTCGAGAGCGAGCCCCCTACTCAGTTTGAGGAATTTTCTTCCGAAGAAGAATTTATAATTAATGATTTGGACGAAGAAGTGCTAGATCTTGAGGTCAAAGATGCGGAGGAAGTGGTTTCTGAAGAGGAAAATCAATTTACATTCGATTTTGGAATGCCAATAAGCGATTCCAAAGAAGTGTCCTCCGAAAAAATAGTCCATACCCTCGACGAGGAGAATCATGAGGTCAAAGAAGAGGTCCAAGAAGAGGATGCCATTGCCGAAGCCATTGATTTCAAATTTGAGGTAGTGGAAAAAACCGAGGAAAAATCGGTTTTAGATGCTGTCGATGACTTGCCAGACCCTCAATCAGACTCACCCTTTGACAAAACCATTAAAGAAACCGCTGTCAAGGAAAATGAAAAAAGGAAGGAGCATTTAAAAAAATTCAATCATGCTTTTAAGCACAGCATGAACAAGATCGATGAATTTGAAAAGCAACCCGCCTACAAAAGAATGGGAGTTGATCTGGAAGAAGAATCCTCTTCCTCTGATTCCCATGAATCGAGAATGTCGGTTGACAACGACAAAAATGACGAGATTCAATTGCGATCCAATAATTCCTTTTTACACGATAACGTAGATTAAAAAACTTATGTCTTTACTGAATACACTAAGCGATGAACTGAAAGCCGCCATGCGGGCCAAAGATACCCTAAAATTGGAGGCTCTAAGAGCCATTAAATCGGCTGTGCTTTTGGCCAAAACTGCCACCGCTGGCGATGTCGAACTGACTGAAGAAGAAGAAATCAAGTTGCTTCAAAAACTCGTCAAACAAAGAAAAGACAGTGCCAGTATTTTTAGATCGCAAAACCGTGATGACCTGGCGGCTCCCGAGGATGCCCAAGCCGAGGTCATTGGAAAATTTTTGCCAGAACAACTGTCGCCAGACGACATCGAAAAAATCATTGATCAGATTATTGCACAAAGTGGTGCCCAAGGCATGAAAGATATGGGTAAAGTAATGGGAATGGCCAGTAAAGAAATGGCTGGTAAGGCTGACGGTAAAACCATTTCTACCCTTGTAAAGCAAAAGCTCACGGATTAGTTTTAGGATTAATAAACACTAAAATTTTCAATCACGGGAGTAAGGATTTTCTCCTCGATTTCCAGCTTTAGTTCTTCCACCTCCACAGGCTCGATTCTGTGGATCCTTTTATGTCCGATACTTTGTCCTTTTGCGATGATCGTCCACTTCCCTTGCGTGCGCGCATGCACAACATAGGCCCTGACCCTTTGTCCTTTTTCAATGTCCTCTTGAAGAACAATATTTTTGATGACCTTTGGACTTTTCAAACGGATTACCCTTTGATCACCACTTCCAGAACTGCTGGCAATGGGCTTTGAAAAAGTTTCCCTAATGGTCTCCCCCCATTCTTCCAACCGTTTGACATCGGCTTGGGGAAGCAAGCCCCTAGGATCGGGGGTGAGTCCCATGATCAGCGTACTGTTATGCCCAACAGATCGGAAATACATATCCATCAAGTCCTCCAAAGGGAAAATATGATCTTCATCCCCTGGTTCCCAAAACCATTCGTGTCTGCCATTGTATCCTCTTAGGGGAGCGTCAGACATCGCAGGCATCCAGTACTTTCCGTTGGGATCTCCGTGTTTTAGTAAATTGATGTGTGCTGCGGTAGTCTCTCCCGAATGGGAGTAGGGAGTAGGAAATGTCGCCCAGCAGGGGTAAGGAACAGTTCCCGATTCAGACCCTCCCCATCGCGCTTCTGCAAGTTGATTGTTGTGATAAAACAAACAGTTGGGTTGGTACTTTTTTACAATGGGAAGCACATCGGGAGCACCCAAGTCAGGGTGACTGGCACCGCCGTCGAACCATATTTCGAAAAGTGGACCGTATTCTGTACACAATTCCTTTACCATTCCCTCTACCATTCGATTGTAATAGGCTTGCCTTTTTTGCTGGAATTCTCCCGTTCCATTGACTTTAAAATCGTGGACTCCAAAAAAGGAATTCCATCGGATTCCTACATATATTCCAGGCTGTATCCCGTATTTTCTGCACGAATTGACAAAATCTCTTACGACATCTCCTTTGCCGTCTCTCCAATTTAAGGTTTTTACACTGTAGGGATTAACCTCCGATGGATACAAGGCAAAACCCGTTTCATGGGTCGCAGTGATGATGGCAAATTTGAATCCTGCCTTTTTGATGGAACGGATCCATTGGTCCGTATCCAGTTGCTCAGGATTGAAAATTTGATGATCTAAAACGGGATTGATCCTGTTGCCAGAACTACCGGTTTGTCGGTATTTTTTGTTGTCGAAGACGTGAAGGTCGTAATGAAAAACAGCTCCCAATTCTGCCTTTTGCCATGCCAGTTGCGCTCGATTGGGAATAGGATTTTGGACAGTAGCGGACTGGGCATCGACTCTCAAAACAAGACCAATGACAAAACAAAAGATTAAACTTTTTAAACTCATGCGGTGTTTTTTTGAAGTACATAAGTTAATAAATGATTCATGACAAAAAGTATCTCCCTCAACAATATATGCTTAGGGTTCAAAATACCTGTACTCAGTCGCTCAATTTTCCCATGATTTGCGAAAGTATTTTGTCAACCCAAAGTTGATACATTTTTTTGCTAGGATGGAGATTGTCTTTGACCAAAAGATCCGATTGCGTTTTTACCATTCTGGAGATTTCGGTAATGCTGTAAAGATCAATATTTTTGGCATTGCAAACATTTTTGATCACCCTATTGAATTGTTCAAGTTCTATTTTGTTTTTTTGATGATCGAGACGCTGGCCATAGGGAGTAGCACTCCAGTCGGGAATCGACAACACAAATACACGATTCAATTTGTAATTTGCAAAAGCAATCGATTGATCGATCAATGCGATGAACTCGTTTTCAAAATCATCGATGTTCATTCCCCTGAATTGGTTGTTCACACCAATTAATAGCGATACAAGGTCATAACTTTCCAAAGTATCATTGAATGCTATGGCATTGATCAGATCCCTAGTGGTCATCCCTGTTTTGGCAATGATTTGAGTCTCGATTTCAATTTTCATATTGTTTTCCAGAGACTGTTCGAGTAGTTTGGGCCAGCTGTTAAAGCTTGCCACCCCTTCGCCTATGGTGTAACTGTCGCCCAAAGCCAGATAGTGGATTATTTCATTGTTAGGAAAAGGCACATCGGTTTGGGAGTTGGTCGTAACCTCTACCAATTCAAGATCTTCATTTTTGGTTTCTGTACAACTCCATGAAATCAAAAACCCCAAAAAAAGGAGCATCGTATTTCTTATTTCTCTAACTTCTTTTCGGTTTTCCAATTTTGGATTTGATAAACGAATTACTTTAATTTTTTTTGGAATAGGAGCAATAAATCGTAAAACCCTTTCCTAATCGCTGAGGTAGGGGCAGTGAAATGATTGGCCATGATGGAGAAGACATACACATTTCCTTTTGCGCTGATCCAATAGCCCGACAGGTTGTGATTGTGTTTTAACGTTCCTGTTTTGGCATAAACCTCTCGATTTGGATCATTTTTTAAATTTTGGGAGGTATTGCTTTTGGGGAAGTAGCTTTTGATGGTCTCGAGGCCGATTTCCTGGTATATTTTTTTGAGCACAGCCGTCAAGGTTCGTGGAGTCATCATATTGTAGCGCGAAACCCCCGAACCGTCAACCCACTCAATGGGATCGGGGAGCCATGGTTTCCATTGCAGTTTGAGGGTATCGATGGTTTTTTGGACATTCATTTCGTCAAAATTTCTTTGAGCGACCATGTTCATCAGCGCCTCTGCAATTCCATTATCACTGTCCTGAAGAAGTGCTTGATAAAGTAATTTTTCCTGGCCGGAGTACAACAAGTTCCACTCCAGGGGAGCATCGGTTTTTTTTACCCATTCAACCGCTGAGGAAATGCGATCCTCCAGCAGTTGGACAAAGAGGCTATCGCTGGTGATAAAGGGACGGTAGAGGGTATCTTTTGCTTTCAGATTTTGGGGGTTCCAGTAAAAACGATTCGCAAAGCGTTCTCTGTTGAAATTTTGTACCAAAGTGTCCAATATCAAATGTTTCTCGAGCGTCTTGGGGGTGAACTGTGGGGGGTTGACTTCTGGAGTTGTAATCAGTCGAGTGGTATTCCCAAATATGGGGAAAGGGCTACTTTCAGCAGCAAAATAATAAGAATAATCATCCCAGGACCATCCCGGTCCTTGGGCATTAAATCCACTTTCGGGCGCGTGATAGTACCACTGGTATTCTTGATCAAAAAATGCATCCAGTTCCGGATCGGGATAAAGCGGATGAAACAGCAGCGGATAGCCCGTGGCTTTAAAATGCAGTATGGAATCCTTTTTTTGGTAGTAAAGTGCGGGAAGCGAATCGAAGTTTTGCTGGGCGGCTAGAAAAGTGAGTAGTTTGGTGTTGGAGGCTGGAGTCATGTACTTTGCCCCTTTGAAGAAGGCTTTGGGTTTCGAGGTGTTTAATGCTTCAACACTCAGGGCGACATGGGCTTGGTCAAAAACAGGAAATTTACGCAGTAGCCTTTCGATTTTTCGTTCCGAAAATCGCTGTCCCGAGACAGCCAAACTCATTAAAAAAAGAAAAACAGCCAATTTGATTCGCATCCAATAAAGATAATAAAAGCCTGCTATGCTTATCAGACGTTGAACCTATCTTTTTAAACCACTGACCACAATCGTTTACCGAGTAACATCCTGATAGAAGGATAAGGGTCATGGTTTCAGTTTTTATTTTATTTTTGCAGGGTGTTTGCGATCAATTTAATGTAACAAATCATTCGCCGAGAAACGTTTTTTGATTTGTGCATTGATCCTTATTTCGCATCATAAGGTCACAGACATACAAAAGGCCCAGTAGTTCAACTGGATAGAATATCAGATTTCGGCTCTGAGGGTTGGGGG
>JAYNHF010000004.1:3453-83023 GCA_038107695.1 Flavobacteriaceae bacterium | reverse complement strand
ATTTCCTATACCATCATCGTCAGTGTCTAGATATTCAGATTCATCCAACGGGAAGGCATCTTTATAGTCCTCCACACCGTCATTATCGTCATCCTTATCTGCATTATTTCCAACACCATCTTGATCGGTATCCAACCACTCCTCTGGGTTGAAAGGGAAGTCATCCTCAAGGTCAACGTAACCGTCATTATCGTCATCTAAGTCTGCATTGTCTCCAGTCCCATCTTTGTCGTTATCTGACCATTCAGAACTATCAAGCGGGAATACATCATTTTCATTTAAATAACCGTCATTGTCAATATCTCCATCACAGATATCTCCGATACCATCATTATCAAAGTCCTTTTGATCAATATTTTTTACAGAGGGACAATTGTCATTACTATTCAAAATTTGATCTCCGTCAATATCATCATCACAAACATCACCTATACCATCGTTGTCAATATCAGATTGATTGCTGTTGGGTGTGTTAGGACAATTGTCATTGGAATCACCAATTCCGTCTTGATCAACATCCTCATCCTGAACCGCATCGGTCATCGTGTAAGAGGTACGTTCATAGGCAAATCCTCCACCATCACCTCCGCCAGTCCAGGATAACATTTTCAATTTGAAATATATATTGTCCACTTTGGAGTAGGCAAAGAAAATAGCATTTTTACTTGATTCATTGTTCCATAATGGATCTAAGTAGTCTCTATCCCAAAATAAACCTCTTAAATCATCTTCAAATTCAGGGATCACAGTATCCTCAGTATATTCCTTAGGGTTTATTACAGACATGTGCGGCATGTTTCGCTGTCTAGACGAAACCCAATTACTATCAAAAAATATATGATTGATATTTAGTGGATGATTATTATATACAGGAAATAGTCCAACTCCACGCGGTGACATACTTCCATCTTCATAGGTATCCCAACTATTATAACTTGATTCTAAGGCACTGTTGAATAAGCCTCCTTGATCATTTCTACTGAGCTTTGTATTCGGACCTATGACATCGACAACTGATTCATAATCCTCTTTGATGATGGTTACTGTTTCACCAGGAATACCAATGGTGCATCCATTTGCATTTACAATATGTCCCGCAGGGGTATTGACACATCCATCCTTTTCATCAGGTACACCGTCATTGTCTGAATCTATATCAGCTGCCTGTTTTGTGGTTCTTAGATATGAATAACCGCCTCCACCATCACTGTATCCTTGCCATCCCATGATTTTGATAAAAAATACAACATCAGTATCGGTATTCCTGATCGCTACGTAGACACCAACATATTGGCCGTACCTTAATGCATCTCGGTCAAATAAATCATCATACCAAACGAACTCATCAAGAATTTCCTCATCTGTATAATTATTGGGATGATTAAATCCAAGTACTGCGGTGTCATAATTTGAATCATCTTCGGTTAGGTATAATGGACCATCATCATCTCTTGTTAATCCGTTAATTTCACCATCTATAGTTTCAATTGCATCAATGGGTGATGTCTGAAAATTATTTTTCTTAAAAAGTTTCCATCCCCCTCTGAGAATTGTTGCATCAGGAATAATACAACCATCTATTCCGATTTGTCCGTCACCATTATTAGCACAATTGTCACTATTATCTCCAATACCATCACCGTCAGTGTCAACAGTTTCGTTGGGATCAAATGGAAAATCGTCATCTTCATCTAATACACCATCATTGTCGTCATCGTCGTCGCATTCATCACCCTGACCATCTTGATCTGTATCTATTTGATCAGCGTTTTCTTGTGTAAGGCAGTTATCAGAATTATCACCAACACCATCACCGTCAGTATCAACAGTTTCGTTGGGATCTAATGGAAGTTCATCATCGTCATCTAATACACCATCATTGTCGTCATCGTCGTCGCATTCATCACCCTGACCATCTTGATCTGTATCTATTTGATCAGCGTTTTCTTGTGTAAGGCAGTTATCAGAATTATCACCAACACCATCACCGTCAGTATCAACAGTTTCGTTGGGATCAAATGGAAAATCGTCATCGTCATCTAATACACCGTCATTGTCATCATCGTCGTCACATCGATCTCCTATCCCGTCATTGTCCGTATCAGTCTGATTTGAATTGCTTATTTCAATACAATTATCCTCAACATTGGAGATTCCATCATCATCGTTATCTGCAAGGATTAAGTTCGTTTGCAGGGTTTGAACACCATAAGATTTATTGTAATTTGAATCCGATAATCCATCGTCAAAATCAATACTTAGACTTTCATTACCATCCACTGGCGTAGAAAAATTGAGATCAACAAAAAGGAGATTGGTAGACGAAGCTGTGATGGTGAAAGGATTAGACGAATCCAGTTGTCCCGACCCACCTGAAATCGAAATAGAAATATTCGATTCGTCAATAGGAGTTAATTGATTAGAGCTTGACAGTATGTACAAATCATTAGAGCCAATAAATTCGACGACCAATCTATTATAAGAATCACTGTTTTTATGTTCAACAGCATTGATATAATGTTCAAAAGTGTTAGAAACTATGGTTGCTTCTGGACCGTTCACTTGCTCGTGATCTCTCAAAAAAGATACTGGGTTTCCGCTGCTGTCAACATTATTAACTAATGTGTTTCCAGAAATGGTATATTGTTTGGTGTAATAATTTCCTTCATCCAGTTGATTACTCACAATATACCCTGAGCTGAAAGTATTATTCCTAAAGGTATTATTGATATAGCTATGGTGATCTGAAGGAAGATTATTTTCATTCCAATTATTCCAATGGTTGTTGTGATAAAAAGCATGTCCCATCACATTATTTTCAAAAAGACAATTAACAACGGAGAACCTATTTACACCGTTGAAATAAGAAATTCTGCTTCCCCCAAGGTTATTATTTTTAAAAGTACAACCATCGTATTTTACAAATCGATGTGTGAAAGAAAATTGATTATTTATGTTTTCAAAAGTTGAATTGATAAAATAAATCCTATTATTATAATCGTCTTCGTTAGCTGAGGTGGGAGTACTGCCCCAATCTGAATTGAATATATAACCATCTCCATCTTCTATGGTGGAGTTGATCACTTTAATTGTTGACCCTGCGTTTTCTGAAAAAATAGCTGTACTTCTAAAATCAAAGAGTTTGATATTATCAGCAATTACCTGAGAACTTATAGAATAAATTGCGCTTGCTCTCGAACTAGATCTCATATTATGCATCGTAATATTAGAAACATTTAGAGAATTACTGTGGATAAAAAATATTCTGTGTGAGTTATTACCATCTATGATTGTTTGCGCTGTTCCATTGCCTATAATTGATAAAGGTCTAGTTATGGTCGGTAAATCACTTAACAATGTAATGGTTCCATTGAGTGAGCTGTCAAAAGTAATGGTGCTTAATCCAGAGATAGAATTGGCATGAGAAATGGCTCCGCGAAGGGACCCACATCCAGAGTCATCGTTATTGGTAACCAATAAAGGGTCTGTACCATTTGTAGGTTGTGAACTGAAAATTTCGTTCGAAAAGAATTGATAATTAGAACCAGAGGGTCTTTGCCACTTCAAGTATAGACTTGCAGACCCACCTCCCTGGATATATCTTATTCTAAAAGGGTAAACCGAACCCGCAGATAATGAGAGGGTTACCGTTCTGCCTCCATTAGAATATGACATATTCGTATTGGTTAAATTTCCATCTAAGTTCGAGTCTATAAAAAAGTCTGACTTATCGTCGGATATAAGTTGAAAAATATAATCACCTGATTCTACCGGGACAAAGTTTGAAGTTATTTCCCATCCAAAATTTGAGTTATCATGTTTCGGAAGTATGTTTGGCCAAGGCCATGTAAATGCTTTTGTTGCAGTTTCTCTTCCAGTGTGTGTCCATTCAGTACAGCTGTTATTTTCATAATCAAACAAATCTGTGAATTCCGATGCGTTGGTAGGATGACTACCACAACTACCATCCCCATTAAAAATAGAAAATGATTTGTAGTATACCATCCCTACACCTTCACAACCTGTTAGAACAGGCGATGGTTCTGTTTGAGCAAAACCAAAAGATAGAGAAAGAAATAATAGGTAAGAATTAAGTATAAATTTCATATAAATATAGTTAACAATCTAAATTTAATATTTCAATTTGATTGATTGCGTTGAAAACCGCTAATAATCGTTTTTTGAAACATATTTTTAGTTTTTGAAACCAATTTACACTCCATTAACTTCTAAATTTACTTCATGAAAAAAATATTCTTTAGAAATTCAATTTTACTAATAACATTATTTATTATATGTAGTTGTAAAAAAGATGAACAACCAACCGATCAAGAAGAAGTAATTATTGACAACATATGGAAAGGTAAAATGGTAACTTTCTCCAAAGATACCCAAGACGATTGGACACTTATTAACTTTCAAGATTCAATCAGCCCCAATGTTATTCTTACACGTGCCAACAAACAATCCTTATTCAATATCAAAATGGAAACGGGATCTTCAAATGATTCTCCTTTGGATACTGAGTGGGCTCTGGGCAGTATTGACGACATTGAGTCTTTGGAATTCTGTAATTTTAAATGTATCGCCAAAGGGAAACCCTATGAGATTGTTGATCAACCACTGGTGTTACATTTGATCAGCGATGACATATATCTATCCATTATTTTTCATATTTGGGGTGGAGGTAATTCGGGAGATCGCGGAGCAATTTCATATTCTCGATCAACACCGATTGGTTATCCCGATGCTGATAGTGATGGGGTTAGAGATTTAATGGATCAATGCCCACAAACCCCTGCTGATGCGCAGGTCAATATTTTTGGCTGTGAAGCTGATCAATAAAATTGAGGGAGCTTAAATTGAGTATTTAATTCCACAAGTATAGTTTTCATTCAACTCTGTAAATACCCTTTCTTGATTGAGTCAAAAACTATCTGACGAGCACTCTCAGCTCTGTACTTTCCAGTTCTAATAAGCCATCCCACTTTTTCCAGAATTCAGAAAAGGAATTTTCCCCGAAGATTTTTTCATACGCTCCTTTTAGGTCAATATCTGAATCATACAGGTCTTTCAGGTTTTCCGCAGTTTCTACAATATCCATCTTCCATCCCTTGGTCATTAATTCTATAGGCCAGTAAATATGATATGTAAGGCCTACTGATTCCCTTGCTTTTTTGATTTTGTTGGCCATTTGAAAAGCTTCTTCAGTTACATTTTCTCCATCTTTGAATTTCATCCTCCAAATTTTAGCATATTTGGATATTCCACTACCCTTAGATTGTGTCGATAGCGGGGTAGCATACCTGTAGAAATTTGAATTACCATATTCTTTGATATATTTTGCTACATTCTTATTCCAATTAGTTGTTTTATCATAATTGATTTGAATTTGATCATATTCGTCCGTAGAGATAGGACCTTTTATCCAATAAAACTTGTGTATTTGTCCTCCAGCGACTACTTTTCTCAAATAGGCTTTGCCTTTATCTGCTCCTCTATAAAATTTATCGATGTGGATATTAATTTCATTTACAAACTCAGAAATATAATCTGATTTAGGAAAAATTTCTGTTACCTGGTACATTGGCAAAGGTTCCTTTGGCCAATCAATTTGTTCTTCCTGATCACTTTGTGAAAAAGCATTTGAGAAGATTATCAGTCCAATAAAAGCTTTAGCTATCTTATTCATTGCAAATTATTTATGATTAATTATTCTCAATGTAATTACTTATGTTTTGAAATGCAAATTCTCTATCAAAACGATTAGCCTCCTCTGATCGGTTTATTTTAACCATTTCAACTTACAACTTTATTATGGCTTCTATTAACTATTTGTTCGATCAAAGATTCAATCAGTACGTGAAGGAGCTATTCGAAATTGTTGGATTTACTGAAAAATAGAAGATAGCTTAATTAAAAATATTG
Source organism: Flavobacteriaceae bacterium (assembly GCA_038107695.1). Classification (GTDB taxonomy): domain Bacteria; phylum Bacteroidota; class Bacteroidia; order Flavobacteriales; family Flavobacteriaceae; genus UBA8316. The sequence continues at coordinate 77,095 of JAYNHF010000004.1, read as the reverse complement.
GAGATAAGAAGGAAAAAATAGGAAATTAAAGGGAACCTATCCAAAGTAAATGCTTGTTTACTATCATATTGGTATAAGATCGTTTGCAACAAACTTTTATTGTAATATTCCTAGGCCTCTTCTTAGGACTGCCATAGGCCATGCCACTGAAAAACAATTTTTAGAGTACATGAAAATCGCTGTGGTTGACAGTGCTTTAGAATTGGCAAAACTTTATTTGGAATTAAAATGAAATACAACGAAATAATTGATAAGGTAAAGGAGTTTGAGTTAGATGTAAGATTTGAAAAAATAGAGAATTAGAGGGATATCAATTGGTTGAAGATTGAAAAAAGAAAGTACCCATTATCACCATCTCCTTGATTGTTGAGCAACTTAGGTTTTTCTTTGGGTAGAAAAGACAATATGATTTAAATGGTGATTGAATGGTATAAAAAAAAAGTAATAATTCCAATTGAATTAAACCTATAGATACAGTAATTGTTTTTTGTGTTGTTGATTAGTCAATATAAAGACAGGTCTCACAAATATAATTTGCTTCATATTTGATATAGTATTCTTCATTATTACCAGATATCAGATTTGGTTTATTCTTACTTTTATGAAGCATTTGGTTTACAACAACTATAATGGTCATGATCGAAATGAAAAAATACTTTTTATTACATGCATTTATCCTGGGTCTGCAGCCTTTTTTTGCTCAGTGTTTAGATGAAACCAGTCAGAAGGGTTATTTCGACGGTGGTAATATTGACCGATCTTCGTGGTGGATCAGTGACACAAATATCTTTGAGATAGAGCAAAAAGATTATTTCCATGGAACTGGATCGCTAAAAGTTGAGGTTGCCGAAGACAATGCCAATACCGTGAGAATGTACACAGCTCAAACTTGTAAAATGAATATTAATGAAGATGAGCTATGGAATGTTTCACTGTACATAAGGGGTGATCTTGGAAGTCAAGTTGCTTTTTCTTTTATTGATGCGGATGACAACAACACTCAAATAGGGGAGACCATTAAAACCATTAATTACAAAGGTTGGCATTATATCAGACTTAACATTACTGCAAAGAAATCAACGACCAATGGGAGATTAAAGATCAATTTTACTAACAAGGGAACCTATTTTATTGACAATGTTGTACTTCGACAAGGTAGTTTTAGAAACTGGTATATAGATGATCAAGGCTCGGACAGTAACACTGGAACAATCAAGAGTCCCTTTAAAAGTTTTGATAAAGTTTTTTCTCAGGGAAACTGGAAAGCTGGAGACATCATTTACCTTAGAGCAGGATCTTACAATAATATAGGATTTGGAAATGGACAAAGCAATGATAGCTTTCTTAATCTGACTTCACAAAGAAGTGGATCACTTAATAACCCGACTGTTATTCGTGCATACCCTGGGGAAAAGCCCAAAATTACTTTTGATGGAAAGGGAGGAATCATTGCAGGCTCTCAAAATAATCCCATTACACATTTGGAAATTGGTGGTCTCGAAATTCAAGGTCCTAATACCAATATAGATTATCAATCAGCCAAAGCCAATCGAGACTGGTACGTAAATAATAACAATGCTGAATTAAAACATTATTTTCACGGAAGAGGAATTGCCATTTGGGGGGGACACAATATCAATATCCACAACAATAAAGTTTACGATTGTCCCAATTCTGGAATTAGGGTCAATAACGGGGATTATTGTAGAGTATCTTATAATGAAGTATTTCAGAATACTTTTTGGTCTTTCAATGCTGAAAGTGCTATTGTATTTGCACAGTCAAAACCCATTGATGACCAAAATATCATCAAAATGAGAATTGAAAATAATTTAGTTTATGACAATTTAAATAAACTACCCTTTTACAATAAAAATTATCCATGTAACAATCCAACTGGATACGGTTGTCCTGGTCAACCCAAAATCATCGATGGGTCTGGATGTTATATCACTCGCAACAACAATGATGGTGATGCCAATCAAGCAAGTGATGAAAACCCAAATGGTCAATACCTCGGAATATTTTATTTTGCAAATAACATTTCCTACGGAAATGGGATTAATGGATTGGTAGTTCATAAAACTAATTTTGCAGTAGTAACAAATAATTTGGTTTTTAATAACGGTACAGTTCCTACTGACAATGAAATTGATGCTATCAAAGCCAATCCAAATTCAACTGCACCTGAATGGAAAAAAGCTCTGGACCAAGGAAGACAAGGAACATCAGGAATTACCGTTCACTCTTCCAGTAATGTTAAAATTTACAATAACATTAGTGCACCAAGATTTGAAACTGATCACGGATACAAAGTATTTCGTTTTGATATTTCTAAAAATTTAACCAGAAGAGGAAACTTACTGATCAGAGGATTAAGTTCATTCGACCCCATTAATCCCAATGGCACAACTGCCTTCTTCAAAACCGATCCCAACTTTATCAATGCCGATGATTACAATTTTAAACTGTTACAAGATAGTCCTGCCATTGATAATGGTGAAATGCACGATTATATCCCTTTTTATGATTTTGAGTATAAAAAAAGAATAGATGGAAAGGTGGACATCGGACCTTATGAATATCGTTTGATAAAAGATGCTGATCAAGATCAAGTTGAGGATCAAGATGATAACTGTCAAACGATTCCCAATCCAAACCAAAATGATTTGGATCAGGATGGAATTGGAGATCTCTGTGACGATGATATGGATGGTGATAATGTATTAAATGAAGAAGACAATTGTCCAATGGTGTACAATGATGATCAGACTGATTTAAATGATAACGGTTTAGGAGATGTTTGTGATGATAGTGATGGTGATGGTATATCCGATTTAGAAGACAATTGTCCAGAAAGCTCGAATGAAGACCAATTGGATACCGACAAGGATGGAGTGGGAGATGTTTGTGATGAACATCTAAATCTTCCTTACAATAACTTTAAAATTGAGGTAACCAACAACAATTGTTATGGAGAGAGTAAAGGAGTAATTTCAACCACTGTCTCAGACACGTCCTACGATTATACTTTGGACATTACTGGACAGGATCAGATTTTGATCAGTGGGGATCAAAATACGGGCCGCATAGAACGATTGGCCAGTGGTGTCTATTCCGTTTGTTTTGGTGTGACTGATCACTTGGAATACGAGCAATGCTTTGAAATAAAAATCACACAGCCTGAACCACTTTCTGCCAAAGTTTCCGTTGATGATCAAACAGGTCGTGTTGATTTAAGTCTAAAGGGGAGTAAAAGTTATCAAGTGGATATCAATGGTAAAAAACAAAAAGTAAACTCTAACCTTTTCTCAACGCATCTACCCACTGGACTGAGTACAATCAAAATCAAATCGGATGAAAACTGCGTTGATCTGATCGAACACCAAGTATTTATATCTGAGAATATATCGTATTATCCAAATCCAACAGAGGGTGAAATTGGCTTATTCATTCATGGTAAAGATGCCAATGTTGAGGTGAATGTAATCAATTATATTGGAGTAACCATTTACACAGGACAACACCGAATCTCTGAAAACCGTAAAACAACCCTAAACATTGAAGCAGCACCATCTGGGACCTATCTCGTACGGCTGAAAGGAGACAGTGTGAATCAAACTTTTAAAATTATCAAAAAATGAAATGTAGTAAAGTAAGTTTCATATTTTGTAGTATCTTTTTTACTATCATATCTTGTGGTAGCGGAGGGGATGATGATTTAACAGGCAACAACATTAATGTAGTAGAGGAGTTAATCCCTGGTAAAGTTACATTGGTGTCTCCTGAAAATGAAGAGACTTGTGAATCGGGAGAGGTGGTAGCGGAAGGCTATAGCGATGTCAATTTTTCATGGAATGCTGCTCAAAATACGGAAATATACGAGGTAAAAATAACTAACCTCAATTCCAATGAGGTGAAGCGAAAAATCGTAAATAATACTACTACCACCAAGGTTTTACTTCAACAAGCAGAACAATACTCTTGGAGTGTTATATCGGGAAACGACACCACAGCCAAGGAAACCAATAGCGACATCTGGAAATTCTACCTTTCAGCACCAGGAGAAGTAAGTTTTGCACCTTTTCCCGCCGATCTGATCGCTCCTGATAATGAAACAGTTGTCAGTAGAAATACGGGAGGAGTAATCCGTTTATCATGGTACGGAAGTGATCCTGATCAAGAGTCAAGTCTATCTTACACTTTATATATAGATCAAATTGATGGAAAGCAGGATCCTCCTGAAAGTCAATCTAATCTCTCCGAAAATTTCTTTACCCTCTCTTTGGAGGCCAACCAAACCTATTATTGGAGGGTAAAAACCAGCGATGGTATCCATAGTAGTTTTTCTCAAGTTTATTCTTTTCAAACCAACAATGATATTGTTGAACCAGACCAATCCAATTTTCGCTCACTGCGCTCTGAAACTTTTTTCATTACACAAGAAATAGAAGGGGTTTCTGAAAGCCGTTCAGTTATAATTCAAACCCCTGGAGAAATTGATACCAATACCGACTATCCTATAGTGTTTGCTTTTCATGGGCGTGGGGGTACCAACACCAGTTGGATCAATCGGTTAAAAAACTTTACTGATAGTGGAGAGTTTATCGGAATTTATCCCCAAGGTCATTTGAATTCTTGGAATTTAGGAACCGAGCCCTCCAAAGCAGATGATATTGCTTTTGCTGATCTTATTTTTGCTAAACTCAGAAATTATAGAAATTTAGACTTTGATAAAATATATGCCATCGGTACATCCAATGGATCCGGAATGGTCAATAAACTAGCTATAGAAACTAATCATTTCAATGCAATCGCTCCCATAGTATCTCAACTAATGGAAAGTTCACCATTAAGAGAAAACACACAACCTGTATCTGTTTTTCAGATCAATGGCGGTGCCGATGCCACAATTCCAATTGACGGAGGTCCTAAATTGGGACATGTGTTTCTGGACGCACTAGAAAGTGCGCAATTGTGGGCCAATCATTTCAATTGCAAGATTGATCCACAAATTGAACTTGTTGGTGAGGATACACTTTATATTTTTACTAATTGCAATGAGCAAAAGGAAATAAGGTACTTACGCGTTGAAAATGGTGCCCATAATTTACATTGGGAAGATCCGCAAATAATGGTCAAAGTTTGGGAGTTTTTCAAACGTTTTTAAAATTAATATTAGGCCAAGCTTTATTTCATATCAATCCAATATGGTATTGATTGTTTGAATAGATCCATCTTTATTATGAGTTAACTTGGCCATCTTTATGTTTCTTAAGTTGGTTTGATTAGAAAGTTCTATATCATGGTAAAAAAGATACCATTGATCGTTTATTTCGACCACTGAGTGGTGATTAGTCCAACCTTTAACGGGTTGATTCATTATGCCTTGATACACAAATGGGCCATAAGGATTATCGCCTGTGGCATACTGGAGATAATGGGTATTCCCTGTTGAATAACTTAAGTAATATACCCCTTTGTATTTGTGAATCCAAGCTGCTTCAAAAAAACGACGATTATGGTCTTTTGTTAGTATTGGATTACCATTTTCATCAAGTATCATCACTTCTTTAACCTCCTCACTGAAAGTAAGCATATCATCTGACATTTTTGCTATTCTTGGCATGATCGCTGGAGTCTCTGGGTTTCCTCTGTCTTGTTTTTTACAATTGGAGTCTTCATAAGTGTTATTCTCCCACCTCTGTAATTGGCCACCCCATATACCACCGAAATACATATAAGAGCTTCCATCATCATCAGTAAAAACAGCAGGATCTATACTGTAACTTCCGGGAATGAAGTTGGGTTCTGCAACAAATGGACCTTCTGGTTTACTTGAAACGGCAACGCCAATTCTGAATCTATCGTCTTTATCTTTAGAGGGAAAATACAGATAATGCTTCCCGTTTTTATAGGCTGCATCTGGTGCCCAAAATTGTCGGGTCGCCCATGGAACATCATCAAGGTCTAATCCAACTTTGTGAACAGTCACAGGACCTCCAACAGAATCCATTGATAGTACTCTGTAGTCTCTCATGCTGTATTGACTTCCGCAGTCGTCGTCAATAACAGTACTTTCGATATCATGCGATCCATATATATAGATGCGACCACCAAAAACATGAGCGGACGGATCTGCTGTATAGATCTCTGAAACTAATGGGGGGTTTAAGAATTTTGTGTTAGTAGTTAATTTTTTGGCAGTAAATTTATCATTGGAAACACTTGTCTGGGCTTGGAGCTTTTTCTCTGAAAAAAATAGGATGATAAATAATAGTATTAAGAAGGAAGTCTTTTTCATTAATGTAAAATTCAATTTAGTTTTAAATAAGTTATTTTTAGTTTATTAATTTTTATAGATATTGACATCATCTATCAAATAGGTGGCGCCCACCTCCATGTACCAAAATTTGATTTGATTATTACTACTTTTTTCATTGACAACAAATGTGTGGGAATATGATTTCCATTCCTCAGTCATAATAAAATCTTTTCCTTGAAAACTCCCTTTGATATCAGACTGGAAAACTAATTTTATTTTACTTTTATTACCAGTAGTTTTTTTTCCAAAAAAAGTTATCGTGATTTCATCTCCAGCTTTGGCTTTAAATTTCTGATTGAATTGACTGCTGACGAACCAAGGTTTTGTTCCCAAGGATTTGATTTCAGCTTTTAAGGCTTTTTTACTTCCTTCGTTTACATCATTATACTCAATAGAGTAGTTGGCCTCCCCTCCGCCTTTGGCTTGGTGTTTCCACCAGTAAAACTCACCCTGGGCGTTGGATCCTTCTAGCTGACTGTTTTTGAGTTCAATTTTATCTTGAGCAGATAATGATATGGATAGTAGTCCCATCATTAGACAGGATATAAAGCATCTTATAGATGTATTTTGCATCGTTTATTAATTTTGATTTTTGTTAATTTTAGAAATAACGCATGGGTCGTACATAGTTATTTCCATTGTTTCCTGTTTGTCCAGCACCAGCAATCGTACCATCTGGTTTTTTTAATCTTTGAGCGTAAGTGCCACCATTATTATTGTGAGATGTCCAAGTAAAATATTTAATATCTGTAAAGCCAGTAGTTGAATTAAGTGTGGCGAGGTTATCCCAAAGGGTCTTTATTTCGTCAGGACTGGGTAAAAACCAATCATTATATCCGCCACTAGTATATGCATTTGCCTGAGCAGCAGCAGATATTCCAGTGCCTAATGCCGTAATTATTTTAGTTGTATTGTCTGCACCAGCACCAATTGCTGCACTGGTACCCATAACTTGTGAAGCAGGATTTGCCCAATCAATTACAGATCCAGAGGCATCAGAAAGTGCTGCAATTAAGCCTGTTCCGTCAGAGTTATTAACGTAGGTAATGATACCTCCTTGGTACAGCTTTCCAATCAAACTTGAAGCCGTTACGGAGGCATTCAATAGATTTAGTACAGTTTCATCGGCATCGAGTAGATCTTGAACGCTAATACTACTTTCTGCCAACATATCTGAAGTTGAAGCGCCTGCACTAACCAACTGCGCAGTTGTTACACTTGCCGCTATAAGGTCAGAAACAGAGGCTCCGCTTGAAACCAAGGCATTTACCGTTACATTTTCATTGAGAAGATCTTGGATGCTAATATTTGCTGCCAACATATCTGCCAAGCTAGCATTTGCGCTTACCAATTCTCCAACATTAACCCCCGCAGACAATAGGTCGCTTATGGGAGCGTTTCCAGAGACAAGCTGGCTTACAGTAACATTTTCATTCAATAAATCACCAACACTAATTCCCGCTGCGATCATTTCAGATATTGAAGCATTGGCGGCAACAAGATCCGAAGTACTTGCCCCAATAGACTGGAGGTCAGAAACACTTACTCCACCGGTGACCAGTTCAGTATAACTTAAACCACCGTTGAACATTTCCGAAACTGGTGCACCAGCATTAATTAATTCTGTGGCTGTTGCACCTGACTGAATAAGATCAGCAACCGAAATTCCATCGGCATACAGTTGTGCTACCGTTTTTCCTCCTGTTACTGCAGCAAATGAAAATCCAGCTGCAATCAATTTGGCTGGATCCGCTACTTTAATAAGTAATTGGTCTATATAGGCTTTTGTTGCTGCGTTCAATTCATTAAAAGAAACATTACCGATGTCATCTTCCAAATCTGAAACCTTAGATTCAATTTCATTAATTTTTTCATTATTGTCATTAATTTCCTGAAGGGTTTGAGTAGTAATGCCCGAGACAATTTCAAGGGTATTAATGTGTGCGTCAGACAGACCAACCTTTTTCGAATTTTTGGAGACAGTTTCCTCTAATTGATCTATTTGTGCCCTTACTTCCTCAGAGGGAGGTTGGGGGTAAAAAGTAAGCTCTTGCTGACCTAAAGGTTCAAAGTTAGAACCGCCAGAAAAATCAATTCCTACTTTCAACATTTTTCCTGTACCATCCCATGATATTTCATCAAAAGTATTGACACTTACCTTTTGACCTTTACCAATCAAAAGATTGATCATCCCAAAACGGTCTGTCTTTGTGTTGTGAACTTCTTCATATTGAATATCACCTGCTGGTCCTTCAATGACAAACTGGATACTAACATACCTATGCATGAGTACATTGGTCTGTATATTACTACCAGGTAATTCCTGCTGTTGAGGATTGAGAATTACTGCCTGATAACTTATTGCTTTTGTCTGTGAAAAACCATTTAATCCAATAATTAGAAATATGAATAATAAAAATGCTCTTTTTTTCATCTTATTTGTTTTTTGATTCATTAGTAATTCCTACATGTTTTTTCTTTTCTGCCTCTATACCAATCATAACACCAAATGAAATGGTGCTGCTTTCAAACTTTAAAGTTTCTCTTCCCTTGGCAATGTCTAAACTCTTTCCATTAATATACTTCACAAAGAAGTCTAAGTTGTCTGTGGCTGGGTAGGAAAATCCTCCTCCAAAGAATGGGGTGAAAAGCGTCCCATCAAAATCTGGATTTCCTTTCAAACCGGTGACTGTGTTGTTAATGATTTGATTTCCTCGGTGAAGGAGAGCAGCCGAACCGCCCCCAGTGGCAGTTAATTTAAGTTTTTTGTAGGTAAGTAATACCAGATCAAAACTAAGACCCGCCCCTGCATATGATACTTCCCACTCCATAAAATTTCCAAAGTCGATATCACTTCCAATAGAGCCATAACTGGAATAGTTGAAATCGAGTTTTAGATAAAGATTTTCTGTAAATAGTTTTTGGCTATATCCAAATGCCAAATAGCGACCATTTACCTGTTTAAGGTTCATCAGTGGATTTCCATTTGAATTTTGATAATCGAATTTGCTTGTAGTAATACCACTTTCAAAATGTATTTTTTGAGCTGAAACAATACTGGTTCCTATTAGCAGCGTTAAAATTAATATCAGTTTTTTCATTGTTTATGGTTTTTACTTTTTAGTTCCCCCTTTGAGAATATGTTTTATAAATTGTTTATTATTGGCTTTTACCTTGATAATGTAGTCTCCAGTATTGGGTAGATCGAGATTGAGCTCAAGTTGCTGGGAAGGCTGGTATTTGTTTGAGATAATTAGTCTACCAAGAATATCAAAAACCTGAACTTCAACACCTCCCTCAATAACCTCTGAAAAAGACAGGTTAGCTTTTTCATAGAAAGGGTTGGGGTAAAAAACCAGATCAAGTATCATTGGAATTTGTTTGTCAATGATTTTTTCTAAAATATCTGGTTGAATAAAGCCCTGTCTTAGGGTATAGTTATCATTACTATGGGTACCAATTACACTTGTTTGTCCAATTGATTGTTGAATTACATAAGTTTTGTTGTTTTGAACCATACTTGCCGAAGAATAACCAGCTCCAATATTGGATCTTTTTAGATTTTTACTTTTGACGTTTTGACCAAACAAACCATTGACCATCATTAATGCAACAAGTGATAGTATGAAAATGAATTTTAATTTCATGTCAAATAGGATTTTGGTTTACTTTTTCTCTCATAATTTTCAATTTTTCACTGTATCTATCTACAATTTTCTCATTTTCCTTTTTCTCAGAGATATCTCGATTCTGTTTTAAATCCTCATGGAGATCAAAGAGCATATTACCCATATATTTTTCACCATTATAGAATTCGGTATAAGAAAAATCCTTATCGATAACAGCTTCTCCTTGTTTGTAGCGAGTATAAATTTCAGTTTTCAATATCATATTAGGATCTTCAAGCACAGGTTTTAGGCTTTCTCCATGGAGATATTCTGGAGAAGATATTCCAGTAATATCACATAGGGTCGGATAGATGTCCACTAGCTCTGTAAAAGAATCTGTTTTTTTATTTTTAGCATAATTAGGAGAGGAAATCCACAAGGGTATTTTGACAGCCTCATAAAAAGTGCTATGCTTACACCAAAACCCATGTTCTCCTAGAAAGTACCCGTGATCACTCCACAATACAATAGTGGTACTATCTCTTAATCCCATTTCGTCCAACCCATCAATGAGTTCACCAATCATGGCATCTAAATAACTTACACTTGCATAATAACCATGTATTAAGTTTTTGGACAACTCGTCATCTAAATTTCCAGATTTAGGAATGTCTAAATACATATTCCTTAGCTCTGCTGAAAAGTGCTGTGACCTAGTGGCAATGTAAGGTGCACCTTTAGGATGATAGACATTGTCTGCCAATTCAATATCATCGTGATCATACATGTCCCAGTATTTCTTGGGCTGAATAAACGGTAAGTGAGGAGATACATAGCCTAAGGCCATAAAAAAAGGTTTGTTTTCTTTTTTAAGGGCTTTCAATTTTTGTAATGCTTTTTTGGTGATTTTCCCATCTGTATAGGCATAGTCATCAACATCAGGATATTCGACTGCTGGACCTTTTCTACCGTGTGAGCCCATTTCTCCATTTCTTTTGCGTTCCTGGGAAATGGGATCCTGGTAGTCAGCTTGAGGAGCTCCATTATCAATCTCTGTCCAATGTTGGTAATGATCGTCAACGTAATGAAATATTTTACCATAAGAGATGGTCTCATAGCCATTGTCTTTAAATAACTTATTTAGAGGAGTAGCATTAGGTACATCGACAGAGGCTCTTGATCTGTAATCGTTAAATCTCTTCTGACTGGGCCTGATCCCCGTCATAATACTGGCCCTACTTGCCCCACATACGGCTATATTGGTAAAGGCATTATTGAATTGAACACTCTCAGAAGCCAATTTGTCAAAGTTTGGGGTTATCATTTTAGAAACACCATAGGAATTGATCAGTGGTCTTAGATCGTCAATTGAAATAAAGAGGATATTTTTATTACTATTTTTCACTTCAGCTTTTTCGGTATGATGGACTGAATCAACTTTATTAGAAATTTCACTAAATCCGAACCCAATCATCACTATAACTAATAGTGTGATAATCTTATATTTAGAATTTTGATTTTTCATTTAGTTTAAGTTTGATGTGATTTCTGAAGCCTGATACCCTATTTTAATGGCTCTAGCGACTATTTTTTTTTCTGATGCGTATTGGATAGGTCCTGAGTAAAGTGTCCAATGATTAGAACCGATTTGGGGTCCTGTTTGATAACCTATCGAACTTCCTTTGGTTGCAGAAGACAAAATTATTTTCTTGGTTTTGATTGAACTGAATTTTACTTCAGCAGTTTTAGGTTGAATCATGTTTGGCCAAAACATTGCAACCAAATCATTTTCCGGAATGTATCCCTTGTCTCCAACCTCCCATTGCCATTGGGTTACCAACCCTCTCATTTTGATCAGTTGCTTTTGATGTTTAGGATCTTTAGCCAAGTTATTTACCTCATAGGGATCGTTTTCTAAATCATATAATTCTTCGATAGGCTTGGTTTTCATAAATATGTACGCAGCATCTCCGGTCAACTCATTGTTTCTATCCATTTCAATTAATGCAGCATTCATAGGTATTTGTTCCCGATATCTATTGCGATAAATCAGCGGTAATTGTGTCATGAAATTTTTGATATACATGAATCTTCCATCGGTTACAGAGCGTTGCATGTCAGTGGCTTCATCAAAACGGTCTGCACTGCCATAAGCATATGACCGAGGTGTACTGGCAAACTTGCCTGCAAATGGTTTTCCATCGTAATGATCAGGAGGTTTGATATTCAACAGGGACATGACCGTTGGGCCTAAATCCATTAGTGATACTATTCTCTCACTGACCGTTCCAGCCATTCTTTTGTCAGGGTATCGAATGATAAGAGGAACATTGAGCCCACTTTTTCCAACCGCCCTTTTTTGCCTTAAAAGATTTCCACCGTGGTCACTCCAAAACATAATAATAGTGCTGTCAAGTAATCCGTCAGCTTCTAAATTAGCCATCAAAACCCCAAGTTGACGATCCATTTCCTCTATATTGGAATACTTTCTGGCAATGTCGTGTCGAACTTGCTCAATATCTGGAAAATAAGACGGCACTTCAACCTCATCAAGAGCTACTGAAAGCGGTTCCTCCTTTCGAATCCATATTCTGGATTCATGTGTAACCATAAAATTTTTGACATAGAAAAAAGGTTTGCCTTTTGGTGCATTGCGATAAGTGGCGTTAAACGAGACATCATCCCAAGCCGTAAAAGGGGCATTGAATTGATAGTCGCATTTAAAGCTATTGGCACAATAATATCCCTCAGCTCGAAGGATTTCTGTAAAGCATTTGACTTCATTTGGAGTAACCACCTCATATTCAGGCACATTGTTACCATTCTTATCTCTTACCCCAATATAGGTTGTGTGGGTGACTTCCTCGGGTGTTTTGTAATTATGATAATCACCGGTTCTCATGTTGTGAGCTCCAAGTCGAATGGGATACATTCCTGTTATGATAGAAAACCTGCTCGGTGCGCACACACCAACAGTAGCAAATGCGTTTTTGTATGTGATTCCTTCACTGGCAAGTTTATCCAAGTTTGGAGTATCAATCCCTTTGACTCCATAACACCCCAACAAAGGTCCCATGTCCTCTGTACTTAACCATATGACATTCAAAGGTTTTTGATTGATTTTTTGAGCAATAGAATCCAAATGGAACATTGCCAACAAACATAAAATCAGTATTTTCAAAAAACCATTCATTTTTTAGTAATGTAATTTTAAATAATCTTCTTCCTTTAACTTGCCCGTTAACGAAGCTGATACTTTATTCCATACAGAATTTTGATCCAAGGGGTGGAGGTTAGGTTTTAAAAGGGGCATTTTGTGATGAGTCAAAAAGTCATTTTGCGCTTTCATCCAAGAGTCTAGAACTGAGGATAACTTTTGCTTTAAAGATTGATATTCTGGATTTTTAGCAAGGTTATTGGTTTGGTAAGGATCTTCTTCCAAATCGTACAACTCCTCATAAGGAATGTGGGGGAAGGCTTCTGCTCCCAATTTAATGAACTCATTTACTATTGGATTGCTACCATAGTTCGACTGGTAAACTTCGGTAGCGTTAAAATTCTTAATAAGCTTAAATCGTTTTCCTCTTACCATTCTAGATGGAAAAACCTTACAGGCTCTGATATTCTGCTGCGTGGCTACTCCAAATATGTAAGGATTTATTTCTTTATTTTCACCTCTAAATATTTTGTAAAAACTATTACCGTCAATACCACTGGGCTTTTCAGCACCAATGGCCTCTAAAAGAGTTGGAAGAATATCCACTAATGTCAATAAAACGTCTGATGAGACATTGGGTTTTATTTTTCCTGGCCATCTGACCACAAAAGGAACCTTGAGACCTTGCTCTGAAAGCCCCCATTTTCCTGAAATTCCATGATCTGATGCATAAATAAACATTGATTTATCCCTTAGCTTGTATTGATCTACCATACGCATTACTGCTCCTAATTGCTGATCGTCACTTTCGATGTTTTGATAGTATCCAGGTTTAAAATTAGGAATCCGACCTCCACTATATGGCAGCGGATAGATGTCTTTTTTGGTGTAAGTGCCATCATTAGGGTAGGGGCCATGAGGAAAATCAGAGGCCAATATGAGGCAGAAGGGTTTATTGGCATTTTTAAGGTAAGCATCAACTTTATCCAGAGGAAGATATCTCTTTTTTTGGGGAGGAAAGTATTGCGTCCATTGAAACACACGATTGGGTTTTACATGACTTTTTCCAGCCAATACAATCTCATATCCAGATTCTTTAAAATATTTGGTAATACTTAAAATATCTTTCCTCACTCCAATATGATTTGCCATGCAACCATTTTTAACGGGATACATACCTGTAAAAATCTGTGATCTTGAGGGAGCGCAAATGGCTTGAGCAGTATAGAAATTTGTAAATTTCATTCCTTGCTGAGCCAGCTGATCAACATTAGGTGTTTTTACTTTGGGATTACCGTAACACCCATAATCCAGTTGATCTTGGTCATCAGAGAGATAAAATATAATATTGGGACGCTCCTCCAATTCATCACCAGTAACCGTATCCGGTATAAAACCAAAACCAGCCAATGATAGCGATATTGATATCCCAAAAATCAATATGTTAATTCTTGATTGCATCATTACTTCACTTTTGTTTCAAATACATTTTAATCATTTTGAGAAATTACTAATGGCATAAAAACTCTTTTTGGGCATGCCCTGATCATCAAATAAAAGAGGATAATTTCTCCTCCCCTTAACAGGATGTTTGTTTAACCAGCTTTCATTATCTCTAACTCCCCAAAAGCTCACACTTGAGATTTCGTTTTTATATTTTCTGAAAATTTTGAAAATAGATTGGTAAAATGCTACTTGACGTTTTTGATCTTCTTCACTGAAAATATAATTCCGATGTTTTGCTTTATCACCTCCCCTGAACACAGAAACATCCAATTCAGTAATGTGAATTTCCAATCCCAATGAAGCAAAACGGGAAATTAGTTTTTCAACATCTTGGGGATGGTCATAGATACTCCAATGTGCTTGGATTCCAATACCATGAACAGGAACCCCATGATCGATTAAGCCCTTGAGTAATCGGAAGACTTTTTTTTGTTTACTGCTTGAAAGTAAACCATAATCATTATAAAAAAGTTTCTTTTTTGGTGCAATTGCATGAGCCATTTCAAAAGCTTTGGCAATATATTCACTTCCGCAAATTTCAAACCACCTAGAACCTTTTCTCCTGTAAATAAACTCAGTATTGGATTGATCATTTACAGCCTCATTGACTACATCCCAAACCATTACTTTGTCGAAGTGACCCATAACTGACTTCATGTAGGAGTATTGTTTAATGTAGAGCTGAGCTTTGTTGAGTAACTTACCTTGAGCATCTTTAAAAAACCAGTCTGGTGTTTGCTTGTGCCACAAAAGGGTATGCCCCCTTAGATTTAAATTATTTTTTTGTGCAAAAGCAACCAATCGATTACCTGGCCTCCAATTGTAATCACCATTCTTTCGTAGTAGATTAACAGGTTTCATCTCATTTTCAGCAGTGATACTTGAAAAATGTTTTTCAACAATTTTGAGAGTTATTTTATCATTCAGTTTTTCAGTAGAAATGGCAGTACCAATTTCAAAATCATCCTTGAAAGTTTCTGAAAGTGAGGTTAAATTAAATTCACTGACTACATCATAGCCAATGCCGACTTGCGAGCTAAAACCGCTAAGTAGCCATAAGGTTACGACAATTGGTATGTAATTTGAAATTACTTTCATAATAGCTCAATAGATCATAAACAACTCAGAACACATATTGATTAACTTAATTTTTAGTTATCGATTAATTCGTTAGTATTAACCTCTATTAGTGGAATAGGCAATTGCATCACCTTTGACTCATCAGTACTAAGAGTTAAGTCAACATTCGCTTTAAACCCTGGGTTGTTGTTATGTTTTAAAATCACATTAACCAGAAAATAATTAAATCCTCTTCTTCGGTTATTATGAGCATCTTCTCCTTCACCCAATAATTCATAGCGATATTCACGCATGATTGCATCTCTAAAGTCTTCTTTGGATCCATTGTAACCTGCATGAGGGGTCATACCTACTCGATCCAAAACTTGTTGAACATAGATCATTTCCTCACCGTTTTGAAGTTCATTGGATATTTCAGAGAGCATGATCAACAATTCAGCATATCTGTAAACCACAATATTTTGACTGTTGTATTGAGTAGTACTGGTTTGATCTTTTTCAGCAAACTTGAAAAAAAATGGGTTGGCATTAAAATAACTACTTCTACTGGGGTTGGATGGATAAAATTTTGCAGTCTTACCATTATCTGCCCTAGTCCACTCACTGATGAATGTACCTTCTAACCTGGGATCATTAGGATAGGTAGCAGCATGATCATCGTATATATTGGCGTGTACTTTAAACCAACCAAAAGCTAGGGTTTTTTTCCATTTCCAAGGAGAATAATTTCTTCCCATTTGTGAATTGGCAGCATCCTGGGATATCTGCAATTCGAATATTGATTCAGAAGTATTTTCACTACTATCTGTAAATAGACTGCTATAGTTTGAAACCAGACTGTAATTAGCACTTCTGTATACTTCAATAGCTTCATCGTAAGCCTTTTGCCAATACTCCGTCTCCGATATACCATCAGCTTGTAAAGAAACATTGGTAGCCAACGTCATGTAGAGTTTGGATAAGAGCATATTGGCAGCAAAAACTTTGGGATAACCTTTACCCTTAGAGCCGTTTAATAAGCTTTTGGCCATCATTGCATCATTAATTGCTTGAGCATATATGTCTTTTGAAGCAGTTTTGGCTTGGTTGAGGCTTGATGAACTGGGAAGTTCTAGCCAAAGGGGAATATCGCCAAAAAGTCTGGTTAGTGAAAAGTAACACCAAGCCCTAAGAAAGTAGGCATGACCAGCTAAATCTGCCAATTGTAATTCACTGGTTGTACTTGGAGATTCTGCGACTTTAAGGTTTTTAATGGCAGAGTTTGCTTGAGCAATCGCTTGATACAATCCTCCCCATACCGCTTCAGAGTCAGCATCATAAACAGGCTTAAGTGAGAATAAATTGACATTATTAATGTTTTTATTGTTATTCCCATTTTTCCCAGTGGTAAAAAAACCAGAAAATCCATTCACAACAAAGTACCTTCTCTCTTGAGTATTGTAGGTGGTTAAGGATTGATAGATACCATCAATTGCAGCAGAGGCACTTTCTGGGTTCTCATACATCGAAACATCCAAAAAAATAGGGTCTTCATCCAAATCGCATGAAACGGTAAAAAGACCGAATATCATTAATAAAATAATTTTATAATTTTTCATTTTTATATTTTTAATAATCACGATTAGAAATTTATGTTTATACCGAGTAAAATTGTTTTAGCATTTGGAGGCCCGTTCCAATCAACTCCATTAATTAATCCCGTATAGAGGAAGTTGGATATCTCGGGATCATACCCACTGTATTTGGTAAGCGTAAACAAGTTTTGTCCTGCCAGAAAGATATTCATATTTTCAATATCTGAACCTTCACTTATTGGTACATCAAAACCTACGGTCATATTATTCAACCTAAGATAACTTCCATCTTCGATGATCCGATCTGATATGGCCACCCTTCCATTAGTGGTAAAACCAATTCTTGGATATGTATTCGACTGTGCGTCAGGTCTCCATGCGTTGTTGTATGCATCAGGTCTTATATTGGTAATAATCCCCTCTGCATTATCCAACTGAAGAAGATTTCCGTTTGCGATATCATTCCCTTGAACACCATTAAATAATAATTTAGCAGAGATTCTTTTTATTCTAAGCGACAAGTTAAAACCGTAAACAAAATCGGGATTAGGATTTCCTATAAAAGTTCTGTCATCCAAATCTATCTTTCCATCTTGATTTTGATCTACTATTCTGACATCACCAGGAACAGCTCCTTCCACCAAATCAGTATCCTCCGTCTGATATATTCCATTGGTTTTAAATCCGTAAAACAAACTAGATTCCTCACCTTCAACAAATACATTCGCAGGAGCCTTAAAAATATTACCCCTACTGATATTCTGACCAAAATAAAAAGAACGTTGTTGGGCAACTCCATCGATGAAAAAATCATTGTTGGGAATCCCTAATTCTTCAATTTTTGTTTGATTAAAAGCAATGTTGGCTCCTAAACTCAATTCGAAGTTTTCTTTTGAAACGGCCGCCACATTCAATGCAACTTCCATACCTTTATTAGAAACACTTCCTCTGTTAATCAAAATATTACTGTAACCTGATGAAGTAGGTATGGGACTATTTTGGAGTAAGTCCTTGGTTGTTTTCTCATAAAGATCAATGGATCCCGAAATAAAGTTGTCTTTTAAGGCAAAATCTAATCCAAAATTGATTTGTTCTGTCTTCTCCCATGTTAGATTAGGATTGGCAATGTTATTCAAACTTAGAGGAACTGTAGTACCATTGCTGGTATTACCGTAAAGATTATCACTCACACCATAGTTAGACAAAGTACCATAGGGACCAATACCGTGGTTACCGATTTGTCCCCAACCAGCCCTAATTTTTAAATCTTCAAAAGCATCTAAATTGCTAATAAATCCTTCATTTTCCATTCTCCAAGCCAACGCAAAAGAGGGGAAATTACCATAGCGATTCTCTTCAGAAAATTTTGAAACACCATCCCTTCTAAAGGAAACAGTAGCAATGTACTTATTATTAAAAGTATAATTTATCCGACCAAGCAAAGAAAATATTTGTTGATCAGATTTGAGATACCTGAGCGGTTGGGTAATGGCAGACCCCAAATAAGGTTGCAATGTGGTCAACTCTGTAGTTACAAAACTTTCAACAGCATAGATGCTACTGTTAACATTCCTTACATCATAGGTAGTACCCAACAATGCATTGATTCTATGTTTATTATTAAAATCCCTATTGAACCTTAAAAAATTATTGATTTGATAGGAATTGGAATTAAGAGTGGAAATTTGCAGTGCACCATTTGCTGCACTACCTTGAAAAGTAGTCAAACCGTAAAAACGTCTTCGATCTTTGGTTCTTGAATTACCTCCAACCTTGAATTGATAGCTGAGGCCCTTCAAAGGGAGTTTATAGGTTAATCCCAAAGAACCGATGTATCTTTTTTCTTTTGACTGATCATAGAAATCCTCTACCCATGAAAAAGGGTTTGAAGCCTCTAAATCTTCATTAAATTCATCAATCTCTTCAGAAATGACCGGTCTAAAAGCAATAACGTTTCTTATAAAGCTCTGATTGGCTCCAATCAAATCCCCTGACTCTGCAAAATCAGTCTCGTTAAAAAAGGCACTTACTCGAGCTTCTAATTTGAGGTTATCATTTAAATCTTGATTTAGGTTAATTCTAAGATCACCACTCTTGAGGCTTGAATTTTCAATGACTCCTTGTTGGTTATCAAAACCTGCTGAAACGTAATAGTTTCCTTTATCACTTCCCCCAGAGGCTGATAAACCAGCCTTGGTACTAAAACCTTGACGAAACAACTCATTTTGCCACTTGTAGATGCCAGCAGACAATGAAGAAGAGGATCCTGGGTCATCACCATCATCACCATAACTGATTCTAAATACTTCATTATCAGTAATTTGATAAGCTGGGTTGTTTCCCTCCAACTCAAGGGTTTCATTTCTATATTTGGCATATGTTAGTCCATCCAATACGTCGTATTTTTTGGTTACCGATCGTATAGAGCTCGTCACGAAAGTATTTATTTTCACTTTGCTACTGCTCCCTTTTTTGGTGGTAATTAATACTACACCATTGGCACCCCTTGAACCGTAAATGGCTGTAGCTGAAGCATCTTTTAATATTTGTACGCTCTCAATGTCTCTAGGGTTGATTCCATTGAGCCCGTTCTGTATTTCTTGACCAGAATTCCCAATTCCACCAGCAGGCATAACATCCTCTCCAGCAGATGAAATAATGACTCCATCAATAACATATAATGGTTCGTTATTACCCCTTAAGCTGTTGGTGCCTCGAATCTTAACACTGATTCCCGATCCAGGTGATCCTGAATTTTGTATGACCTGCACTCCGGCTGCTCTTCCTTGTAGAAGCTGGTCAATAGAAGTTGACTGATTTGCTACTTCACTTTCCACTTCTACAGTCGAAAGTGACCCTGTCACATCCTTTTTAAGAACAGTACCATAACCCACGACAACAACCTCCTCAAGTAATGTTTCATCGGGTTGCATACTTAAATTAATTACAGAAACCTCTGAGGCATCTATCTCTTGGTTGGAAAAACCAACATATGTAAAGATTAAAATACCGTCTTGGTCGTCTGGGATATCTATTGAGAAGTTACCATCAAAGTCAGTAGTGACGCCTTGTGATGGATCAGACTTAATCACTATCGCTACTCCTGGAAGTGGCATACCCATATCATCTGAAACAGTTCCTTTCACAGATCTTGATTGAGAAAAAATCAAAATGGGTGAGAAGATTAGTATTAGAAAAAGATTTTTCATAAATCGTTGTTATTGGTTTTTAACTGATTTTTAAAAGATTTTTATATATAATAAGTAAAAATATGTGTAAAGTAAATTTGAAAATGTAATATTTGAAGAAAAAAATATCATTTTTGAAGCAAACAAGTCTATGATTTACAATAATTTATATGATAATAGAATATTTTCATTATTCTTACATGATTAATTATGAATTGTAAGGGTTGTACTTTTTGGAATTTTAAATTCGCTTTTATTTTTTTTATAGTAAGCCTATTCTTTTTTCAAATCGCCCATACTCAAAAAAAGTTTTTAAGTCAAAGTTTTGTCACTGTAGAGGAGGATATTACTCAATACGGCATCACCAATATAGTTAAAGATGATGAAGGATACCTTTGGATTACCTCAAATGGTGATGGTTTATTCAAATTCAACAGCATCGATTTCAAAAACTATAAAAAAGAATACAACTCGCCCAGTACTTCTCTCAATAGTTCTTTGGTTTACTCCATTCTTAAAGACAGAAAAAATAGAATTTGGGTGGGTACAGAGTTAGGAATAAATAAATATAATTCGAATCTCGACCAATTTGAGGAAATAGAAATTCAAGATAGTATATCAACCCAAAAGTTGGCTGTTCACGCAATAACTGATTTTGACGAAGACCATTTACTCCTTGGAACTCATGGAAATGGACTCTACAAATTTGCTATCGAAAGTAATACAATGGAGTTAATCAAAAACAAAAGTAGTTTTTCTAATGCTGGATTGTTAATTAACTGTTTTTCGAAATCTAAAAGAGGAAAGCAATTGGTTGGAACCAACAGGGGGTTAATGATATACGATGAATATAATGAAGAACTCAGTATTGCTAAATTGGATACTGGTGAAAGTTATGAAATCCTTCCAATTTCAATACAATCCATGATTACGACTACTGACCATTCCATCTGGATTGGAACTTTTTCATCGGGAGTTTTTAGATTAAGGGAAAATAGTCTCGGTGAATTCACTATAGAAAATTTTAAAATCAGTAAAAATAGAATCTTATCACTTTCAGAAAAATCCAACGGTAATATCCTTTGCGGTACAGAGAATGACGGACTTTTTGAAATTGATTACGAAAACGATAATATCAATAACCTTAGATACAATAAATTCACGAATGATGGACTTAAGTCCAACTCTATATGGTCAATTTTTACAGACGAAAAAGATCGTGTTTGGTTGGGTTATTATAACCAAGGTATAGACGTATATGATGAAAATCACAATAAATTTCAATCATTTAAACTCATCCCTGCTCAGCCTAATTACTCTTTAAATTCAAATTCGGTTACAAGTATTATATCCGATGAAAAAAGTAGATTATGGATAGGCTTACTTGATGGAGGCATTGATGTCTATGATTTTAATACCAAAAAATTCACCAATCTCAATAATCCAAAAAATACGATTGCAAAGGGGTTAAATGCTCAAGATATTCAGAGTGTATTTAAAGACAGTCGAGATAATATATGGGTTGGGACATGGAACAACGGTATTTATTTACTTAAAAAGAATGCCAAATCATTTATTAATATTAATAAAAGTTCTATAAAATCTGTATTGAAGTCTAACCGTATAATGACATTTGCAGAGGACTCCCAAGGAGTTATATGGATAGGGACTTTTTTAAGTGGGTTGTACTCTTTTGACCCAAAGGATGAATCTTTTACACACCACAATCAGTCGCCTTTTTCTTCTTTTAATATCAACTCAAGCAATATCAGAAAAATAATTGTTGATAAAGACGATGACCTCTGGTTGGGAACCCGATCAGGTGTTTATCACTTACAAAAAAACAATCAATCTAAAGTATATCAAATAAAAAGTTTAAACGATAAAATGAATGCTATTTTGGGTAACCCATCGGAGCCCACCATCATTTTTAGTCTCTTCGAAGATCAAAATAACCGAATTTGGATTGGTTCACAAGGTAGAGGTCTTTTTGTTTATGATAAGAAATCGGACAAATTGCGCTACTATTCTTCCTCCGACGGATTCATAAGCTCTTCCGTATCCTCTATTATAGAAGATGAAAGAGGATCTATTTGGATCGGTGGAGATAATGGTTTGTCAAAATTAAATTTGGAGAATAAAACCTTTACAAACTTTAATAAAGATGATGGATTACTCTCTAACAATTTTAATTACAATTCTGTCTACAGAAGTGCTTCCAACGAATTATTTTTTGGAAACACAAAAGGAATAAATTATTTCGTTCCTGACAATATTATCAAAAATAAAGAGCTTCCCTCCGTATTTTTTACAGAACTCGAGCTTGCGGGTGATATAATAACACCTAAATCAAAAAATTCTCCTTTGAAAAAAGTGATTAGTAAATCCAAACAAATCACATTAAGGAACTTTCAATCTCAGTTTTCTTTGGGATTTATAGGTATTAGTTATACCCGAAGTAAAAGTAATCAATACGCATATATGCTTGAGGGATTTGATGAGGATTGGATTCAATCAAACACCACCAGAAAGGTAACGTATAAAAATGTACCGCCAGGAGATTATACCTTCAGGGTAAAAGCTGCTAATAATGACGGTATTTGGAATCAAGTTCCAGCCGAGATTGCTATCAAAATATTACCTGCATGGTGGATTAGTGTGTATGCCATCATATTCTATGTAATAATTATGTGTTTACTCTCTTATTTAATTTTTAGTGTCATTGCAGAGAGAATCAATCAAAAAAGAATTTTAAATTTTGAAAGAGAAAACAATCGTCAACAGGAAGCTTTGAATGCTAAAAAAATACAGTTTTTCACGAATATTTCTCATGAATTCAGAACACCCTTATCCCTTATTTTAACCCCGCTAGAAGATATCATCAAAAAAGATTTAACAAAATTACCTGCGGAACTTAGAGAAAAACATAAAACCATCTATAAAAATGCAAAACGATTATCCAGAATGATCAATGAGTTAATGGATTTTAGAAAGTTACAATTTAACAAAACGGCCATTAATACATCTCGAATCCTTGTCGTTCCCTTTGTGGATGAAGTTCTGAGTCATTTTGAAGAGGAAGCTATCATCAAAAGTATCACCCTTGATTTTGAATATGAAGAAAAAGATATCATCATTTGGACTGACCAATCCATGTTGGAAAAAATCATTTTTAATTTGTTGTCCAATGCTTTCAAAGCAACACCTGTCGGAGGTAAAATAACGGTAAGTATTCAACAGCCTTTAAAATATGTTTTATTGCCATTAGTCAATGATAATGAACCCGTGCAAGCCATTAGAATTGTCATTAAGGATAATGGAATTGGAATAAAGAAAGAAAATAAAGACAAAATTTTCGATCGCTTTTTTCATTCTAATGAAAAAGAAAATACTTACAAAGGAGGCTCAGGTATAGGTTTAGAGTTAGTCAAACATTTTATTGAGCTAAATAAAGGTAAAATTGTATTGAAAAGTAAAGAAAATAAAGGATCGAAATTTAAAATTTATCTTCCTGCTGGAAACAGTCATTTAGAGGATAATTATGAGCCAAAGAAAAAATACTCCAATACAGATAAAAGCGCTAAACTCGCTTTGGAGGAATCTGTTATTTTAGACAGTGAGAAAGATTTTAAAAATAAAAAGATCGCATTAATAGTTGAGGACAATTATGATTTGAGAAATTACATTAAAAATGAGTTAAAAAATGAATACCAAATCAAAGAAGCTGATGATGGAAAAAAGGGTATAGAAATGGCATGTAAGTACATTCCTGATATTATCATAACCGATGTCATGATGCCTTCGATGGACGGGTTTGAATTTTGCCATCAGATTAAGAATGATATAAAAACCAGTCATATTCCCATTTTAATGGTAACAGCCAAAAGTATGGAGGTAGACCGTTTAAAAGGAATTGACTCTGGAGCCGATGTGTATCTTAATAAACCCTTCAGTATGGATGTTCTCAAATCGCATTTGAAACAGCTCATTAAAAGCAGACAAATCTTGTTTGATAAATACTTCAATGGAATCGTAGAAAAAATTAATACAGAAAATTCAACATCTTTAGATAAAGAATTTATAAATAGTGTTATCCAGTACATTAACGAAAACATTAGTGATGAGTCACTTAACGTTGGAAATCTTGCTGGTCAGATGTCCCTTAGTCGAAGTAAACTATACAGAAAAATAAAATCCTTAACTGGTGATACAGCAAATGAATTTATCAGAAAAGTTCGTCTTAAAAAAGCCAAACAACTTTTGAAAATTCAAAAACTCAACGTCAGCGAAGTCACCTACAAGGTTGGATTTTCGTCTCCTTCTTATTTTACCAAGTGTTTTAAGGATCATTACGGTGTATTGCCAACAAGGATCAAAGAAAAAGACATGTCAGAGTGATTAACCTGATACTTTTCAAAAATAACAAATACATAAGACCCATGTGTGCTTCCCAATCATCTATTCTCTAAGTAGTCTTTTTCAGTAAATTATCTATGGTAAGCACCTAAGAAACACTTTAGTATATATTAACCAGATAAAGAAAATTATATCAACCTTGTAAATCAAAAAATACCATTTTAGACACTTTTGGGTTTAGGTTATATCTGAAAATACACCCAATTGACTCAAAGAAAAAACTTTTCTAAAAACTCACCTCCAGGAATTCATTAAAGTAGGAAAGTTTTTAGGTTTTAAAAGAGTGTAGCCGAACAAATATCGTACAATAAGAAAAATCCCTAAACTATTAATAAACAATAGAAAAGGGATTAGTATTGCGGAGAAAGAGGGATTCGAACCCCCGGAGGTGTGACCCTCAACAGTTTTCAAGACTGCCGCATTCGACCACTCTGCCATTTCTCCTTGGTGTGCAAATATAATATTTATTGATTTTCAATCTACAGCTTTTAAGTAAAAACCTTTTCAATTTTCTATCTTTCTAATAGTTGGTGTGCTTAACAATCTCCAAACCATAGCCAGTAATACCCACACGAGGCATTTTGCTGGAATTGCTGATCAGATTTAGTTTTTTTATTTTAAGATTGTGTAATATCTGTGCACCGATTCCAAAATCACGGCTATCCATTACAATTGGCGGTGTTTTGTCTAGCTGTCCTTTTCGTTGCATCCCTTCTAGTTTATCAATTCTTGACAAAAGGTTTTCCGAAGATTGTTGCTGATTGATAAAAATGACAGCTCCTTTTTCGGCCTTGTTGATCAGAGAAAAAATATCATCCAATCCTTTGGTGATTTGTCCTGTCAACATACCCAGTATGTCGTTGCTGATTCTGAGTGAATTGATCCTAGTCAATACTGCTTCCTCTTGATCCCAGTTTCCTTTGGAGAGTGCCAAGTGTATCTGATTATTTGTCGTTTGTTGAAAGGCTCTGAGTCGAAATGGCCCGAAACGCGTTTCTACCTGAAAATCACTCTTTTTTTCAATCAAACTGTCGTGTTGCATTCTGTAGGCAACCAAATCCTCTATGGAAACAATTTTAAGATTGAATTTTTCGGCCACTTTTAATAATTCTGGTAATCGTGCCATTGAACCGTTTTCGTTCATAATTTCAACAATTACTCCTGCAGGTTCAAAACCCGCCAAACGTGCAAAATCGGTAGCAGCCTCAGTGTGTCCTGTTCTTCGTAAAACACCTCCATCTTTTGCAATCAATGGAAAAACATGCCCTGGCCGTGTTAAATCAATGGCTCGGGTCTTTGGATTCACCAATGAACGTATGGTTTGATAGCGATCTTCAGCCGAAATCCCCGTTGTTACACCACTTCCCCTGAAGTCTACCGATACTGTAAAAGCAGTGTCCATAGGGTCTGAAGTAGTATTAACCATCCGGTTTAGTTTTAATTTTTTACATCTCTTTTCACTCAGAGGGGTACAAATCAATCCTTTTCCGTGAGTAGCCATGAAGTTGATTTTTTCCGGGGTAATTACCTCAGCTGCTGCTACAAAATCTCCCTCATTCTCACGATCCTCATCATCTACTACAATAATAATCTCTCCTTTCTTTATTGATTCTATGGCTTCTCCAATGGTATTGAGTAATTTTTTTGACATATTTTTCTATGATTTAGTACCCCAATATTTAGAGTAGATTTTCTGAATGGGAACGATGATGATATCGAGATTGATAATGCCTTCGTCTGATGAGGCCCTCTTGGTTAAATAAAAAGCAAAAGGAGCTAACACCAGAGTAGAGATCCAACTGGCCAATACGGGATTGATACTGTGATCCTCTGCTGCGTTTTTTGCAAAAATTCCAATATAATGATAGGATAAGAAAATAAGAACCGACAAAACCAAAGGCAATCCCAAACCTCCTTTTTTGATGATTGCTCCCAGTGAAGCTCCAATCAAAAAAAGAAAAATACAAGCAAAGATTAAAGTAAACTTATCCAACATGATCATTTTATGAAGGTTGATCACTTTTTGAAAAACAAAAAATGAACGTTTCTTATTTTCTAAAGACCTGATGATCCCTCTCAAATCGCTACTGGATCGTTCCACCACTTGACTAACCTTCCAAGAATTTTCTTTTTTTTTATCCATTAGATTCAAAACACTTAGCTTGACAAGCGAATCACTGACGAACGTATCTCTTACTGCCAGTGGTTTGATCTGGCTGCTGTAATGTTTTTTATAAAAATTTTCACTAAATATTTTTCGTTGTTTACCAAAGTCGCGTTCCAAAGTATCGATACTCTCTTGTAGTTGATCTACCTTTTGCATTCTGTAGGTAGTGGTATAATTTTCTTCATTTAAATCCACATTATTGAATTTTGACAGATCGATATTCATTACATATTCTTCAAAATGTACCTTGGCATGTGGAAACCTCAAACGTTCTTCATAATTTTTACCTTTAATTTCTTCATATCGATTTCCATCGTAGAGAACCAGTTGAAGGGTGGCATCGGTGGTTTTGCTTTTTAGTTCCCCATTTTTGGCTTTGATTACAATCCGGTTTTTATAATCTTCTGTTTTTTCGTGAATGATCACATCTTCCAAAAGTCTCTTGTTGTCACCGTATTTTCGCTTCACCTTGATACTCATCTGTCCCAAATCATTGAAAACACCCTCCCTGATTGCAATGGCAGGTTTTAACTTGGCTAAATTTCTTCTCAGATTATATGATTTTACTTCGCCTGCTGGAATCAGATGATTGGATATGAAAAAACTTCCCACACCAATTACAATATGCACCAAAAATAGTCCAGCCATACAGCGAATTAGTGAAATGCCTGTTGATTTCATTGCTGCAAATTCATAATTCTCTGATAAATTTCCAAAGGTCATTAAGGACGCCAAAAGCACTGATAATGGAAGAACAATAGGAATAAGCTTTGGAGTAAAGTAAACCAAGAATTTGAAAATTGTTTCAAAATCCAGGCCTTTTCCTGCCAAATCATCGATGTAAAGCCAAAAAGTTTGAACTACAAAAATCAGCATACAAATAGCGAAAACGCTGGACAAACGGATCAAATATTGAAGAATGATATAGCGATCAATTATTTTCAATGCCCTAATTGTTGATGTAATAATTGGGATAATCCGCTTCGTTGAAAACAAAGAAGTTTTCTGGCAATGATCGATCCACTTCCATACTGTCGATGGTGAGTGTCGTTACAGTTCCATTTTTCCCGACTTCTATTAATTTATAGATGTGATTTTGTTGGGTATTGATTCCTACCAGTAATGATTTTATATCACCGTCGTCTTGAGTTGGAATTAATTTCACAAATTGAATTTCCTTTCCTTTTACACGCTGACCAATATCCCAGTGGTAGTCATATCCCTCTTTGTAAAATTGCAATAATTCCTTGGGGTTAATTCCAAAATCTTCTTCCTCATCGGCTTTGGTGATGGTGATTTCCTCATTTTCGGGAACTATGGTGTACAAATTATTTCCATCAAAAAGCTGGATGGCATCCAGAAAATTAAGTCTGTATTTCTCATCGGCTACGGTAACCTGTCCAGAAGTTTCCTGATTGATTTTTTCCAAACGATTATTGAGTACATAGCTAAATTCAAATTCAATATTTTTGTAACCCTCCATTTGTTTGGAAGCGGATTCCAAAAGCTGTTTTGCTTCAATAGAGGTCTGGCTCCAAACCGTTACTGAAGATCCAATAAGGAAGAGTAGTAAGTACTTTTTCAGTTTCATAATACAAATTTAGGCATCTTCATTGTTCAAAAGTGCATCGAGCGCATTTAAATCGGGGATCAGTACTTGTCTTGCTTTGCTGCCCTCAAATGGCCCTACAATTCCAGCTACCTCCATTTGATCAATGATTCTTCCTGCACGGTTGTAGCCCAGTTTGAGTTTTCTTTGCAGAAGAGAGGCTGAGCCTTGTTTGGCCATGACAATGACTTCGGCTGCTTCCCTAAAAAGTTCATCTCTTTCTGAAGGGTCCAAGTCCAAGCTACTACTATTTTCCTCTACATACTCTGGCAAAATATAAGCACTTCCATAGCCCATTTGCGCCCCAATATAGTCTGAAATTTTCTGGACCTCGGGAGTATCAACAAAAGCACATTGAATACGAGTTAACTCATTGCCTTGCGTATAAAGCATGTCTCCACGACCGATGAGTTGGTCAGCACCTCCGGAATCTAAAATGGTACGGGAGTCTATTTTTGAAGTCACCCTAAAAGCAATTCTTGCCGGAAAATTGGCTTTGATGATTCCTGTAATTACATTGACCGACGGCCTTTGGGTAGCAATGATCAGATGGATTCCCACCGCTCGTGCCAGTTGTGCCAATCGTGCAATGGGAGTTTCTACTTCTTTTCCCGCAGTCATAATCAAGTCCGCAAATTCATCTACGACCAAAACAATGTAGGGGAGGAAACTATGCCCCTCATCAGGATTCAACTTTCGTTCCCTGTATTTTTGATTGTATTCTTTGAGATTTCGGCACATTCCGTTTTTGAGTAATTCATAACGATTGTCCATTTCGATACACAACGAATTTAGCGTATGAATTACTTTGGTATTGTCAGTGATTATCGCCTCATCAGTATCGGGTAATTTGGCCAAATAATGTCGCTCTATTTTGTTGTAGATATTAAGTTCAACTTTTTTAGGATCTACCAAAACGAATTTGATTTCAGCAGGATGCTTTTTGTAAAGCAAGGAGGTCAATACTGCGTTTAGCCCCACTGATTTTCCTTGACCAGTGGCTCCTGCCATTAATAGGTGGGGCATTTTGGTCAAATCCACCACAAAAGTTTCATTACTGATATTTTTTCCCAAAGCAATGGGCAGTTCCATCTCAGCGGTCTGAAATTTGTTTGAAGTGATTACAGAGCGCATGGAGACAATGCTGGGTTTTTGATTGGGTACTTCAATACCGATGGTTCCTTTTCCGGGAATAGGAGCAATAATCCTTATTCCCAAAGCCGATAGGGAAAGTGCGATGTCATCCTCTAAATTTTTGATTTTGGAAATCCTAATGCCAGCATCTGGAACAATTTCATAAAGCGTAACAGTCGGTCCCACTGTGGCTTTTATTTTGGAAATACCAATGTTGTAATTCTTTAGGGTATCTACAATTTTATTTTTATTCAACTCCAATTCTTCCTGATCAATAGTAATTGAGCCTTCACCATAATCTTTTAATAAATCGTGAACAGGAAAGCGATATTTACTCAATTCCAATTTGGGATCGAAAAAACCGTGTTTTTCGACCAACGACTGCGCTAAGTTGTCTGTCAAGCTTTCTTCCTCTTTGAAAGTCTCAACCTCCATGGTCACGTCTTCTTCCACCACAGATTTTTCGATCTCCACAACTTCAGACTTCGGATTATCAGTGGTAGTAGGGAGGTCTTTTACAAAATCATCTATTTCTAAATCTAAACTGTTTTCTACATTAACCACAGATTTTTCCTCCTCTGATTTGAAAAAGGATTGGAAGAAGAAAATTACTTTTTCTGGAGTCAATTGCCATTGCAAAACCAAGATCGCAATCACTGAAAAAATCAACAAGCCTGAAACTCCTACATTTCCCAAGTAAGCAGCTAAGAAACTATTGATTTCAAAACCTACCAATCCGCCCAGTAGAGGAGACTCTATATGGTAAAACCCAAAAAAAACAGAGAAGCACAATAAGTAAAGCATTGCCCAGCTCCATAAATTTAATAGTTGTTTTCTGCTGCGATCAAAGAAAAGTAAATACCCGGTATGATAGAAGAGATAGGGAAGAATGAAGGATGCAATTCCAAAAAGTTGATAAATAAAAAAATGACTTGTTAGTGCCCCAACTTTATTCAATAGATTTTTGGAAGGAATCTCTTTTTCAAAGAAGAATTCTAAGGTACTTTGATCTGCTTGATGGTGAGAGAAAAAAGATATAAAAGATACGGTCATCAAAAAACCCAGCAAAAGTAAAAAGCTACCCAAAAGAATTTGTCTTCTTCTTTTGCGGTACTTCTTTTCATCCGAAAATTCAGGAACGCGAGGTCGAGAATGCTTTTTGGCCATTAATGTATGATATTCAACAAAAATACAAATTCATATGCAATCCTTGTTCAAAAAAAAGCCCGAGAGCATAATTGCCTCGGGCTGTATTATTGTATTGAATGTCTTAAAATTTTAGTTCAAATCAAATCGATCCAGATGCATCACTTTACTCCATACTGCAACAAAATCGTTGATGAATTTTTCTTCACCATCTGAACAGCCGTAAACTTCGGCAATGGCACGTAACTCACTGTTGGAACCAAAGATCAAATCTACTCGTGTACCCGTCCACTTGGTCGCTCCAGTTTTGAGATCTCGACATTCAAATTCACTTTCAGCCTCGTTGGTGGCTTCCCAGGTGGTATTCATATCCAACAGATTGACAAAGAAATCGTTGCTCAATGTTTCTGGGCGATGGGTTAATACTCCGTGTTTGGAACCACCAAAATTAGTGTTTAATACCCTCATACCTCCAATCAAAGCGGTCATTTCGGGTGCAGTCAAGGTCATTAATTGAGCCTTGTCAATCAATAATTTCTCGGCTTCGATGTCGTATTGTTTTTTCATGTAGTTTCTGAAACCATCGGCGAGAGGTTCCAAAACTGAGAAAGACTCCACGTCTGTTTGTTCTTGTGTCGCATCTGTTCTTCCGGCTGTAAATGGAACATCAACCTCATGCCCGCCATCAGCAGCAGCTTTTTCAATTCCAGCATTCCCTGCCAATACGATTAAATCGGCTAAAGAAACTTTCTTGTTTCCATGGGTTCCATCGAAATTATTTTTGATTTCTGTCAGTACATCCAAAACTTTTCCCAGTTGAATGGGTTGATTAACGTCCCAATATTTTTGTGGAGAGAGACTGACTCTGGCACCATTTGCACCACCTCGTTTATCAGAATTTCTGAAGGTTGCTGCAGAGGCCCAAGCAGCACTTACCAGCTGACTCACACTCAAACCTGAATCTAAAATTTTAGCTTTCAAATGTTCCTCATCTTTTTTGTCAATCAAATCGTGATCAACGCTGGGGACAGGATCTTGCCAAATTAAAGTTTCTTTCGGCACCTCTGAACCTAGATAACGATCTACTGGTCCCATATCACGGTGGGTCAATTTGAACCAGGCTTTTGCAAACGCATCGGCGAATTCCTCAGGATTTTCATAGAAGTGTCTTGAAATGGGCTCATAGATGGGATCCATTCGCAATGCGATGTCTGTGGTCAGCATCATGGGCGCGTGTTTCTTGTTTGGGTTGTGGGCATCTGGAACAGTATCTGCTCCAGCACCTCCCTTAGGAGTCCATTGTTGAGCACCACCCGGACTTTTGGTCAATTCCCAGTCAAAACCAAAAAGATTTTCAAAGTAATTGTTACTCCACTGTATTGGAGTTGTAGTCCATGCACCCTCCAAACCGCTGGTAATGGTATGTTCTCCCTTTCCGGATCCAAAATTATTTTTCCAGCCTGTGCTCATCTGTTCGATTCGAGCACCAGCAGGTTCTGCTTCTACGTATTGGTCTGCATCGGCTGCACCATGTGTTTTACCGAAAGTATGACCTCCAGCAATCAAAGCTACGGTCTCATAGTCATTCATGGCCATACGACCAAAAGTTTCACGAATGTCATGTGCTGATTTCAAGGGATCAGGATTTCCGTTAGGTCCTTCGGGGTTGACATAGATCAATCCCATTTGAACAGCACCCAAAGGGTTTTCCAATTCTCGATCTCCCGTGTATCTTTTATCACCCAACCATTCCGATTCAGGACCCCAATAAACATCTTCTTCGGGTTCCCATACGTCAGCTCTACCTCCTCCAAAACCAAAAGTTTTGAAACCCATAGATTCCATGGCACAGTTTCCTGTTAGGACAATCAAATCAGCCCAAGAGAGCTTTTTACCATACTTTTGTTTGATGGGCCACAGTAGTAATCTGGCTTTTTCTAGGTTGGCATTGTCAGGCCAGCTGTTCAGTGGAGCAAAACGCAAAGTTCCTGCACCAGCACCACCACGTCCGTCAGCAATTCTGTAAGTTCCAGCAGCGTGCCATGCCATACGAATGAAAAATGGTCCGTAATGACCATAATCAGCAGGCCACCATTCTTGTGAGTTAGTCATCAATTCGTACAAATCATTTTTGACCGCAGCCAAATCTAATTTTTTGAACTCTTCAGCATAGTCAAAATCTGGATCCATGGGATCTGACAATGATGAATTTTGGCGTAAGATGTTTAGGTTTAATTGATTGGGCCACCAATCGCGGTTTACCGTTCCTCCTCCAGCACTTTCTTTCAAAATGCCTCCGAGATAGGGACACTTTGCGACGTCTCCGTTTCCATTTGCGTGATTGTCCATAGGTATTATTTTATTTAATTTGTTACGAATTGAATAAGCTCAAATTTAAATTTATTTAAGCTATCATTAAAATGAAATGATAATAATTTTCTTTGACAGTATAAGAAATTCTAATCATATTAAGGGGATATCAATCAACCAACAACCTTCTAATCTTAATATTGAAATAAGCATAAATCAAGGTCATTATTGGACTGAGCCAATTAAAAAAGGCGTAAACAAAATACTCTGCTACCCCCACACCCAATACACCTGAATGATAGGCTCCGCAGGTATTCCATGGAATCAGAACAGAAGTAACAGTTCCACCATCCTCCAAAGTTCGGCTCAAATTTTCGGGTGCCAAATTGCGATCACTGTAAGCCTTTGCAAACATTTTTCCTGGAACCACAATCGCCAGGTACTGATCAGATGCAGTTAGGTTGACCGTCAGGCTCGATGCCAAGGTTCCTGCAATGAGTTGAAAAGTGGTTTTTGCCCATCTTAAAAAAGCATTGCTAAGCGTTTGTAAGGCGCCAATTGCATCCATGATTCCACCAAAAACCATGGCACAAATGATCAACCAAACGGTACCCAGCATCCCTTGCATACCACCAGAATAAAACAGTTCGTTTAAAACAGGGTTGTTTGTTTCAATTTGAGATGCTACGGTCATGGCATTGAGAAGGCTTTGATAAATGGATTCAAAATCCAACACATCGTTTCCAGATAATTCCAAAAGCAATTGAGGTTGAAAAATTATTGCAAAAATTCCACCCAAAAGTGTTCCAACAAACAGCGCCAAAAGCGGGGGTGTTTTTTTTACGATCATCAAGATCACAGTCAAGGGTACTAGGAACAACCAAGGATTGATGTTAAATCTTTCGCGGATGGACTCACTCAAGACCGAGGTATTTACCTCACCATTAGATGAAAAACCCCAGCCCAAAACAATAAAAATCAATAACGTGATAACAATACTGGGAAGTGTAGTGTAGAGCATGTAACGAATATGGGTAAAGAGTTCTCCTCCAGCCATGGCCGGTGCCAAATTGGTAGTATCACTTAACGGAGATAGTTTATCGCCAAAGTAAGCTCCCGATATTACTGCACCAGCAACCATACCCACGGGCAATGCTAAAGCCTTACCAATTCCTATCAATGCAATTCCAATGGTAGCTGAGGTGGACCAACTACTTCCAGTGGCCGAGGAGACGAGAGCGGAAATCAATACACATGCCATCAAGAAAAAACGAGGATTCGCTATTTGTAACCCATAATCAATCATTGCGGGTATGATACCACTCACCAACCAAGTACCGGCCAGAGAACCTACCAAAAGTAAAATCAAAATGGGACTCGTCACTGAATGTAAGTTATCTCCTACCTTTTGAATCATATGGGCATAGCTTACCTTATTTTTGATCCCTACCAGCCCAGCCATGACTGCACCGATCAAAAGAATGAATTGGTTCGAGCCACCCAGAGCATCATCACCAAATACGGTAACGTTGTAGGTCAATAATAAGACCAGAACAACAAGTGGAAATAATGCCGACCAGAGAGATAGTTTAGGGGGAGTCAAGATATGTTTTGTATGGTTTCCAATTAATAAAATTATTCTTTAAAGAACGCCTAAAATAATAAGTAACCTAGAGAAAAACCAATCGATTTTGATGAATCTTCAAAATCGCCTTGTGAAAAATTTGCTAATGCACATAAAACTTCAATAAATGGTTTTTTGAGAGTTTAATTCATTTTCTAAATATTGAAAGAGGAAACAATTGCCAAAAAAGAAAACATAAGTCAGGTTGTGTAGGTTAGGTTCAGTAAATCTAATTTTTTTTAAAATTTTCTAATTCATAAAAAACTGTTTTAACACCTGAAACATTTGTATTTTTGGCTATAAATAGAAAATTAAACTATGCAATCATTTGATGTTGCCATTATTGGTTCTGGGCCAGGTGGCTATGTAGCTGCCATTCG
Organism: Flavobacteriaceae bacterium; assembly: GCA_038107695.1. Lineage (GTDB taxonomy): Bacteria > Bacteroidota > Bacteroidia > Flavobacteriales > Flavobacteriaceae > UBA8316. The sequence continues at coordinate 41,871 of JAYNHF010000004.1, read as the reverse complement.
CTGTGCTCAATTGGGTATGAAAACCGCTTTAATAGAAAAATACAATACCTTGGGAGGGACTTGTCTCAATGTAGGCTGTATTCCTTCAAAATCTTTATTGGATTCATCCCACCACTTCGAGGATGCCGTTAAGCATTTTGAAGACCATGGAATCGAAATTCCCGGTGAGGTCAAAGTCAATCTCGAAAAAATGATTGCAAGAAAAGCCGCTGTGGTAGATCAAACCACCAAAGGAATTGATTTTTTGATGGAAAAAAATAAGGTCACAGTTTTTAGGGGCTTGGGATCGTTCAAGGATGCTACGACCCTTCACATTGAAGGCGAAAATTCTCAAGACATCACCGCCAAAAACACCATCATTGCTACGGGTTCTAAACCTGCGAGTTTGCCTTTTATCAACATTGACAAAGAACGTATTATCACCTCGACCGAAGCCCTCGAACTCAGGGAGATTCCCAAACACATGATCATTATTGGCGGTGGAGTTATTGGCTTAGAATTGGGACAAGTTTACAAAAGATTGGGAGCTGAGGTATCGGTTATCGAATATGCTGACCGTATCACTCCAGTTATGGACAGTGCCTTATCTCGTGAATTGACCAAGGTGATGAAAAAACAAAAGATCAAATTCTATCTGTCCCACCAGGTCAATAAGGTGGAGCGAAAAGGTAATACTGTTTCCGTGACGGCAATTGACAAAAAAGGAGAGGAAATCACTTTTGAGGGAGATTATTGTTTGGTATCGGTTGGAAGAAAACCTTACACCGATGGTTTGAACCTTTCTGCAGCTGGAATTAAGCTAACCGATCGAGGACAGGTCGAGGTGAACGATCATTTACAGACCTCAGTGGCAAATATCTACGCCATAGGTGATGTGGTACGTGGAGCCATGTTGGCACACAAAGCCGAAGAAGAAGGTGTTATGGTTGCGGAAATACTTTCAGGACAAAAACCTCACATTGATTACAATCTCATTCCCAATGTTATTTACACGTGGCCTGAGGTTGCTGCAGTGGGTAAAACCGAGGAGGAACTCAAATCAGCTGGGGTCAATTACAAAACTGGGCAGTTTCCCATGCGTGCCCTTGGTCGTTCCCGTGCCAGCGGAGATACCGATGGATTTATTAAAATATTGGCCGATGCCCAGACCGATGAGGTTTTGGGAGTTCACATGATTGGTGCTCGTGTTGCCGATTTAATCGCCGAAGCCGTTGTTGCAATGGAGTTCCGTGCCTCTGCAGAGGACATTGCCAGGATGAGCCACTCACACCCCACTTATGCAGAGGCGGTCAAAGAAGCAGCTTTAGCAGCCTCCGAGAATCGTCCATTACACATCTAAAAGATTTGTTTGGATGTAAAGGAACCATAAAATCAATAAGCCCTTAAACTCAAAGTTTAGAAGTTCAATACGATTGAAGTGAGGAAAACTTATTTGAAGGTTTTAATCATCTAAAATCAACAAAGTAAGTTCAATAACTACCTGTTATCCTTTCAATACTTTTTTCATTTTTTGACGGATGGCCTCTAAAGCCAAATTTCCAATACTGCCCAAGTGGGTATGGTCTAATTCTTTATTAGGTTCATACTTTCCTTGATCGATATTTTCGCCCATTTTTTTGTAGGCATCTCTGAAAGGCATCCCACCTTTGACCCACTCATTTAACGTATCCACACTAAAAACATATTTATACTTAGGATCATCCAAAATATCCTTTCTGATCTGTATTTCCTTTAGGCTGAATGTGAACATATCCAAACAGCTTTTCAAATCTTCAACGGCATCAATAATGGGGCCTTTGGCCAATTGCATTTCTCTGTGATAACCTGAAGGTAGGTTGGTCATCAGAAGTGCCAGTTGGTTGGGTAAGCCCTGTAATAAATTGCATTTGCCCCTGATGAGTTCAAACACATCTGGATTTTTTTTGTGGGGCATAATGCTTGAACCTGTTGTTAATTCCTCAGGAAAACTGATGAAATTATGCTCTTGTCCCATATAGATACAGATGTCCATAGCCATTTTTGAAAGAGTATTGGCCAAAGCAGTCAATGCAGTTGCAGTTGTTTTTTCAGCCTTTCCTCTGCTCATCTGCGCAGCAATTACATTGTATTTTAAATCTGCGAAGCCCAAACTTTCGGTGGTAGCCTCTCGATCAATAGGAAAGGAACTGCCATAGCCCGCGGCACTCCCCAAGGGATTTTGATCTACGATTGTTTTACAAGCATTGAGTAAGCTGATATCGTCGATCAAACTCTCTGCATAGGCCGAAAACCACAAACCAAAGGAAGACGGCATCGCAACTTGGAAATGGGTGTATCCAGGAAGCAAATGATTTTTGTGTTGTGCTGCCAAATCCATGAGTAGATTGAAAAAATCGAAGGTCATGCCCTTGATGTTTTCAATTTCTTTTTTGAGATAAAGATGCATTGCCACCAACACCTGATCATTTCTAGATCTTGCTGTATGGATTTTTTTACCCAAATCACCCAACTTTTCGATTAAAACGAATTCTATCTTGGAGTGCATGTCCTCAAACTCATCCTCAATGGTAAAGTCTCCCTTTTCGGCATCAGTTTTTAAATCTTTTAAAACCTTAACCAATTGTTTGACCTCCGAGGAAGTTAAAACCCCTATTTGTGACAACATTTGAGCATGAGCAATAGAAGCCTCACAATCATAGGCTGCCAGTTGAAGGTCATAAATGCGATCGTTTCCCACGGTGAAGTGATCGATTTTTTTGTGTGAAGTTTGATTTTTTTGCCAGAGTTTCATGACTAAATTATTTTTCCTAAGAGTTCAATGTAAATTTTTATGGCCTCCTCAATTTCATCCACAAAAATAAATTCATTAGCGGAGTGCGATCTGGTTGACAGTCCGGGGCCCATTTTCAACGAGGGACACTGCAGTGCAGCTTGATCTGATAGGGTAGGAGATCCATAGGTTTTTCTTCCCAAAGCCATACCAGCTTGTACCAATTCGTGCTCCATCGTAATAGAGGAGGAGTTTAGGTGCAAGGATCGTGGAGTCATTTCGCATGGAGCGGCCTCCGTAAGCACTTTTACCAATTCTTCATTGGTGTATTGGTCATTAACCCTAACATCAACTACCAAATGAACACTTGCGGGAACCACATTGTGTTCTTTTCCTGCCGCAACTTGAGTAACAGTGACCTTGACAGGGCCTAAAGTATCAGAAATCTTATCCAACGAAAAATTTTCAAACCACTCTAAAACTTTTGGTAATTTCATTATGGGATTATCGTCATTGGGATGGGCTGCATGTCCAGGAGTTCCTTTTATGACTGCATCAAAAACAAGTAGCCCTTTCTCTGCCACAGCCAGATGCATTTCTGTGGGTTCACCTACGATGGCAACATCGATATGAGGCAGTTGAGGCAACAAACCTCTCAAGCTTTTCTGTCCTGCAATTTCTTCCTCGGCAGTAGCTGCCATCACCAAATTGTATTTTGGATTTTCGGCAGCATAGTAGTGTGTAAACAAGGCCATTAGAGACACCAATGCACCACCAGCATCATTGCTTCCCAATCCGAATAGTTTTCCATTTTCAACTACAGCCTCAAAGGGGTCTCTGGTGTAGGCCGAGTTGGGTTGAACTGTGTCGTGATGAGAATTCAGCAAAAGAGTGGGTTTATCTATATCAAAAGCTTTATTTTGAGCCCATAGATTGTTTCCATTTCGCTGATAAGGAATCCCGTAATGATCAAACCATTGTCCGATTCTATCTGCTGTCTTGTCCTCCTCTTCCGAAAAAGAGGGTGTAGCAATCAAGTCCTTTAATAAATCAATCGCTGCTGTGATTAGCTCATTCATTCTCCTGTATTAAAGTGGTATGTTGAATATTTCCTGTAATCATTTCTGGAGAACCAATTTTTACCTGAGTCACTCCATTATTTAAGGCCTCAAAACAATTATCGATTTTGGGGATCATTCCTGAGTGAATGATATTTTGCGATTTGAGGTTTTGATATTGATTGGGGGTGATGATTTCGACAATGCTGTCATTGTCTTCAATGTTTTCCAAAACACCTAATTTTTCAAAACAATACCACAAAGATACCTCAAAGTACTGAGATAAAGCTTGAGCCAATGCTGCTGCTATGGTATCTGCATTGGTATTGAGTAATTGTCCCTTTTGGTCGTGGGTAATCGCACAACAAACAGGAGTAAATCCATTTTCTAGCAGCAACTGAAATAAGGATGTATTAACACCGACCACATCTCCAACAAAACCGAAATCAATTTCTTTAACGGGTCTTTTAATGGCCTGGATAGAATTACCATCAGTACCTGACAAGCCTAGGGAATTATTGCCCAAAGACTGTAATTGTGCAACGATCTGTTTGTTGATCTTCCCTGCATAGAGCATCGTAATGATGTCGAGATTTTGAAGGTCTGTAATTCTTCTGCCATCGACCATTTTTACTGGAACATCGAGTTGGTTTGCCATTTCAGTAGCTTTTTTACCTCCTCCATGTACCAATATTTTGAGCCCTTGCATTTGACTGAAATTATTGAGAAAAGACGCTAGTTTGATCTTATCCTCAATTACATTTCCACCAATTTTGACCACTGATAATTTATCCATTTTCCAACAGTTGTTTTAGAACAGCTTGAGCTGAAAAAATTCTATTTTTGGATTGCTGAATCACCAGAGAATTGGGACTGTCCAAAACGCCATCGCTTGCCACAATATTTCTTCGGATGGGCAGGCAATGCATGAACTTTCCGTTGTTGGTAAGTTTCATTTTCTCAGCAGTGATCATCCATTGTTCGTCTGTTCTCAGGATTTGACCGTATTGCTCATAAGAACACCAGTTTTTGGCATAAACAAAATCTGCACCTTTCAATGCTTCCTCTTGATCAGTGGTTTGTTTTACTCCATTAGTAACTTTTGGACTTAGCGCATAACCCTCAGGGTGGGCGATTACAAAATCGGCATCAATTTGTCCCATCATTTTCACAAAGGAATTACCTACTGCATGGGGTAGCGCTTTGGGGTGGGGAGCCCAACTCAATACCACCTTGGGTTTGTGGGAGGTAGGATGTTCTTTGAGTGTAATAGCATCGGCCAAAGCTTGCAGGGGATGGGCAGTAGCACTTTCCATGTTGATGATGGGCACAGTGGCATATTTTGCAAAACTTCTCAATACTATTTCTGCTTCATCTTTATCCTTATCCGAAAGAGAAGCAAATGCCCTGATGGCTACCATATCACAATATTGAGAAACTACCGCAGCTGCTTCTTTGACATGTTCTGACCTTAATCCACTCATCTTGGTACCGTCATCAAACTCTAATGCCCACGATTCTTGGCTAAAATTCATAACCATGGTGGGAAGTCCCAAATTTTGAGCGGCTTTTTGGGTACTCAATCGGGTTCTTAGACTTGGATTGAAAAATAAAAGTCCAAGGGTTTTGCCTTTTCCCAAAGCATCCCATTGTGTAGGTTGACTTTTTAGCTTCATCGCCAAATCCAAGGTTTGGTTAAAATCAGGCAGGTCGGCTAAGGTGATAAAATCTTTCATAGTAAATCTTCTAATGCGTCAAAAAGTTGATCGAAATGAATCTTTTGAACGGTCAACGGAGGTAAAATTCGCAGTACGTTTTTGTTGCTACTTCCTCCAGTAAAAATATTTTTTTCATAGATGAGCCTTTTTCTCAAGGGGCCTACTTCAAAGTCAAATTCTAGGCCGAGCATGAGTCCACGCCCTTTTATTATTACTCCTTCAATTTTTTTGGCTTTGCTTCTAAAATAGTTTTCCATTTCTTTGGCGTGTTGTTGGAGTTGGTCCTTTTTTAAAACTTCCAAAACAGCCAAAGAGGCAGTACAAGCAAGGTGGTTACCCCCAAAAGTGGTACCGAGCATACCGTATTTGGGCTTGACATCAGGATGAACCAATATACCTCCAACAGGAAAGCCATTTCCCATTCCTTTGGCCATTGTGATCACATGGGGTTTGATATTGTTTTTTTGAAAAGCAAAAAAGGTTCCTGATCTGGAAAAGCCAGACTGGACTTCATCTGCAATCAGAGCAGTACCATACTTGGTACACAATTGCTCCATTTTGATTACAAAATCATCTTCGGGCATATCGAGTCCTCCTACCCCTTGAATGGGTTCAAATATAACAGCACAAACATCTTCCTTTTGCAATTCCTCCTCCAAGGTTTCAGGATCATTAAAAGGAATAAATGTCACCTCTTGTTGTTGATTGAGGGGAGCGTTGATCCCGGGATTGTCTGTGACTGCTACTGCAGCAGAAGTCCTTCCGTGGAAAGCATTCTTAAAGGCCAATACTCTCTTTTTGCCCGTATAAAAAGAGGCGAGTTTGAGAGCGTTTTCATTGGCTTCTGCCCCAGAGCTGCACAAAAAAAGTTGATAATCGTGCAAGCAGGATTGTTCTCCTATTTCGTCAGCCAATTGCTGTTGTAGCGGGTTTTCTACTGCATTGGAATAAAATGCAATTTTGTTCAATTGTTCTTGCAATCGATCCACATAATGGGGGTGGCTGTGCCCTATTGATATGACCGCATGCCCCCCGTACAAATCCAAAAATTCATTTCCCGATTTGTCGTAAACATAAACATCCTTGGCCTTGACCGGACACACTTCATAGAGTGGATAAACGTCAAATAGCTTCATGGGTTATTCTTTTATTAATTTCCAATTTTTCACAGGGGATTATTGCATTTTTATTTCATTAATCTTCTCAAATGATGCCATCAAGCCTTTGATCAATGAGGAGCTTAGTCCCTGATGTTCCATTTCGTTCAACCCTGTAATGGTACACCCTTGGGGTGTAGTTACCTTATCGATTTCTGTTTCGGGATGGGAGTCCGTTTCGATTAGCAAACTTGCAGCACCTAAGGCGGTATTCATTGACATTCTCATGGATTCATCTGCGTCAAAGCCCATTTGAACGCCACCTTGTGTGGTCGCACGGATCAACCTCATCCAAAAAGCAATTCCGCTGGCACATATCACCGTCGCAGCTTGCATCTGTTTCTCTGCAATTTTGATCGTGGTTCCCAAACCATTAAAAATAGCCTCAGCAATCGCTATTCTTTTTTCCCCACTCTTATTACTACACAAACAGGTCATGGATTTACCAACAGAAATGGCTGTATTGGGCATGCTTCTTATGATGGGGTAATCTCCCTCCAATTTTTCTTCCATCCGTTGAATACTGTAGCCCGTGATGGCAGAAATCAGTACATGTTTGTCAGTCAAGACTCCTTTGATATCCTCTAAAATGCCATCAAATTGCCCAGGCTGAACCGTGAAGATGACTATGTCTGAGTTTTTGACCGCTTCTCGGTTGTCGGTACTGATTTTTACATTGTTGTATTCTTCCCATTTTTTGATTTGACTTAGGTCCCTTTTGGTCAGATAAAGCGAAGTGTAGGTGTTATTGTACACCAAGCCCTTGGCAATACTCAATCCTAAGTTTCCTGATCCGATAATGGCTATTTTCATTTTATTTTTTTTTAAATTTTAAAACGCACTTGCTTTGAGTTGTAATCCCAAATCCTCTTCCCATCCCATGATGAGATTTAAATTTTGAATGGCTTGACCTGAGGCACCTTTTAGTAAGTTATCAATGACCGATGTAATCAACAATTGGTCTTCATATCGGTGGAGATGAATGGCGCAATGGTTGGTATTGACCACTTGCTTTAAGGTGAGTTCCTTATCCGAAACATGAGTAAACGGATGATATTTGTAAAATTCTTTGTACAGTTCAACGGCCTGATCGAGTTTACCCTCGAAAGGAGTGTAACAACTGGCAAAGATTCCCCTTGTAAAATTTCCTCTTTGAGGGAGAAAATACATTTTGGGATGTCCCAAAGTTTCGCCTATTTCACCCAAATGTTGATGGGTAAAAGGTTTGTACCAAGAGACATTGTTGTTTCTCCAGCTGAAATGTCCAGTAGGACTCAAGCCAACACCGGCACCGGTACTCCCAGTTGTGGCATTTACATGTACTGCTTCCTGAATCAAATTCTCCTTCGCCAATGGTAATAGAGCCAACTGAATGGCAGTTGCAAAACATCCAGGATTAGCAACAGCATTGGTGTCTTCGATGTTCGACTTTTGGTTTTCAGGCAGGCCATAAACAAAATCATATGCTTGAAATTGAGCGTCTTTTTTCAACCTAAAATCATTACTCAAGTCAATGATAACTGTTTTTTTAGAGAATTGATGCTCTTCGAGAAAACCAACCGATTTTCCATGACCAACACACAAGAAAACCACATCTACCTCAGGATTTACAATTGCAGTAAAATCTGGGGTTTCAGCACCCAGTAAATCTGCATGGGTATCGTGAAGCGGAGTACCCGGACGGGTAGTGCTGTACACAAAATCAAGTTCAAGAGCAGGGTGATGCAATACCAATCGTATCAATTCTCCTCCAGTATATCCTGATCCTCCAATAATGCCTACTTTTTTCATTTTTGATGATTTACGTGTTCGTAAATTTTGTTTTGGTTGGATAATAATTTAATAAACCCTTTGGCATCTTCCGCAGTCCAACCTTTGTTGACCTCGCCATAACTACCAAAGGAGGCGTTCATTAGATCGTGATCCGACTCAATACCGTTCAATTCAAACCTGTATGGATGAAGGGTGACAAATACTTTTCCGCTTACCATTTGCTGACTGTTCCCCAAGAAAGCCTCCAAATCTCGCATGACAGGGTCCAAGTACTGTCCTTCGTGGAGTAACATTCCATAGAAATTGGCCAGCTGTTCCTTCTGGAATTGCTGCCATTTGCTTAAGGTATGTTTTTCCAATAGGTGGTGGGCTTTGATAATTAAAAGAGGAGCCGCTGCCTCAAAACCTACTCGTCCTTTAATACCAATGATGGTATCCCCTACATGGATATCTCGTCCAATACCAAACTTTTTGGCTTGGTCTTGAAGCTTGATGATATTATTGACGGCCCGGTCTTTGATCCCATCAATTGCTGTTAATTCCCCTTTTTCAAAATGTAAACTTACTTTTTCAGCATCTTGTTTTTCTATTTGACTTGGGTAAGCCGACTCGGGGAGGCTATCGTGAGAGGTTAAAGTTTCTTTGCCACCCACACTGGTTCCCCAAAGGCCTTGGTTGATTGAGTATTGAGCTTTTTCCCAAGAAAGATCGATTCCGTTTTCTTTGAGGAAGGCAATTTCTGTCTCTCTGGAAAGTTGTTGATCTCTGATGGGAGTTATGATCTCAATCTCTGGTACCATAACCTGAAAGATCAGATCAAATCTTACCTGATCGTTTCCCGCTCCAGTACTTCCGTGTGCTATGGCATCTGCTCCAATTTTTTTGGCATAGGCTCCAATTTCCATGGCTTGAACAATTCGCTCTGCACTCACCGATAGGGGGTAGGTGTTGTTTTTGAGTACATTGCCATAAACCAAATATTTGACAACCTTCTGGTAAAAAGTTTCTAAAGCGTTAATGGATTGAAAGGTATGCGCTCCCATTTGCATGGCTTTGGTTTTCATTTGCTCCACTTCGGCGGGGTCGAAACCTCCTGTATTGACACTAATGGCATGAACCTCATAACCTTCTTGTGAGAGTTTCATCAGACAGTAGGAGGTATCTAACCCACCACTGTATGCCAATACTAATTTTTTATGTTTCATTATTATTGTTTACTATATTTATTGTTTAGGATCATGTAACATTCCCGTACAAAGGCACATGCTTCTTTCGGTTCTGGTGAGTACATCGTAATTTTTGCAGGTTTGACAGCCTTTCCAAAATTCTGGGTCATCGGTTAATTCTGAGAAAGCAACGGGTTGATAACCCAATTCATAATTGATTCGCATTACAGCTTTTCCAGTAGTAATGCCAAAAATTTTGGCATCGGGAAACTTTTCTAATGATAGGTCGAAAACCTTTTGCTTTATTTTTTTGGCGAGTCCTTTTCCTCTGTGATCGGGAGAGACAATCAATCCAGAATGGGCGACGTATTTTCCATGCCCCCAAATTTCGATGTAGCAAAAGCCTGCAAATTTATTATCCTCCAAAGCGATTACAGCATTTCCTGCTTCCATCTTTTTACTGATGTATTGTGGACTTCTTCTTGCAATACCTGTGCCTCGCATTTTGGCGGACTCCCCAATACAGGTACTTATGTCTTGGGCGTGAACGATATGTTTAGAATTGGCAATAATCAATTCCATTATTGACAAATTTTATTAGATTGAAAAAATAGGTTGTAGTTTTTGTAAGAAGAGACTGGACGCACCTGAGTCTCATAGAGAGAAATGTACCCGCTAGGGGCGGCGTGGACGAAGTGGGGCCAGGCTGTAAACAGTGGCAATTCCCAAGGTGTATGTCGTTGCATCTTTCATTTGAGTTGCAAATATCTGAATTTTATTTTTTTTGGCAAAATCAATGAAAAACATTTAAATTTTTAGGGATGTTTTTTACAAACAAGTTCTTAATCAAAAAATCAAAATTTTAATGATGTATTTGTTTAGGTGATCGATGGAAATCGTTTTCTCGGCTTTGTAATGGAAAATGGCAGTAACAAAATTGTTAATTTTGTGCATGTTTGAAGAATTTCAAAAGATATTGACTGGAAATTCTGTTTTACTCAAAGATTCAAAATTATTGTTGGCTTTGAGTGGAGGAGTGGACAGTTGTGTTTTGTTGGACCTTTGTCTGAAATCAGGATTGTCGCCGGCGGTGGCTCATTGTAATTTTCAATTGAGGGATTCAGAAAGTGATGCCGATGCCGATTGGATCAAAAATTTGGCCCAACAGAAGGAGTTAGAGTGTCATGTTCAGACGTTCGAAACTAGAACCTATGCCGATGAGAAAAAGATATCGATTCAGATGGCGGCAAGGGATCTCCGTTATGAATGGTTTGAATCGCTGTCCCAAGACTATGGATATGACTTCATACTGCTAGCTCATCATGGCGATGATGCTTTGGAGACCTTTATGATCAACGCTATGCGTGGATCAGGATTAAAAGGTTTGTTGGGAATCCCTGAACGACGCGGGAAAATACTGCGATTATTATTGCCTTTTTCTCGAGAAGAAATCATGCATTATGCTGAGGAAAATAAGATCCTATGGCGTGAGGATTCCTCCAACGCTCAATCGGATTATTTGAGAAATGCTTTGCGACATGATGTAATTCCAAAGTGGAAAGAAAAGGCTTCAAATTTTGATTTGCAATTCAGAGAGACACTTCAACATTTGACTCAGGCACAAAATTTATTGGAGGAAGTGATTCAAGGTTTCAAAAAAAATCATTTTCATAAACATAAAGGGGGTTTTAAAATAGCCGTAAAGGCATTAGAGGATTTGGGTTCTCCTGATTACTGCTTGCATGCATTGTTTGCTCCATATGGTTTTAAACAGATAAGTGACCTCAAACAATTGTTACGCTCTCAGAGCGGGAAACAGCTTTTTTCTGACAGTCACCGACTGGTCAAGGATCGGGAATGTTTTTTGTTAACTCCGATTCAATTTTCTGAGTCCATTTCATACGTGATCCATGCTCAGGACTCCTGTGTTGAGACTCCTAAAAAATTGATTTTTTCGGAAGAGAAATCTTTTGTTGAAGTGGATTGCAATAAGCTGTTGTTGGATAAGTCAAAGTTAAAGTTTCCTTTAACGCTTAGAAAATGGAAACAAAGTGATTATTTTTACCCTAGTGGATTGGGAGGGAAGAAAAAATTGAGTAAGTATTTTAAAGATGAAAAGTATTCCCTTTTGGATAAAGAATCCCAGTGGCTGTTGTGCTCTGAAGAAGACATCGTTTGGGTCATTGGTAAAAGAGCCGATCAACGTTTTTTGGCTACTCCTACTACAGAAAATAAATGGTTAGTTCGTTGCGATGATTAAAAAAGTTTTTTTGTTGTTTCTTTTTTGGATTTTTGGTGTTCAGGCTCAAGAACCTGTGACATGGGAAACGAAGCTAGAAAAGCTTTCCGATACCGAATATTTTTTGCAGTTTAAAGCAACAATAGAGGACCAATGGCATCTTTATTCACAACATTTACCCGAAGACGGTCCTTTGCCCACTCAGTTTGTTTTTGAGGGGGTGGGTACTGCTTTTGATCTGATTGGAGCAACCGAGCAGAGTGATGCAGTTACTGCCTTTGATCCTATTTTTGAGATTGATTTGTCTTGGTTTGAAGGAGGGGCAACCTTTAAACAAAAAATACGTCTGATTGACCCAGAACTTGCTGTTGTAAAAGGTGAAATCAATTTTCAGGCTTGTGATGATAAGCTCTGCATTTTTAGAAATGAGGTCTTTCGTTTTGTTTTGGACCCCAGCAAAGCTATACAAGAGGAGCAGCAGATAGTAGACTCGGAAAGTTTAAAAAAATCATCGGCATTGCAATTGCCTTTGAAGAATAAAGATTTGCTGGTGGATTTGCAAGATCAAAGGAGTAAGAATTCCTTGTTCAATTTGTTTTTATTGGGATTTATTGGTGGGTTGATCGCTTTGTTGACTCCTTGTGTTTTCCCTATGATTCCCCTTACAGTATCGTTTTTTCTCAAACAAAGTGGAAGTAGCCGTAGGGGTATTTTTTATGCTTTGTTGTACGGATTTTTTATTCTGCTTATTTATGTTGTATTGAGTTTTCCTTTTCATTTTTTGGATGCTTTAGACTCTCAGATTTTGAATACCCTCTCTACCAATGTGGTAATGAATCTTATCTTTTTTGTGGTATTCGTTCTTTTTGCTTTTTCGTTTTTTGGCTACTACGAATTGACATTGCCGAGTAATTGGGGAAACCGATCTGACACAGCATCAAGCGGAGGTGGTGTATTGGGGGTGTTTTTTATGGCACTTACTTTGGCGATTGTTTCCTTTTCTTGTACTGGTCCCATCTTGGGTTCACTGTTGGCAGGATCATTATCGGCAGAGGGAGGAGCTACCCAATTGACGGTGGGCATGGCAGGTTTTGGCTTCGCTTTGGCTCTCCCTTTTGGTTTGTTAGCTTTTTTTCCCAATGCCCTAAAATCCATTCCCAAATCGGGTGGATGGATGACCAAGGTAAAAGTTGCATTGGGTTTTTTGGAGTTGGGACTGGCGTTAAAATTTTTGTCAAATGCTGATCTGGTAGGCAATTGGGGACTGCTCAAGCGTGAGATATTTATCGGAATTTGGTTGGTCATTGCGGTTTTACTGTTGATTTACCTTATGGGAGGATTGCGTTTTCCTCATGATGTAAAAGGTTCAAAAATCTCAAAAACACAACGCTTTTTTAGTTTTCTGGTTTTGCTGTTTATTTTTTACTTGATTCCCGGCTTGGGAAGAAATCAAGTAGGACAGCTTACGTTGTTGAGCGGATTTCCACCGCCATTGTTTTACAGCGTTTATCCTTCAGATTCTGACTGCCCATTAGGGCTCAATTGCTTTAAAGATTTTGAAACAGGAAGGGCGTTCGCTCAATCCAATGACAAACCCATCCTATTGGATTTTACTGGTTGGGCTTGTGTGAATTGTCGAAAAATGGAGGAAAACGTATGGTCCCAACCCGAGATATTTCGTTTGTTGAATGACGAATTCGTTGTGATATCTCTGTATGTGGATGATAGAAATAAACTGCCACCCACAGAACAATTCGATTTTAAATATACCAATGGTAGGATCAAAACCATTCGAACGGTTGGAGAAAAATGGGCTACTTTCCAAAGCCTTAATTTTGCTTCTGCCTCCCAACCTTTCTATGTTATGATTTCAGCAGATGGAACGTTGCTCAATGGTGTGATGCAATACACTGATACTAGTACTTACAGTGAGTGGTTACAATCGGGTTTTGAACGGTTCAAAGAAAGTAAAAAAGCAACCAAAGCTTATGCTTTTTAGTTGGGATTACAAATTGATCCAGTAGTTGATTTTAAGGGTCAGATTCCAATTTCTGTTTGCGGTTGGCATACGAGCGTCACTGCTGTTGAATACCAAAAAAATGTCAGAAGCTGGTTTGTAACGCCATTGAAAACGAGAGTTGAAGTTCCAAAGTTTTTGTTGCTCATTGTACTGATAGAGGTTGGAGAAGAAGATATTACGGGTAAAAGTAAAATTGGACTTTACTCCCAATAACCAGAATCCATTGGTCCCCCAAGGTTCTTCAAGTGAAATGTGGTTGTAGCTGATCAGAGAATTCAACTCGACGTAGGGTTGAAAACGGTAGCCCATTTGACTGAAAACAAACCATCTTTTCCCTCCTTGATAATAGCCTCCGTAAGAGGACTCAAGATTATAGGTAAAAAGACTTTGGGGCTTTGAATTGTATTCTAATTTCACAGCATTCCATCGATGTTCTGTAAGGGCTTCAAGACTTTGGATTCCGGTTCTGATAGGGTCGAAGGCGTTTTGCAAAACGATTTTCCGGTTCTCGACAGACAACAGCATCTCACTTCTGTTTTTAAAATTCAGTTCGTAACCGACCTCTGTTCCACGATCAATAGGTGTGCCTTGCAAATTGAAATACTGAACGCTGCCTAGGGTAGGGCCATGAGAGAGTATTTTTGAATCGTTATCTGGAAAAAATAGATATCTGAACTCACCTTGAAATTTGAAATATTCTGTTCTGGGAACATAGCCGACTTCGGCATTGTAATTCTCTCCGACATATTCGGTTTGTAAACTGCCCAAAAAGTGATTGTTTCGGTAGGTGAGGTTGGAGGCAAATATGGCATCATCATCTGTTACATTTGGACTGAATGATTTCAAGTACATCAGCTTTCCATTCCATAAATTATCTGTCGAAAAGTAATTGTATTCCAATCCAAAGTTTCGATTGTAATCGGGGTTTGAGGAGGGTGTATCGAGCTTGCCCAGTCGTTCTTTGTTGACAAAAATCATTCCAATAGAAGATCGATCCAAAACTTTACGTTGTAAACTGAAAACGCCGTAGTTTTCGGCATCGAAACCATTTTCCACATCTTCTTGTGTTTGGATATCAAGTAGTCCCACCCTCCATTTTTCGTCTATGTTTCCACTGAGACGTATTCCTCCCACTATGGGATTGTTGAGTCCAATTCTCCTGGAGAAAAAGGGTCTGATGTTTTCATAGCCAAAATTGGCAAATAGATCGGCATTTTCTAAAAAAAACTGCCTTCTTTCGGGGAAGAATAATTCAAAACGATCGAGATTGGTTACTTGTTGGTCTATTTCTGCCTGAGAGAAATCGGGATTGAGAGTAACGTCTAAATTAAGGGAGGAGGTCAAATTGAGTTTAACATCGGCTCCTGCATTGAGTTGTTGTTGGCTATTTCTATTTTGAGGGCTGTCGATTTCTCCGGATAGGTAGGGAATGAATGAAACATTAGAGCCCTGAGTAGGGGGCGGATTGTCCCACTCTAGAACCCCAGAATAGGCCATTGTTATGGACGGGAATTGACGAGGAACGGGAGTCCAACCCGATTTTTCACTGGCTTTCAAATCCAAACGACTGAAACTGATTCCCCACTGTTTTAGGTTGTCCTTGTAACGAATGGATTTGAATGGAATGGCGATTTCTGCGGTCCACTTATCTTCACCAAAAGTTACCTCAGAATACCATTTTGTATCCCAATTCAAATCAACGCTTCGTCCGTCATACATGGTGCCATCCCACTGAGCACCATAGGTATTGAGTCCAAAAGCGAAACCCGTAGTCGTGTTGTTGAAGGGATCAATGGCCACCAGAAAATTATCGTTCTTTCCAAAGCTGAAATCCCTTTTGTATGATTCGACCACATAATCTCCTTTTATGGTATTGTTAAAAAAAATCACAGCAATGTAAAGGTTCTTGTCATCATAGGTCACCCTTACCTCAGAGTGTTGGGTGGCTTTTCGATCGTCTTGTGGAAGAATCATCGAAAAATCTCCAGCTACGTGGGTCGTTTCCCAAACAGTCTCGTTCAACTGACCGTCGAGTATAATACGTTCATCAGTTTTATTAATTTTCAGGACGTAATCTTGATTGATTTTTTGTCCCATAACCCCATGTAATCCCAAAAATAAAAAGGAGACCATCATAATGGTTTCGAAAGATAAAGACATGAAAGTGCTTTTATTCATAAAGTGCATTTAGTTCAGCTTCACAAATATCATTTATCAGTTTACTGATCTTATCGGTAACATCGTCAAAAAATTTTTTCCCTTTTTCAGGAGTTGATTTTTTGGGGTTTCCCACGCCAGTATCTTCAGTGACTTGGGACCATTTTCGTTCTGTCCAAGCCCATTTTTCTCGAAATCCCTTAATGATGTTCTTTTTTTCACTCCCACTACCAGCCTCTGAAAGAGGTAAGACAAATTGCGGATGGAGGTGCATCATGATACTGGTTTCCATTTCATCGGCATGATCTCCTTCTTCCTCGAAGTATTTCGATTTTTCTAATGATTGAAACCAATTGCAAGTGCTTAAAAACATTTTGGGAAATTCCAATCCTAATTCTCGAATTTGGATTTTGAAATCATTGCCTCCATGGCTATTAAGGATCAAAAATTTTTGGATGCCCTGACGGTCGAGTACCGTCAAAATATCCCTCAGCACAGCCAATTGTGTGCTGGGGCTCATATTAATGTCCAAATAGATATCAGTTTGTCCCGTGTTAACTCCAAAGGGTACAGTGGGAAGGATCACTACCCTGGAACCTTTTTCCCATGCTTTTCGTCCCGATTCAGCGGCTATGGCATCGGCTTCAAACACATCGGTTCCATAAGGTAAATGATAGTTGTGCGCCTCGGTAGCTCCCCAAGGCAAGACGGCCAGCTCAAAACGCTCCGTTTTAAGATCTTTCCAAGTGTTCTCTGATAGGATGTAAGGTCGCATAGAGCACTAATGTAAAGCTTAATTTTGATTGCCTCAAATAAGGAAAACAATTTTTGTGCTAGGGAAAGGTATTGATTTAGTTCAAATATTTTATAAATTTAGATACCATTTCTTAATTGTTACTTATGTTGGTTTCCGTATATGGAAGCGCTGTTTTTGGAGTGGATGCCCAACGCATTACCATCGAAGTCAATATTGATCAAGGTGTTGGTTATCACCTTGTAGGACTACCCGATAATGCGGTTCGTGAGAGTAATTTTCGCATTGCTGCTGCCCTCAAAAACATTGGATACAAGCTTCCGGGAAAAAAAATCACTCTCAACATGGCTCCAGCCGATTTACGGAAAGAAGGCTCTGCCTATGATCTGCCACTATCGGTAGGGATATTGGCGGCCTCCAATCAAATTTCAGCACCCAAAATTGGCGATTACATATTGATGGGGGAGTTGGCCTTGGATGGTAAAATCAGACCCATCAAAGGAGCCTTGCCCATCGCCATTCAGGCATTAAAAGACGGTTTTAAAGGCATCATTCTTCCCAAAGAAAATGAAAGAGAAGCCGCCATTGTCAAAGATTTGGAAGTTTATGGTATGAACGACCTAACCGAGGTCATTGCTTTTTTTGAAGGGAGTCAACACTTCAGCCCAACAGTGGTGGATACCCGTAAAGCTTTTGAACTTAAAATGAAACATCCTTTGTACGATTTTTCTGATGTCAAAGGTCAAGAGACCATCAAACGTTGTATGGAAATTGCTGCCGCTGGAGGGCACAACATTATTCTAATCGGTCCACCCGGGGCAGGGAAAACCATGTTGGCCAAACGACTACCATCCATATTACCTCCCATGACATTGGAGGAGGCCTTGGAAACCACTAAAATTCATTCGGTCGTCGGAAAAATCAAAAATCAAGGTTTGATCAGCATACGCCCTTTTCGTTCTCCACATCATACGATTTCGGATGTAGCTTTGGTGGGCGGAGGTCAGTATCCACAACCGGGTGAAATTTCAATGGCACACAATGGCGTACTCTTTCTAGATGAATTACCAGAGTTCAAGCGGACTGTTCTTGAAGTCATGCGACAGCCTCTAGAGGATCGAGAGGTTACCATTTCTCGTGCCAAGTTCACGGTTACATATCCTGCTTCTTTTATGTTGGTTGCAAGTATGAACCCCAGTCCATCGGGCTATTTCAATGATGGTAAAAGTAATACTGGAATTACTTCATTTGAGATGCAACGCTATCTAAGTAAAATTTCGGGACCACTGTTGGATCGTATCGATTTGCATGTAGAGGTAGCGCCAGTTCCCTTTGAAAAATTGTCAGACAATAGACCGACAGAGTCTTCAGAATCCATAAGAACCCGAGTCACTTCCGCCAGAAAGTTACAAACGCTTCGCTTTAACAAATCCAAAAACACCCATTACAACGCCCAAATGAGTAGTCGCCAGATTCGAAAATATTGTAAATTGAGTACCGATTCATTTGAATTGCTAAAAAGCGCTATGAAAAGTCTCAACCTATCGGCTAGAGCTTATGATCGTATTTTAAAAGTTTCTAGGACTTTGGCAGATCTCGAAGCCCAAAAAGACATTAGCTCAGATCATATCGCTGAAGCCATTCAGTACCGTAGTTTGGATCGTGAAGGCTGGTTGGGCTGAGAAGTTTATTTACTTTTGAAAATAAACTTCTTCGAAAGGTACCCTAAACCTTGGACCGTAAATACCCTGAGGAGTTCGAATACCGCAGCCAATGATCATACTGATTTCTGCTTTTTTGGGTAAACCTAATATTTTTTTTACCCTAAGGGAATCAAAACCCTCCATGGTACAAGTATCATATCCTTCCGCCGCCATACTCACCAAAAAGTTTTGAGATGCTAAGGCTGTACTTTTGTGAGCAACCACACGCATGTCAGATTTTTTGACTTGACGGTAAACCACTTTTTTAAGCCCTTGGATTTGCATAAAAATATGATTGATCCAACCTCCTAAATTTCCAACACCATAAATTTTTGGTAATATTTTTTCGTAGTAGCTTATGGCTCCTTTGATCTTCTTTGGATCCTTATTTTTAGATTTTTCATCTTCCGCGTAGATGAAAGCCACATTAGAAGCAATCCTTTTTTTCCAAAGGTCTTTTCTCACAACAGGAATAACGAGCTGTTTGGCTGTGCGGGCAGCGGGTTGACCAAAACATGCGCTGGCTAATTCTTCAATCGTTTCCTTTTGGGTGATATGATAAAACTCCCAAAGTTGGAGGTTGCTACTGTTGGGTGCAAGCGTAGCCTGCTGAATACATTTTTTGACTGTGGCAGAATCAATTTCTTTTTCTTTGTCAAAGACCCTAACAGAACGACGATGGTTAATGGCCTCGCTTACTTTTTTTTCCGACATCAAAGGTTTTTTAATAAAAATTTTAACAAAGATAAGGACTTTGGATAAGGTGCATAGCGGCCAGGGATGTCAAACCAAAAACCTCTCTTAATAATAGGTTTTTCATGAGAAAAGTTTTTGAAACTGTATTTGCCGTGGTAAGCCCCCATACCACTATGACCAACTCCTCCGAAGGGAAGGTTGTCATTAGCGAACTGTATGATTGAGTCATTGGCTACACCCCCGCCAAAAGAGTAGCGATGGAAAAGTCGATCGATGAACTTCTTTCTCTTTGAAAACACATAAAAAGCCAAAGGACGTTCTCTTTTTTCCAAGATTTCATCAATTTCTTTTTCTTCTTTAAAGGTGATGATGGGCAGGATAGGACCGAAAATTTCTTCCTGCATGATTTCACTATCCAAAGCAGGATTTTCAACCAATGTAGGACCAAAGAATAAATTTTTATCATCCGTTTGACCTCCATAGATGATTTTTTGGTCTTTGAGAGAAGTCTTAAGTTTTTGGAAATGTCTTTTGTGGGCAATTCTTCCGTAGTCTGCTGACTTTTCTTGCTTTTTACCAAATGATTTTTCGATATTTAAAATCAATTCTTGAATCAATTGATCTTTTATTTTCTCATGAACCAATAAATAATCAGGGGCAATACAAGTCTGTCCACAGTTGAGGAATTTCCCCCAAATGATTCTTTTGGAAGTGATACCAATGGGAGCAGATTCATCTACGATACAGGGGCTTTTACCTCCTAGCTCTAAGGTAGTAGGGGTGAGATTTTCAGCGGCAGCTTTGGCAATGATCTTACCAACAGCGGTACTGCCCGTAAACATGATAAAATCCCATTTCTTTTCCAGTAAAAAGGTAGCAGTGGTTGCATCTCCTTCTACCACTGCAACATGACCTGGATCAAAAACAGTTTCAATAATTTCTTTGATGACAGTTCCTGTGAAAGGGGCAAACTCAGAGGGTTTTAAAACAGCAGTATTGCCAGCAGCAATAGCCCCAACCAGCGGTGTAACGGCCAATTGAAAAGGGTAATTCCAGGGACTGATCACAAGAGTATTACCGTAAGGTTCAGGCAGGATGTAGTCTCTGGATGGAAAATTAATCAAACTGCTTTTTATTCTGTGGACTCGGTTCCATTGAGGTAACATCTTGATCATCTTGTTGATCTCTTTTTCCACCAAAACAGTCTCAGAAGTCATCGATTCAAAACTCGACTTCCCAAGGTCTTTTTTTAAAGCTTCAAAAATGTCTTTTTCCCGGCGGTTAATCTCATTTTTTAACGCGTTTAATTTTTTAATCCTGAAAGCATTAGATAAGGTGACTTGAGTCGCAAAAAAAGATTTTTGTTTTTGATGTAAATTATCAATCGTATTATCTGTTTTGTTATTCATTGTTTGGTATTTTTGAGGGGCACTAATTCATAAATATAAACTAATTAAACCTCCTTTTTATTTTTTATAATTTGAATGTGTTAATAAACATCTACTAAATTATTGACAATCATTTAGTTATAATGATTTGAATTAATTTGGGCATAGTGTAAAAAAAAAGATAAACAAAGGCTAAAGTTTGTTAGCCATTAAATTAGCATTAAATTAACAATATGCCGCTCAATAAATACAGTCAACGCGTAACGCAGGATCCCACTCAACCCGCCGCTCAAGCCATGCTTCATGCCATTGGAATGACGGAAGAGGATTTTGAGAAACCATTGATCGGGATTGCCAGTACTGGCTATGAGGGTAACCCCTGCAACATGCACCTCAATGATTTATCGGTTCATGTGAAACATGGGATTGCACCGCATCAAATGATGGGTTTGATTTTCAATACCATCGGAGTAAGTGACGGTATTTCCATGGGAACACCTGGAATGCGTTTTTCTCTACCCTCGAGAGATGTAATTGCAGATTCTATTGAGACAGTAGTTCAAGCCATGTCCTACGACGGTGTTGTTACGGTGGTAGGATGTGACAAAAATATGCCAGGTGCACTGATGGCGATGCTACGCCTCAATCGACCTGGAATTTTGGTCTACGGTGGAACCATTGCCTCAGGATGTGTTCGAGACAAAGAACTAGATGTTGTTTCTGCTTTTGAAGCATGGGGAGAGAAAGTAGCAGGTAAAATCGACGAAAAAGAGTATAAAAAAGTAATACAAAACGCTTGTCCTGGAGCGGGAGCCTGTGGTGGAATGTACACCGCCAATACGATGGCCTCCGCCATTGAAGCCTTGGGTATGTCGTTGCCCTATAGCTCCTCTAACCCAGCTGTAAGTCAGGAAAAGATTGAAGATTGTAAGGCCGTTGGCCTTGCCATGAAGGAGTTGGTGGAGAAAGATCTGAAACCTTTAGATATTGTTACAAAAAAATCACTTGAAAATGCTTTGCGTTTGATTGCGGTTTTAGGGGGATCTACCAATGCAGTACTCCACTTTTTGGCCATCGCCCATGCAGCCAACATCGATTTAACCCTCGATGATTTTCAGCACATCAGCGATGCTACGCCTTTCTTAGCTGATCTTAAGCCTAGTGGAAGATATTTGATGAAAGATCTGCATGCGATTGGAGGAATTCCAGCGGTGTTAAAGTTCATGTTGGAAAACGATATGCTTCATGGAGATTGTATGACCATTACGGGAAAAACTTTGGCAGAAAACCTTGCAGATGTTCCCTCTCTCAAGCAAGGGCAAGATTTGCTAAGACCACTGGATAACCCCATAAAACCCACTGGTCACTTGAGAATTTTGAAAGGAAACTTGGCCTTAGAAGGATCTGTAGCTAAAATTACAGGCAAAGAGGGATTGAAATTTATCGGCCCTGCCCGTGTTTTTGACGGTGAATATGACGCCAATGACGGAATCAGATCAGGAAAAGTAAAAAAAGGAGATGTAGTGGTGATCCGTTACGAAGGACCAAAAGGCGGTCCCGGCATGCCCGAAATGTTAAAACCTACCGCTGCTATCATGGGAGCTGGATTGGGGAAAGACGTTGCCTTGATTACTGACGGCAGATTTTCAGGTGGAACCCACGGTTTTGTGGTGGGACATATCGTTCCCGAAGCCCAGGAAGGTGGGGTTATTGGGTTATTGGAGGATGGTGACCTAATCACCATTGATGCAGAAACCAATACCTTAAGTGTGGATTTGTCGGATCAAGAAATTGATAAAAGAAAAAATAAATGGGTGCAACCCCCGTACAAATTCTCAAAAGGAGTTTTGTACAAGTACATAAAAAGTGTATCGACAGCCTCTCAGGGTTGTGTGACTGATAATTAATAAGATGAAAACAAAAGATCAAATTGCCTTGCAAGCAATAGAAGGTGAACG
The DNA here is from genome assembly GCA_038107695.1 of Flavobacteriaceae bacterium. GTDB lineage: Bacteria > Bacteroidota > Bacteroidia > Flavobacteriales > Flavobacteriaceae > UBA8316. The sequence continues at coordinate 19,335 of JAYNHF010000004.1, read as the reverse complement.
TATCAAAATAACGGGTGCAGAAGCAGTCATCCGTTGTTTGTTGGCTGAAAACGTGGATTTGATATACGGTTACCCTGGTGGGGCGATCATGCCAGTATACGACGAATTGTACAAATTTCAAGATCAACTTACTCATGTGTTGACCCGTCACGAACAAGGAGCAACTCATGCCGCTCAAGGTTATGCACGAACTTCTGGTAAGGTAGGTGTAGCAATTGCTACTTCTGGACCAGGTGCCACCAATCTTGTAACTGGAATCGCTGATGCTCAGATCGATTCTACTCCTATGGTTTGTATCACAGGGCAAGTGGGTTCTCATCTTTTGGGCTCAGACGCTTTCCAAGAAACGGACATCATTGGAATCTCCACACCCGTGACCAAGTGGAATTACCAAATCACCAAGGCATCCGAAATTCCCGAAATTTTTGCCAAGGCTTTTTTCATTGCAAGATCGGGAAGACCAGGACCTGTCCTGATTGACATTACCAAAGATGCTCAGTTTGATACTTTTGACTTTGCTTATCAAAAATGTACTGGTGTAAGAAGTTACAAACCAGTTCCAGCATTGGATACCCATGCCATAACCCAAGCCGCTGAGTTGATTAATCAAGCCAAAAGACCCTTTATTGTTTGGGGTCAAGGAGTCATATTAGGAGATGCTGAGGAGGAATTTAGAGCATTTGTAGAAAAATCTGGTATTCCTGCAGCATGGACTATTTTGGGACTCTCCGCTTTGCCTACTGCTCACCCACTCAACGTTGGAATGGTAGGAATGCACGGAAATTACGGCCCCAATTTATTGACCAATGAATGCGATTTGCTCATAGCCGTGGGGATGCGTTTTGACGACCGTGTAACAGGCGATTTGAAAACTTATGCCAAACAGGCCAAAATCATTCATCTTGAAATTGATCCTGCCGAAATCAATAAAAATGTAATGACCGATGTTCCCGTTTTGGGAGATTGCAAAAAAAGTTTAGAGGCACTATTTCCACTGATTCAGAAGAAATCCCACAACCAATGGATGAAACGTTTCGAAGATTTGATGAAAGTTGAAGTGGAGCAGGTAATCGACAAAGATTTGCGTCCGCAAAAAGAAGGGCTCACCATGGGGGAGGTCATCATGTCGATCAACAAACACACCCAAGGGGATGCTGTATTGGTTACCGATGTTGGACAACACCAAATGGTAGCTTGTAGGTACACCGATTTTGTTCGCTCGAGAAGCAATGTTACTTCTGGTGGTCTGGGAACCATGGGTTTTGCCTTACCCGCTGCATTGGGTGCAAAAATGGGAACCCCCGAAAGAGAGGTTGTCGCTGTGATTGGCGATGGAGGTTACCAAATGACCATACAGGAATTGGGAACCATTTTTCAAACCCAAGCCGCTGTAAAAATAGTGGTCCTCAACAATGAGTTTCTAGGTATGGTGAGACAATGGCAGCAGTTGTTTTTTGACAAACGCTATGCCTCTACAGAAATGGTAAACCCTGATTTTGTAACCATCGCCAAGGGATATCATTTGGACGCCAAAAAAGTGGACAAAAGACAAGATTTAGATGCTGCTGTGGCTGAGATGATCGCTTCAGAAAAACCCTATTTCCTCGAAGTTTGCGTGGAAAAAGAAGATAACGTTTTCCCCATGATTCCCACTGGTGCATCCGTGTCTGATATCCGTCTTAAATAACTGAAACAACAATGGAGAAAACTTTTACCATTTCTATTTATTCCGAAAACAATGTGGGGTTGTTGAATCGCATTTCTGCTATTTTTTTAAAACGCCACATCAATATCGAGAGTTTGACGACATCACAGTCTGAGATAAAAAATGTCTTTAGATTTATCATTATTGTTAAAGTTCCTGAAGAGAATGTAAAAAAACTCATACAGCAGATTGAAAAACAAGTAGATGTGATCAAAGCTTATTATCATACCGATGAGGAGACCATTTTCCAAGAAAGTGCACTTTACAAGGTGAAATCTAGTGCTTTGTTTGAGGAAAGACACATCCAAAACATTATTAAAGAAAGTCATGCGAACATTGTAACGGTTTCTCCAGATTATTTCGTCATTGAAAAGACTGGATTCCGCAATGAAACCGACCGATTGCAACAAGACCTTGCTCCCTTTGGATTACTACAGTTTGTCAGATCTGGCAGAATCTCAGTTACCAAGTCCAAAATGGGCATCAGTGAAATACTAAAAAAATTTAAATCAGATAACTAATACAAATTAAGAATTACAATGGCCAATTATTTTAACCAACTTTCATTAGCAGAAAAATTAGATCAACTTGGACAATGCCGTTTTATGGATCAGTCAGAGTTTGACCAAGGTGTAGACGCCTTAAAAGGAAAAAAAATTGTGATCGTAGGTTGCGGAGCTCAAGGACTCAACCAAGGTTTGAATATGCGTGATTCTGGATTGGACATCAGCTACACACTACGTCAAGGTGCCATTGACCAAAAAAGGGCTTCCTATCAGAATGCGGTTGATAATGGTTTTAAAGTCGGAAATTATGAAGATATGGTTCCTACTGCCGATGTGGTCATCAACCTGACTCCAGATAAGAATCACAGTTCTGTCATCGAAGCTGTTGTTCCACTTATGAAAAATGGTGCTACACTCTCCTATTCTCACGGTTTTAACATAGTAGAGGAGGGGATGACCATCCGAAAAGATTTGACCGTAATAATGGTAGCTCCCAAGTGTCCTGGATCGGAAGTTAGAGAAGAGTACTTGAGAGGATTTGGAGTTCCAACATTGATTGCGGTTCACCCCGAAAATGATCCTCAAGGCCATGGGTTGGAGTATGCAAAGGCCTACGCGGTTGCTACCGGAGGTCATCGTGCAGGAGTATTGGAATCTTCTTTTGTGGCAGAGGTCAAGTCAGATTTGATGGGTGAGCAAACCATTTTATGCGGGGTATTGCAAACGGGTTCCATTCTCAGCTTTGATAAAATGGTAGAAAAAGGTATTGATCCTGCTTATGCAGCAAAACTGATTCAGTACGGTTGGGAAACCATCACCGAAGCACTCAAGCACGGTGGAATCACCAACATGATGGATCGGTTGTCTAATCCAGCTAAAATTAAAGCGTTTGAGCTTTCAGAGAATCTCAAGGAAATTCTGACACCACTGTTTCAAAAACACATGGATGACATTATGTCGGGTCACTTTTCCAAAACCATGATGGAAGATTGGGCAAATGATGATAAAAATCTACTGGAATGGAGAGCTGCTACAGGAGAAACCGCTTTCGAAAAAACAACCATCACTGAACAAGAGATTACCGAACAAGAATTCTTTGACCATGGAGTTTTGATGGTAGCATTTGTTCGTGCCGGAGTTGAATTGGCTTTTGATACAATGGTGGCCTCTGGAATTAAAGAAGAGTCAGCCTACTATGAATCTCTTCACGAAACTCCTCTTATCGCCAATACCATTGCTCGTAAAAAATTGTATGAAATGAACCGTGTCATTTCAGATACCGCAGAATACGGATGCTATTTGTTTGATCACGCCGCCAAACCTCTTTTAGTTGACTTTATGAAAGATATCGATACCGATGTAATCGGAAAATCTTTCGCAGAAGACAAAGGCAATGGAGTGGACAATCGTCAGCTCATTGATGTCAATGAAATCATTCGTTTCCATCCTGTTGAAATCATCGGTTATGACTTGAGGGAATCCATGACTGCCATGAAAAAAATCGTTTAAAAAAGATATTTTAATATCAAGCGATACCACCTAGCAAAGTTAATTTTTAGTTAAGGACATCGGGCTAATGTAATTTCCCTATCCTTAACTGTTAAAAATTGTTTAACTTTGTATGAGAAATATAAAACAAAACCAACCTAATGAGCAACGTTTTGACTCAATCCTCCTCCTCCCTCTTGAATTTTAAAGATATTCCAGAGGAATTCAGACCCGACATCACCAATTTCAATAAATACCTCATTGATGGGGAGTTAAAAACATGGAATGGCAATATGGCCAATGTCTACTCCACCATTCGAACAGAAAACCAAAATGGAGAAATGGCTCCTACACTTTTGGGATCCGTTCCCGATATGGAATCTGAGCCTGCGCTTCAGGCCCTAGAATCTGCCAAAAGAGCTTTTGATAGAGGAAAGGGACAATGGCCTACCATGCGTGTAAGGGAGCGGCTGAATTGTTTGGAGCGTTTTGCCGAAAAGATGAAATTACACCGTGAGGAAATTGTCAAACTACTCATGTGGGAAATTGGCAAGACCTTAAACGACTCACAGAAGGAATTCGACCGAACCGTTGACTATATCTACGACACAGTAGAAGCCTATAAAAAATTAGACCAAAAGAGTGCCAAGTTTGAAAAAGAAGGAGGCATTCATGCACACATTCGTAGAAGTCCCTTGGGAGTGGTTCTGTGTTTGGGTCCCTACAATTATCCTCTAAACGAAACATTCTGTTTATTGATTCCTGCCATTGTGATGGGAAATACAGCAGTATTTAAGCCTGCAAAACACGGAGTATTATTGATCACTCCTTTACTTAAGGCATTTCAAGAATGTTTTCCTCCTGGAGTGGTAAATATCCTTTTTGGTAGGGGAAGAAAAATTGCTCAACCCATCATGAAAACAGGTCATGTCGATGTTTTGGCGTTGATCGGACACAGTTCCTCAGCCGTGGCTTTGCAAGATGAACACCCCAACAAAAACAGACTGCGATTGGTACTGGGATTGGAAGCCAAAAATCCTGGAGTTGTATTGCCTGATGCTGATTTGGATCATACAGTTAAGGAATGTATTTCAGGTACCTTATCATACAACGGTCAACGTTGTACCGCCCTAAAAGTACTTTACGTGCATGAGTCGATTATCGATGAATTCAACAAAAAATTCTCCGAAGCTGTCGATGGATTGAAATACGGATTGCCATGGGAAAAAGATGTCTTTTTGACTCCACTTCCCGAACCCAATAAACCTCAGTACATCAAAGATCTCATTGACGATGCTACTTCTAAAGGTGCAAAGGTTATGAACGAAAAAGGTGGGCAGATGTCTGAAAATTACTCCTATCCTGCAGTAGTGTATCCTGTAGATGATTCCATGAACCTTTACCATGAGGAACAGTTCGGTCCAGTAATTCCTATCATTCCCTACAAAGATATTAATGAGCCTCTGGACGCTATGGCAGTATCAGACTACGGTCAGCAGGTTAGTCTGTTTGGAAGAGATGTACGCAAAATCGGACCACTCATCGATATATTGGCCAATTTGGTCTGTCGTGTGAATCTTAACAGCGCCTGTCAAAGAGGACCAGATGTTTATCCTTTCACCGGTAGGAAAAATTCAGCAGTGAGTACGCTTAGTGTTTTCGATGCTTTGAGATCTTTCTCCATTAGAAGTTTCGTGGCTTCGAAAGACAATCCCTACAACAACGAAATTCTTGAATCGCTATTGAATTCTAACGAATCCAATTTCGTTTCCTCGGATTACATCTTGTAACTGTTTTTTTTAGCTTTTGGAGCGGTAAACTTTTTTGATTAAGTTTTTACCAGCCATGGCTGAGGCAGTAACCACTCCCGCAAACATTGCTCCTCCCACACCAGCAGTGACGATGTCTTGCCCAGTGAGATAAAAGTTTTTGATGGAAGTACGAGGCTGAAGAAATTTTTGTTCAAACCTTTCTGGCTTGTGGTCAATTCCATAGATTTCACCCTTTTTGTAATTCACAAAGTTTTGGGTTGTTAGGGGAGTAGAAAGTTCATAATGATCAATCTTTCCTCTCAGTTGGGGCAAGTGTTTAAAGAGTACCTCTAGTAATCTTTCTGACATTTCAGCCTTCAACCTCTCGTATTTTTTCCCCCTTTTCATCCATTGTGTTCCTTCCCACTCTTCAACCAGGTCGAATGGTAAAAGCGTGATGATGTCTATGGTACTGCGATTGGGGTATCGATCGGTCCAACTCGGGTCTTTTGCAGCAGGAAAAGAAACATATACTACTGGGAAGTCAGACGTGGGATCTTCCAAATAACGAGCGACTATGGTGTCGTGATCTCCTTTTTCAGGATAAATCCACAAGTTGTTTTTTGGTAATTTTAGTTTTTTCGGACTTTCTTTTAATCCAACATACAAACAGGCATGGGCCACAGATGGATTGATTTTTTTTAATTGTTTATCCAATTTGTGTTTTTTGGATATCGCTGATGGAATGAGTTTTTCATAGGTATTGAAAATTCCAGTACTACTGACAATATTTTTGGCAAGGAATTTTTTTCCATCGGTCATTTGTACTCCAATTGCTTTATTATTTTGAATCAGGACTTGACTCACTTCGGCATTAATCAAAATGGTACCATTAGACTTTTCAATTACTGGATCAATGGTCTTTACAATTTGAGAGGATCCACCCACGGGAAAACTACCTCCATTGAAGTAATGTTTTACCACAGAGGCATGCATTGCAAAGCTGCTTTGTTTGGGCGGTAGCCCATAATCTCCGTATTGCCCAGTCAGTACTTTGATCAGAACTTGATTTTGTGTTATGGATTGTAGCACTTCATGGGTAGTTTTTCGGGCATATTCCAAATATTTTTTCCTCATTCTACCACCCAATAATCGAGAAAGAAATGGAGGAAGGGCTTTTGCACTGTAAAAAGCCCCCATTGATTTTACTGTCGCAAAAACCAGATCAACATATTGATCAATGGCTGATTTTTCCTCGGGAAAATAAGAATAGAGTTTTTTTTTGAATTCCTCGACTCCCTTGACCAGTTCGTATTCTTTTTCTCCAATTATAATGCGGTCATACACCCTTCCCATATCGGCCCATTTTAATTTCTGATTACTGATGTAATCAAAAATTTTCTTGATGGCGCTATTGGGACGTTGTACTTCTCCAATGTAATGAATTCCAACATCCCACTCATATCCTTTCCTTTTAAAGACATGAGTAAATCCTCCCGCGGTGTAGTGTCGTTCCAACACCAAAACTTTTTGACCTTCTTTGGCTAAAAAAGCAGCGGTGGTCAATCCACCAATTCCCGAACCAATGACTATGGTGTCATAGTTATCTTCGACCTTAAACTTTTTTTTATAGGATTGTATCACGATAATTTTTTATAACACTAGATTGCCTGATTCAAACATCAGTCGATTTTTTTCTTTACCCACTGCAGTTCTTTGTTGATTTTATCAAACATCAACATTTCTGGGTAAAACTGCCAATCGAGGGTATGTGTTTGGTTGGCCAAATGGTGGTGGTGATCTTGATCCAACAGATAATCCTGTGGTTTGAATATCACCCTGGTTTTAGCATAAGTTTTTTCAACCTCATCTTTGAGATTGTAAAAATCTTTTCTTAATTGAATGATTTTTGCTTTTTCTATGATGCGTTCTTCAGTATTGGCGGCATGATCAAATTGTTTTAAGGCCAATAAAATTTTGGGAGTCAATTGTACGATTTCATTGACCCTTTGATATACCTCAAGAGTGTATGCATTACGCTGACTCAACTTTTGCATCTGTTGAATTTTTTGGCCAATTCGTTTTGAGCTTTCGATCATTTTTTCTGCTTGAGCGATCCGATCTAGATGATCGATGGTCCATTGTCCAGGCTCTGCTGGATCTGGTAATCCAATCAGACCCTCTTCTTCGGGCTTTTCCATTTCCATCAGGTAATTCCTTTTGTTGCCTTTTAGCAAAATGTTTTTCCATTGACTGACAGGTTGCTCCAATGAATCGATAAAAGCAAATTGATCATCCGATACCCTTTGTGAAAATTCTCTTTGTCGGTAAGCCTTCTTTAATTCACTTATGCTCAGTTGATCTCCAGACCAAGTATCGTTGGCAAAAGCAATAATCCCTCGATGATACAATTCGAAATGGGGAGAATCGTCATCCCACAGTGTCAATAACAGTCCATTGAGTCCTGTTTCAATGGTGGACAGGGCAAAAGAACGTATGTTTTTCATATTACTTTCCCTCTGAGGCATCAATACCCATCGGGTTTGACCAGCGGTTGCTCCCATGACCTTCAATCCATTTTCTTTAAACCATTGCATGGTTTTAGTGTTACCATATGCCTCTGGGCTGTGGTAATTCCAACGCATGTAAACACAGTTTTTTGGAAATTGTGGCAAAACCGCTTTCAATTTTTGCTGGTTGGCACTCCAAACGCTGTCCACTTTTGCTTTGCTCATCTTAGGTCTGAACATTGGGCGGTAAACCCCTGTTTGTTTTAGGGGCATATCATCCCAAAAGATGGGGGTTCTTCCTGCTTCATCGGCGAATTGACAGACTTTATTCAACCAGATCAATTGCAGCTCTAAGGGTGATTTTCCGCTTTTTCTTCCCGTAGTTTTAACCTCATCACCACCTACATGCAAATATTTTCCGTGGGGGAATGCCTCCATTGCGTCGCGATAAAGATCGTATTGCACCTCGTAGGTATCGGGATTGAGCGGATCAAACGCCCAATCGCTTTGGGGATCATCCCTCAAGGATTTGTATTTTTCGTGTTTGAGAACAAATGAGGCGTGACCCAAACCTTGAACCAGTGGGGAGATGGAGATATTCCGTTCTATTGCGTACTCACTTAATTTTTGCCATTCTTCTATCGTCAAAGCATCTGATGAGCCAACCAATGGTTGACGTTTGTACTTGATCTTGTCCTCCACCTCGGCAATGACAGCGTTGATTTTGTATTTTTTGAGTTTATCGATAAGGGTGTAGTAATATTCTAAGGTCTCTCGGTGGTGTTTGATGTCCCAATGAATGGCCCGGTAAGGAATTAGAGGATAGTCTTTGATGTGGCAAAGTGGAAGTTTGACCTTTTGTTCTTGGGCATCTTCCATCAGTTGTTCCAAGGTGGCCAATCCGTAAATCAAACCTGCTTGATCTTTTGCAGTAATTTGCACCTGATGGGAGGTAATATCCATAAGATAGCCTTCTGTTTTGATGTCAAGTGATTCATCAATCACATAAATCAACTGTGCTTGCTCTTGACTTTTCGCGGCGGTTACTTCGTTTAAAAAGTTACTTCCTGGAGGGAGGTCATTCCCCGAAGGACTAAAGTAAGATTTTAAGTCATTGGCATCAAGCTGACTGTTTCCCGATATTTTCCACTCCTGAGGATGGGGCAGAAGCTTGAAGTCACCAAATTGATTTTGTGGTTCACATGAAAGGGTAAGGAATAATGTTGATAGTAGTAGTACTAGTTTGGTTTTGATTTTCATATTTTTTTGTTTCTTATTTTTCTCTGGGTGAGGACTTGTAAAGCGCTACATTAGACAAAGCTACAGTATTATTGGCTTCTTTTATCCGTATTCGAAGTTTATGGGTATTGACTTCTGGAATTCTTAGAATTCTTTTGTAGCCAATGGTAGTTGCTTTGGCAATGTTTACCCAATCCTTATTTTTCATTACATCAATTTCGAATTGACTGATGCGTTGCCCCAAGTGAATGGGTTCTTGCAAGAGGATGCGGTCGAAAATGGTTTTTTTGTTCAATTCAATTTCCAATGTTGCAGGAGAAATACCGTCATCGGTTGACCAGTAGGTAGTAGTATCTCCATCTAGAACATTTTGTGGATCAAATTTGGAATGCTTTAATCGATAATTATTGGCAGATGCGGTTTGTCCTTTCACTAGGTTTGTAGCAAAAGAGGCATCGATTATACTTCTGAATTCTTTAAGGGCCTTGACATCATTTTCATGGATGATTCCCCTTTTGTCTGGAGGTAAGTTGAGTAACAACAAGGCGTTTCGTCCTACCGATTTATAATAAATATCGGCAAGTTGTTGTGGGCTTTTGACCAAGCTGTCTTGATCGGCATGGTAAAACCATCCTGGACGAATCGAAACATCGCATTGCCCAACAATCCACTGGGTGCCTTCGGGATCACCAGAGTTGAGATAATCGGTTTTGGAGGCTCCTATGGTCAAGTTGTCTGTATTGATGGTGGACCAAAAAGTACTCCCTGCAAATCCTTTTTCATTGCCAATCCAGTGGACATCAGGTCCAGCATCGGAAAATATTTTAATATTGGGTTGAAGGTTTTTGACAAAAGCAATGATGTCTTCCCAGCCGTAGTAAGTGTCCCGATCGATTTTTCTGATTTCGTTGGCACCGCCGTAGTAGCCGTCCCCACCGTTGGCTCCATCAAACCAAATCTCATTGATTTCTCCGTATTGGGTGAGTAACTCCTCCAATTGTTTTTTGTAATAAGTAATGTAGGCGGGAGTGCCGTAGTCCTTGTGGTTTCTGTCCCAAGGAGAAAGATAAAGACCAGCTTTGAGTCCATATTTTTTGCAGGCGGTAACGAATTCATCTACTACATCCCCCTTGCCATCTTTGTAAGGACTGTTTTTGACACTGTGTTCGGTGTATCGACTGGGCCAAAGGCAAAAACCATCGTGGTGTTTGGCGGTTAGAATCAATTGTTTCATCCCAGCAGCTTTGGCAGTTTGCACCCATTGCTCAACATTCAATTCACTTGGATTAAAAATTTCTGGACTTTCGTCACCATAACCCCATTCTTTGTCTGTGAAAGTGTTGACCGTAAAATGAATGAAACCGATTAATTCCATTTGTTGATATTCAACCAATATCGGGCTAGGGATTACTTTATTGGGACTTAGATCGGCTGGTACAGGAGACTGACAGGCACAAAAAATGAGGGCAAGCACAAGGCCTAGTGATTTGGTTTTCATTGTTTTTCTATTTTTTTGAATAATTCTACAAGGGCTTTTGGCGCCGACCACTGAGGGTTGTGATCTGATTCCAAAATATACACAGGCCATGATTTTTTTCTGGCACGATTGGCGTGCATTATAAAATCATCTTTTTCAGGCGTTTGCCCTTTTTCTACTGTGTGAATATAATGGGTGGAAAGCATCAAACGTTTGGGGTTTTTTAAATCAATACGATCGGTAAAGGTTTTGTAGGGATGTGGAACATCAGTGGGTGGAGGTTGGTCTTTTGGCACCCAACTGGGAACAATACCACCGTTTTTGATGGTGTATTTTTTAGGATCGTTAACGAAAATAGTATTTACGTTTTCGTTATGTTCGGGTACAAATGCGTCTAAATAAACCAATTTTTGAATTCTTTCGGGCAATCGATCGGCCACACCGGTTACCACCATACCGCCGTAGCTGTGTCCTACCAAAATGATCTGATCCAATTCCTCAAAAAGGATGGTGTTGACCACGTCGGTGATATGGGTTTCTAAGCCAACAGATTCGTTAGCGAGATGTACTCGTTCTCCTTGTCCCGTTAAGCTGGGTCGATAGACCGTATTGCCCATATCGGTTAGTAGCCGATCTACCTCCTTAAAAGCCCAAGATCCTCCCCATGCTCCATGAACAATCACATATACCGGTTGAGATTTTTGTGCAGCTACAAATTGAAAAATAATCAAATTGAGCAGGAATATGCCTATTTTGATTGAACGCATCGATTTTTTTTACTCAATTTAAAAAAATGTATTGTCAATCAATAATTTTTTTTAATCATCATTTTTTAAGCGATTGATTTTCTTACACAATTGTCTTATTTACTGAGACAATAAGTCCAAATTTCAACTCACTTTGGATGAGAAAATAATTGTTCTACATTTAGTATGGTACCAAATCTTAATTCATTTGATAAAACCAAAATATCCGAAAAGAAGTCCCAATACCAACAACATTGGAACCAGTACTTTGAGGATGTTGTTGGGGTGAAAAATATTGTTTTTATATAAAGAAGCTGAGCCCGGAGCAATGAGTAGAACCATTCCCTTGACTAACGCAACATATCCTACTATGGTAATAACGGTAGTCCAATCGTCATTCCAACTATTGTGATAATTGATAATGATTAGTCCTAGTACAATTGATAGAAATCCACCATATAGTAAAATCGCTGAGTTATCAAGGATTTTCACCAATTCATTTCTGTAGTAGCTGGTATTAAATAATATTCCCAAAGCCAAAGACAAATAACTTAGGCCAAGTATTTTTGCAATTAAAATCGAAATTTCCATAATGATGTTTTTTTGATGAGTTTATGTTAGTGTTATTTCAGTGTAGCGCTTTCATTTGGTTTATTAAATGTTGATCTTTTTAGAAATTTAATTTTATACCAATACTAAAACCCAAAAGACAGACTTTTAACGTTTGTAATTTGGATCGTGATCATCCATTATTTGCTTTGCAATTGCATGCAAATCGGTTTTAAAACCTGTTTCATAGGTATTGGTACTGAGATCAACACCATAAATACTGTTTAGCCATAATAGGGTACCCGTTTCTATTACTATTTGCCCTTGATGTCCCTTTTCATCTGTAAAGATTGAGCTAGGCTTTGGCCCAAAGGTGCTAATATTATCCAATAATGAATTATCGTGATTCATTTGTGCCAAATTAACAGCTGCCCACCCTGTGGGAATGGTAAAAATATGGGTCGAGGGAAATTCGGAACGTAACGGATCAACAATTGAGTCATGTACGATTTCATTGACAAAATAATCATAAAGTTCTTGTATTGAATCAAATCCATATTCTTTTGATCTCTGTTCCCAATCTGCTGGAAAATCAATTGTTGGAATCGCTATAAAAATATTAATATTGGGATTTTTTTGAAGTGCATATTCTATCCAAGCGCTCTGACCTTCTGTCCGATTATCAGGTTCATGTCCAGAGGTCATACCAAAAAACGCAACATTTCCCTGATCCAGAATGGATTTTATTTTTTGATGCTCTTTACTGTCTGAATCGTTCCAAAAGTTGATAGGCCTTCCATTATCGCCTCCCCGAAAAACAACACTCGCATTGTGATCCTCAAAACCTGCATCTAGTGCCAATTCTTCCAAATGATTTGCGTAAGGTCTGAAAAAACTATTACCAATCAGCAACATATTGGAACCCTTCTCTTTTTGTTGTGTAGCGTCATCCTCTTTTTTACAAGATGAGCTTACCAACACCATCGGAACCATCCATAATAATAATTTTCTCATCAATTGAATATGTATTGTTGAACCATAATTATCCAAAATGTTATTTTTACATCATGCCTAGCTACTATTTATTTTTCAGCATAAACTACTTCTGTTAGTTTGTCGTAGGTCGGTTTCTTTTCATTTAGCCAGTCTTTAAATCCAGCTTCACCCAACTTACTTTTCATGGTTTTTGAGCTTAATGCGATTCCTTCTACTGTTACAGTAGAAATGAATGGATAGCTTCCATACCTTACTACTCCATCTACAAGTAAATCATATTCTGGACCTGCACTCTCTAATGCTAAATCCATAGCATCTTTAATATTCCAGCCTATTGCTAAAAAATAAGCTTTTTCACCTTTTACTTTTTTACCTTGGGCTCTATCAATATCTAAATCCACATTTTTTGAACTGATAACTGTAAAATCAACAAGTCTAATGGAACAGCTAGTCATTGACCCCAAGATTAGGGTTAAAATCAGTAAGTTTTTAATTTTCATAATTAATTAAGGTTTGTAATTCCTACTCTTTAGGTTTTTCGGTTTCACCCCGTTTTTAATGGTTTCTGGACTCCATTTTTTTGTGCAACTATTTTTGTTAATGATTCTAATTTTAAAGTCTTGATTTTCGATTAAATACAGTTTTTAGTTTTCTAACTTATTTCTAGTCTTTTTAAATGCCACTGTAAAACGTTAATTTGGTTTAGCTTTTTCTGAAATTGATTACAACAGTCTGGATATGCACTGTTAGTGAGTTAAGAGCCTATTGCTTCATATCTTTTATTGCAGTCGGTTTACCATTCAACTTACTGTATTCCAAATGTCTGTTTTAATAGATTTAAGCCAGTTCCTATAGCGGCATCATGATTCCCGCCATCAGAGAGAACCACGTTTGCGCCTTTTTCATTTAAGAATTGAATTTCTTGAGCAGAGAGTGTCCCTACTTGCTCATCTCTGTTACCACAGACATAGGTGATTTTTGATAAATTATTTATACTATTAAGCTTTTCTGTGTAACGATTGTATCCTAAACCCGCAGCTAATCTTGACATGTTCCTTTCCTCGGCATCAGATCCATCATCTAATAAGCTGATGCTATAATTACCATTATCATCATAAACATACTGGGTGCGTTTTCCCTGACTGAAAGGTTGCCACGTATCTTTATCTATATCAAGGCGGCCAACCATTATGAGATAGCCGTCAGCTAGATCAATACCATGTAAAGCAATTAATTCTTGAGTCATGAATGCCCCAAATGAAATTCCAAGAACATACACTGTTTTTCCTTCCTGGTTTTTAAAAAAATCAACAACACGTTTTAGATAAGCTATACTTTGCAAATCGTGTTGCTTTGCTTGTTCAAAAGTGATATCTGTACTTGTGAACTGGGAAGGATTTTTGGTTTGCTCTTGGTGAACGTTAACAAAGAGAGCAGATTGTGTTTGAGTTTCAGATATAAATTCATTTAGTGTTTCATCCTCCAACTGCGTAGTTGGTCCTCCCTGAGTATTAACTACTATAATATTCCCCTGGTGGTTGCCGTGAAATGTAGCAATGTCTGAAATTTCTTTAAATGAATTTGTGGTTGGATTGGTGTCATCATCCTTTTTACAAGACAGTAGAGTTACCAGAAAAAGGGTACATAAAATCAGGTTTGGATAGTAAATTCTGTTCATTATTTGTTTAAATTTTACAATTAAGTAAATTATTTTATAGTTAAATCTTATGATGGTTGAAATTGATTTCAAGTAGTAAATATCTGAACCTAAGGTCCCGGTATATTCTTAGTAAAACGCTTAGTCGTCTTTGTTGAATTATGTCCAAATAACCCCTGAATGAGACGGATATTGGTACCATTATTCAATAGCGGAGTTGCAAAAGAATGCCCCAGCATGTGAGGATATACTCTTTTTTTAAAAACTATTCTTTTGGTTTTAGGAGGAGCCTGTGCCTTTGTCAACACAGTCAATTCCTTGTCATAAGCAAAACTTGCTTTGACAACGGCATGATGTTTATAAACAGCGGAAATTGTCCGTAGGTTTTTCATTGTAGTAGCGCAGATTTGGGGTACTGCTTACCACTAAGGTAATAAAAAAACAAAACCGCTCAAAGAGCGGTTTTTGTTAAAAATTAAAAATATCGATTAAACCTTAGCGATCAAGTTGGCAAGATAATCACCAACTTCTGAGGTTTTATAGGCTTTTCCATTGCCTTCAGCAAGGGACTGATCGACTACCTTTCGGATCAGGGCACCTTCTTGATGGAACGTTCTGGCTATGGTGTCCTAGCATCCCCAAGGGTGAGGTGCTATGCACTGTACACATTGTTTTCTGCTGGCTTGATTCCATTATTCCCAAAACTTTTTTATATAATCATCAAACACAAAAACTCTGTTTCGATTATAGCCAGTAACCTCCTTGAGAATCTCGGCTTTTATGAAATCTGAAATTAATGAATTAGCAGCATTATAACTTAACTTCGTTTCTTCTTTGGCTTGATTAACATTAACTATGGGTTTCCTCAATAAATACTGAAGTAAAATCATAGCACTTTGACTTTTTCTGCCAAATTCTGAATTGATTTTCAGTTCTAGTTTATTCTTCATTTCCAAAATATTGGATAGTGTTTGAGAGGATTTCTCTGCTGTTTCAATTACTCCAACTAAAAAGTATTTCAACCATTGTTTCATATCACTCTTTGTTCTTACGAAAGTCAGATTGTCATAATATAAACTTTTGTTTTTTTCAAAGTAAGCCGATAGGTATAATAAAGGCTTAGTTAATATTTTTTTATCAACTAAAAATAAAGTAATTAACAGCCGACCTATTCTCCCATTTCCATCCAAAAATGGATGGATTGTTTCAAACTGATAATGAGCAATAGCGATTTTAATTAAATTCGGAACATTAATAT
>JAYNHF010000004.1:2200-3443 GCA_038107695.1 Flavobacteriaceae bacterium | reverse complement strand
TCGTTATGGATGAAATTCTCCAAGTCACTCATTAATTCTCCGACATAATCTTGATGTGGGGGAATAAAAGTGGCATCCAATAGACTACTTCCTCCAATCCAATTCTGGCTTGAGCGAAATTCACCTGGAAGTTTATATTCTCCTCTAACACTATCTAACAAAATTTTGTGCGTTTCTCTCAGCAGATGCGATGAGATAGGAAATTTTTGTAGCTGCTCTATGGTATCATTCAATGATTTAATGTAGTTATTAACTTCCTTCCAGTCATCTTTTCGTTCAGGTGCTATTTGGCCCTCTTCCATTAGGGCTTCACCCATATTGGTTTGAGTGCCTTCAATTCTACTGGATACAACTGCTTCTTTAGTGACGTGGAGTTGAATAAATAGGTCAATATTGGGAACCAACTTAGAGAATGAATTTAATTCACCTAACTTAATTGCGGCTTTTTCTATTAGTTGATTTAATTTTGGGTCATCCCAAGTCCATACATCATTTACTTTTGTAGGAATAAAAAACTCATATCCTGTATGGGTTTTTTGAAATCGACCTGATATAAAATTCTTAAGTTGTATCATTTTATTAAACTTAAATATAAAATACCATATCTCATTTTAGATTTTAAAAGTACAATATATTTTTTATATTCCTAAAAAAATGATTTTATTGAGATATGAAAATTTATATCTCAAGTTTTTTTAGTTTGGAGAGAATGGTCTCGGCTATGAGTAGTTGCGTGATTTAGCTGTTAACTTTGCAAGTATGCACCAAGTTGGAAATTCCGCAGGAATTTCCAAAGTAGGCGAGAACAAGCAATTACTTATAGCCATTGTTGTAGGCAGTACTTATATTAGGTTTAATTTGTCAAATAGTATTTTATTTCTCTGTTTCGCATCCTTTATTATTTTTTGAAAAGGCATTACTTCTACATAAGCTCGAGAAGTTTTGGTTTCATAAAACCTAAAATAACCTAAGCCATCTGGCGTAGGGTCAAAACTTTCGTAGTCTAAAATATTCTCAAGTGTTGGTGTTATGTCTGCAACTATATAACAGTAGAAAGGTGTATTTCTATCCGCTTTAATAGGCTTTCCGTTTTTCTTTTCCTTTCCTGCTATTATTTCCTCAACATATTTTCTTACTTGTTTTACTGGGTCTTTCTTAATATCGCCTTGCTTATAATCATCTCGTTCAGGATTTTTAAATTCTACGATTGTGAATGACTCAAATGGAAACTTATCTTCTCAAA
>JAYNHF010000004.1:1400-2190 GCA_038107695.1 Flavobacteriaceae bacterium | reverse complement strand
TGGCGTATTAAGTGTAGCATTCTCAAACGATGTCTATATGCTTGAAACTGGGGATTATGCAAACAAAACAACGATATATGATGTCAAAACAAAAGCAAAGATAAATGAATTTAAACACGATGGTGGCGTAAATAGTGTAGCATTCTCAAAGACTTCGCCTTGTTGAATTATTAAATCCATTCTTTTTTTAGAATCAGAATTAAGTTGATCCACTTGTTTGAATAGTTTGTCAGATGCCAATAAGGAATTAAAAGTCAAACGTTCATCTAATAACCAAAGGTTTTGTTTGTCCGATGAAATAGTTTCATTGGTTTCTCGAATAGGAAAAAATAAGCTATGAACTATATCTTCATTCGCAAATTTTTCGTTTTGATTCAATTCAATCAATTTGTCTAAAAGGTCAATAACTGAACGTCTATGAACTACATATCTTGCTAAGTCAGACTGTCCAATATCATTGAATTGGGACAGGAATTTGTCATATAGCTTTTTGTAATCCTCAAGCTGAGTGATGTCCTTTTCATTGTCAATAAGTTCAACTCCTTCTTTTCGAACGTTTAGTTTCCATTCACTTTCAATTTCGTAAAGTTTTATATCTAATTCTTGCTTAGATAAACCAACAGGAAGTTTTTTTACTTTCTCTAAGTTATTGCTAATGACATTAGTGTAATTAGGGAATTCCTCTTTTATTATTGGTAAATATTTATCCAACTTTTCTTTTCTTAATTCGGTTAAGAAATTGCTTAATAATTTCTCTATAGAACTAATGGTGTTTTTACGAATTTTTGAG
>JAYNHF010000004.1:0-1390 GCA_038107695.1 Flavobacteriaceae bacterium | reverse complement strand
AGTTATTTCTTCTAAATCCTCGTTCTCATCATCTTCTTCTGTGGCAAAATAAAAGCCTGTTCTTGCTTCATTAACGTTTTTGTCAAGAAAGCCTCCGACAACGAATATTTGAAAATAGAAACCATCTTCATTTTCTTGCCGTATTTTATATTTCAAATCCTCTAAATATTTTGCAACGTATTCATCTTTAAATGTGCGTTGATGTGCACAATAATGTATTTTGTGGCTTAATGCTTTTAAGGATTTAGATATAAAAACTTGAAATGATTGATTAGCAAGAGTAAATTCATCATTCAATATTTGAGTTTGAAATTCTCTATTGAATAATGATGTCAAATTTATTTCAGTATCGTCCTGATTTCTAATTATAATCTCAGGCTCAATTTTTTGGATAAAGTACAATTGGAAATGAGTAATTACTTGTCTTCCAATTTCCATCATTTCATTGGTTACGTGCTTTTGGTATTTAAGTTCGTAATTCGATAAAATTATGTTTGTGCCTGTTTTTTTGTTTTTAGTGTCAAGATTTTCTTCATACTTATCAAAACCTTCCTTAGATTTTCGATAGTTAAATTGTCTAACTTTTAATGAACCATTACTTTGATAAGTGCTGTCTGCAATAATTTTGTC
Source organism: Flavobacteriaceae bacterium (assembly GCA_038107695.1). GTDB lineage: Bacteria > Bacteroidota > Bacteroidia > Flavobacteriales > Flavobacteriaceae > UBA8316. The sequence goes on along the minus strand of JAYNHF010000004.1, from coordinate 760 downwards.
GAATGCTTTGAGACATACTAATCTTCCAACTCCTTTACCACCAATTTTTGCTTTTTTCTCTGAGTCAAATTCTGCAAATGACTGGATATTTTCGTCATTTAATCCAATTCCATTGTCGGTTACTGAGAATGAATTAATTGGATATTTTTCAATGTCTTCTAATTGTTTTAAAATATCTTCACTTCCATTTCGGATTATCTTTATTTCAATTCTGCCTTTGAAGTTTGGGTTATTTATTTCAATCTTTTTTTCGTCTATTGCGTGAATAGAATTACTTATTATTTCAAATAGTGGATAAAGAGCTTTGGTTTTCGGCAAGTATAGCTTCTTTACTCTATTTCTAAGATTGGTTGAACTATTTGGTTTCATTAATTTTTTCGGTTTTTCGGTATTGCCTACAACTAGTGTATATCAGAACCAGGTTCCGATATATTCTTTATAACGCTCCGTTGTCCTTGTTGAATTATGTCCTAATAACTTCTGAATGAGACGGATATCCGTACCTTTATTCAATAGCGGAGTTGCAAAAGAATGCCTTAGCATGTGAGGATATACTCTTTTTTTAAAAACTATTCTTTTGGTTTCAGTAGTAGCCTGTGCCTTTATCAACACAGTCAACTCCTTGTCATAAGTAAAGCATGCTTTGACAATGGCATGATGTTTATAAACAGCGGAAATTGTCCGTAGGTTTTTCATTGTAGTAGTGCAGATTTGGGGTACTGCTTACCACTAAGGTAATAAAAAAACAAAACCGCTCAAA
>JAYNHF010000003.1:79178-83037 GCA_038107695.1 Flavobacteriaceae bacterium | reverse complement strand
AACAGTAGCTGCTCTAAATGGATCTGTTGAAGTTTCTTCAAGGTGGTTGTCAATGACTACACTATAGTCATATGTACCACTACTTACACTTGCTGGAGTACCTGAAATAGTAAGAATATCTCCTGTGATAGTGGCGGATACCCCTGAAGGTAATCCATAGCTATCCACAAGATGAATGAGTTCAATACAATCTGTGATTATATTATAATTAATATCTTCAATTGAGGAACTATAATCAACAGTCTGATCGTCGGTTCCCTGAGTTTCTAATGAAACTTCAATAGAGCAAGCTGAAGCAGACTCTTTTTGGAAGAGATTGTCGACGTAATAGGTAAATTGGTCGGATCCATCACCTGCGGTACCATTTTCGAAAATCCAAACAAGTTTATCGTAGCTTCCATTTGTGTCGACATTTGAAAAATCGAATGTCAAAGTTTCCCAAGTGTCAACTTGAGTAGATGTAGCATTAACTTCTATTGGATTTCCATTTGAAGATGTTGATTCTAATTTAAGTAATACCTGAACACTTGCTTTAGGCACTCTGACTTTCATTGTAAAGAATTTTTTCTCAGAGAAATCAATTGCGTTCTCAAGTATGTAACTACTCCCGGCCCAAGTTTCTCCTGCGTCCTTAACCATTTTACCGACGTAAGAAGAGGTGTTTATTCCAGATGCATCAGGGTTAGCTACTCTGGTCAAATTCCCACCATCAAAGTCTGCGAAATCATAGACAAGTGATTCATCTTCAAAATTAAAAGGTAAAGTCAATTTTGTTGACAAATCAACAACTGTAATTGAACCTGTTATAACACTTGAGGCAGTAGCTGCTACAAAAGGTTCTGAAGAGGTTTGCTCTAAGTGATTATCAATTTTTAAGCTATAGTTGTATGTCCCACTACTACCTCCAGCTGGTGTTCCTGATATAGTAAGGGTAGTACCAGCAATTGATGCAGTCACTCCAGTTGGAAGTCCTGTGCTTTCAATCAAATGAATTATCTGAGTACAATCAGTATTGATATCATAAACTATATCCGTAATTGCAGAACCAAGATTCATTGATTGATTATCAGAACCAGAACTTAAAGACGTATTAACAGAACATGATCCATCCTCAGAAGCAGGTAGTTCTGTGTAAGAATTAATCGCAATATCTGTTATTGAAACTCCAGCATCTCTTGTAACTAAATACATTAACCATGAGCTGTAAGTTTGAGTCTGAGGTCTAACAGGGATTTCAAAAGTATACTGAGTTACACTCGTTCCACTAATTGTAACATTATCAGTTGAAAAGTATGGTTCTGTATCTGCTGCAGCGTTGCCGTCAGCATTGTAAGGTTTTCTTTCAAACTTAAAATTCATAGAAACATCACTACCCTGTGTTGCAGCATTCAAAGTAATTTTACCACCATAAGGGAAAGACAAAGGGTATAGGCTTTCGTTTTTGTTTGCAAAACCTGCCCAAGATTGAGCGGAGCTTGGAAATTCATAAATATCTCCATCTATTGATGTACCGTCAAACGCATCATTAAACAACGGGTCGCTTGAAGTATTGTCATCTTGATTAATGTCATCTGAATCATCACTATCTCCGCAAGATGAATTAAATGGAATTGTAATATCTTGTTCAGAGAGCATCCAATTACCTGGATTTGAGTTTTTACTCCATAACACATTAAGAGTAATATTGTCCGGAACATTATTTGGCCATGTCAAGGTAATGGTGAGTTTTCCTGCAACTGATTCATCTTTGGCCGAGACTTGAGGTTCTCCAGTTATTGGACCACTTGAATTATTTACAATTAGATCATCAACCGGATCACTATCAGCAGATTCAATAGTTACTTTCATGCTATTTTGACTTTGTTTAGCAATAGAAAGGTTTATGGCAGATGCTGTCTCTGCTGCAATTCCAAAGTGAGTAACAGTTTTTTCACAATATCCATCATCATTTGATGAGTCACCTGAGGAATCATCAGACGCCTGTGCGGTTCCATAGAAATAAATATTGTCAACATAAACTGTAGCCATAGACCTATCACTCTCTGGTCCAGCACTTATAACAATTTGACCGATATTTCCCTTTGTGTCAAGTCCAGTAAAGTCACTCAATGGAATATCAACTGAAGTCCACTGGTCTTTAGATAAATTACTGACTGTATACTCATGTTCGTTGTTATCCTGACCCCATGCACCATCAGATAAGTAATCTACTAATTTGAAATTAAATGTTGTATCATCAGGTGTCCAAACATCAAAATGAACATATGCTTTTTCTGAAATATCAACAGTTGATGGAAATTCAATTCCTGTAAACGCAAGTGCTGTGTATTTTAAAATATTATCACTTCCGATAGAGAAGTTTGAATCAAAAGTAGTATTACCCCAGCTTGCACTAAAAGTTGATACTGAAACATCAGTATATGCATTACTATAAACTGATATAACCTCTGATGCATCTTTTGTAGGAGTTGGAGCTGAAGATGAAGGAGTCCCTGCATCTCTTTGACATTCACCACTTCCAGTACCATAGAAATAGATGTTATCAAAATATACTGTCCCATTTCCAACAATTTTGAATTGGAATGATTTACAAATATCAACAACTGCATTAAATTCTGATAAATCAATATTGGCACTTTTCCATGTACCGTCTCCAGATACTGGGATAGTTACACTTTTCTCAGTAGAACCACCACTTGAGGTTTTTCCAATTAAAAAGAATTTTAACTCTGATGTATTCAAAGTCCAGTAATCAATGTGGAGTTTAGATTTACCAGAAATATCAGTCTCAGCATACTCAATACCTTGATAATCTAGGTTTGAATATCTTACAATTTTATCTCCATCTGCTATTTCAATTTCAGAATATTGTGTTCCTTGTTGCCAAGCTGGATTCATATTTACATCTGCAATATTTGTGAATGTATCTCCGAAAACAGAAATTACATCACCAGCATCATCAGTTGGAGTAGGAGCTGGTCCATCAGGTTTCTCACCTGCTCCAATAACAACAGGTTCCTCTTCATTACATTCTCCTTCACCATCACCATAAAAATAAATGTTGTCAAAATATACTGTACCATTCCCTTCTATCTTTATTTGGTTAACTTCACACAAATTGACAACATCTGCAAAAGAAGATAATTCAAGATCAGCACTCATCCATCTACCAAGTATTTTATTTTCTAAACTAAGAGGTTGTGATACTTCTTTAGGTCCAGGACTGATTAGAAACAATTTTAATTCAGTTGCATCATCTGAGTAATAATCAATGTGAAGGTGGGTTTTAGTAACTACTGAGGTCTCGTCAAACTCAGTACCCTGGTAATTAAGGCCATCATATTTTAAGACATTGTCACCATCAGCAACCTCAAAAGTTGTTACAATAGTTTCTTGATTCCAATTTGGGTTAGTATCTAATCCTGAAACGTTGATGTAAGAATCACTAAAAATTGATATTACTCCCGCCGGTTCTTCTGTTGGTGTAGGGGCAGGCAATAAACCATCTACTCCACAAAAACCAAATTCTTCTATGTCATTAAATTCAGTTTCAGAAATTGATTCTAACAAAGAAACCCTGTCTTCACCTAAACCTAAAACACCATAGGTTTCAGATAATTGAAGACTTTGATCGTCTGCTAAAACAAACTGTGTTGTTACATTTTCACCATCAATATAGTTACTTGAGTAAAATGAAAACTCGTCAATATAATTTTGTCTGAGTTCTGAGACATTTTCAGATGTGAAAGTTGATTCTACACAAGTGTTTTCTACATCTACCAATAGTATTTCAACATATGAATCAGGTATACTGTCGTTTAATTTAAAATATTTTTGATATTGTTTGCCATCAGGAGTT
>JAYNHF010000003.1:0-79168 GCA_038107695.1 Flavobacteriaceae bacterium | reverse complement strand
TTCTCTAAAAACGATGTGATTTCTTGATCAGTATTTTCGTCAGACGATTCGTCTTTTTCTCCTGATATGTTGGTAGAACATCCCACGGTTAAATTAATATCAAATGAAATTGCTGATTCAGAAATTTCTATATTAGTAATTGACCCATTGGTTCCAAGGCTTATCTCTGTATTACTTATCAATTCAAACTCACCGTTAATTTGACCACCAGAGTAAAATAATATAAACGTATAGTCTGAATTAAATACCAGACCAAATAGTGTACATTCTGTGGATTTGTTTGTACTGGAGTCTGCACCCCTTGCAGATTCCGTATTGTTGGATGGGAATGTCCAATTTCCAATTAAGGAATTGATCAAAGCATAATCAAAATTTCCAGTAATGTTAGTTGAACCTAAAACATCTACCTCGATTGGGTTGTCAGTTTCTGAAATATCTCCCCCCCATCTGAAAAAAACGTGATCATTTTCACCGACAGCAGTTAATCTTACTCTACTACCATATTGTAAATCATTACTTTTTGCAGAAGAAGAAATAATTTCTTGATCAACTCTTCCATTACCATTTATTGAAACGTTGAATTCATAATTTGCAGCCTCGAATTCTGCCACAAGATTTAAATCAGACTCCAACTCAATCGTCAAAGGGTTATCGGTGAAGGTTTGGCCTGAAGTACCTGTCCATCGAACAAATACGAAGTGTTCATTTGGAACAGCGGTAAAAGTTACAGAAGAGCCTATTCCATAATCACCAGAGGCAAATTCAACGTATCCTTGATCTTCATTATTTGAGGATGCGTTTACAAAAGCAATGGAATCTTCATCTTTTTTACAAGTTATGATGAAGATTAGTGAAAATAAAAATAAAAGAGATTTACCCTTAAAAGAAAAAGAAGAGTGCATACGAAAAAAATTTAAATAAATGTAGTTTTATGGTTTTTTTAACTGGTACAAATTAAATATATTTATTACTCAACATTTATTTTTATATACTACAAAAACATTACTATATATTTAAAATTTGTTTAACCATTTAATAATAAATTTATTTTTCAATATATTGAATTACAATAATTTAAATAATAATAAATTAAATATCATTAAAATTATGTATAGGTAATGTCGTAATAAAAACAGTTAAATATTCACCTCTACATATTAATTTTTTAAGTCACTTTTTTTTGTTTACTATAAACTTTTATTTTTTTTTTGAATAAATAACACCTAATTAGAATATCTCTATTTGTATTATACACATGCCAAAGAGGATTGCAACTTTTGACGGAATCATGACTGTTAGTTCATTTAATTTTATGCTTTGATAAAATTGACTAACTTAATTGGAAATCAACCCATTTTTTAGTGAGAAGGCTACTGGACAATACTTTTTCAATCTGATACTTGAGCAAACGATGATGATAAAGATGAATTTAGTTTTGGGGTGCATTGGGAAGACCTAAATATAATATCTTAATATTTTCAAATCTAGAGTGCCAAAAGGACATTTGGTGTAATATTTTTATTAAGAATACTACTAATGATTAATAATGCTTACAAATGATCTTTTTGGATAATTATAACACAACAAAGAAATTTCTAATAGTGTCTTTTAATGTTAAACCATCAATTATTTATTTATTAAGCACTCATATTAATTTACTTTAAGCAACTTATTAATGTTAATAATTCTATAATGTTAATAGTTATTAAAGCACATGAACTCCCTGAATGGAGTATCTATTTCCCGATACAAAACTTACTAAATATATTTCCCAAGAGTTCATCATTTGTTATTTCTCCTGAAATTTCTCCTAAAAAGTGAAGTGCCTCATTAATATCGATACTCAGTAAGTCACCGCTTAATTCTTTTTCTATTCCTTTTTGGATATTAGTAACAGCTTTTAAAGCATTTTCAAGTGCTTCATAGTGTCGAGCATTGGACACAACCACATCTCTTTGAACAGCGATTTTATCTACTTGTTTAAAAAGAATTTCTTTGAGATTTTGAACCGTCTTCGGGTCGAAAGTTGAAATACTACACAGAGATGCATATGGAAGTTTTGGGGAGTGATTTTTTAAAGATTGGACTAAATTGGATTCTTTTCCTTTTTTGATGAGATCAATCTTATTTTCAACCATAACAATGATCAGATCTTCTCTCATGAATTCGTTCAGAGAATTTTTAATTTCAGAGAGTTTGGTTTGATTGGGATCAAAAAGATAGATCATGACTTTGGCTCGGGAAACTTTTTCTTTTGCTTTGGCAACACCAACAGCCTCGATTTTGTCATCGGTTTCTCGCAATCCTGCGGTATCAATGAACCGAAATTGAATTCCAGAAAGTGTGAGAGTATCCTCTATGGTGTCTCGTGTCGTACCTGGTACGTCTGATACAATGGCACGGTCCTCATTGAGAAGTGCATTGAGAAGAGAGGACTTACCAGCATTGGGTTTTCCAACAATGGCTACAGGCACTCCTTTTTTAATGACACTACCATATTGGAAAGAGTCGAGTAGGGACTTTATTTTGGATTGTAGCTCTTGAAGAAGAAGGTTTAGGGCTGTTCGATCAGCAAAGGCGACATCCTCTTCTGCAAAATCCAATTCTAAGGTAATCAACGAAGCAAAATCCAAAAGCTTTTGTCTTAATTGTGCAATTTCTGCAGTATATCCTCCTCGCATTTGGTTCATGGCTACTTCATGAGCTGCTTTGCTTTCCGACATGATCAGGTCCGCAACGGCCTCCGCCTGACTCAAATCCATTTTTTGATTTAAAAAAGCGCGTAAGGTGAATTCTCCCGCCTGAGCAGGCTGGGCTCCCAAAGAGATAAATAATCTGAGAATCTCTTCTTGAATGAAACTCGATCCATGACAAGAAATTTCTACAATATTTTCACCAGTATAGGAGTGAGGAGCCTTAAAAATACTCACCAGAACTTCGTCAATAGGGGCTCCGTCTCGATGCAAAGTTCCCAAATAGATCGTGTGACTCTTTTGTTCAGCCCACTTTTTTTGAGATTTGGCATGAAAACACTTGTTAACCATTTCAATAGATTTACTTCCAGAAAGTCTAAAAAGACTTATGGCAGCACTTCCATTTCCAGAGGCTTTTGCGATGATGGTTCCTGTACTTATCATTTTTCAAAAAAAATTGTATATTGGCTTCGAAATAATAAATCAATTAAACAGATTCAGGGAGTAAATGACCTCATGTCATTGCTCCCTTTTTTAGTTTTTGGGTTACGGTCAATCTCTTCTTGTGTAAGCGGTGTTCGTAGTTTTTCCATAGATTCTGAATAGAACTATTTTCTTCCAATTCAGGGTTGGTTTCGACAATATTATATCCATTTTTATTAAAGGTTTTTTGCATTTCATTGAATACAATGGCCGTAACACCTTTGTTTTGATATTTGGGATGAACTCCGATAAGATAGAAAGAAGCTCTAGAATTGAAATACAATGCTTTTAATAAAAACAAGAATCCAAAAGGAAACATTTTGCCGTTGGCTTTTTTTAGGGCTTTGGTGAAGGAAGGCATTGTGATGCAGAAAGCGATTAACTCGTTGTTTTTATCCGTTATACATTTGATGAATTCTGGATGAACATAACGAAAGTACTTTTCCTTATACTGTTGGATTTGATATTTTTGAATGGGAACAAAAGTTTGAAGTTTGCCGTAGGTTTGCTCCAGTAGAACGAACATTTTTTCAACGTAAGGAACAATTTCTCTCCTCGATTTAAAATCTAAAATCTTTAGGTTGTAACGTTGGAGCATCAGCTCTGAGAATTTTTTGATTTTTTTGGGAGATTTCTCAAAAGAGCTAAGTTTAATTTCGTATTCTACCCAAACAGCTAGTTTTTCATAGCCTAATTTTTTGAAATGTTCGTAGTAGTATGGGGCATTATACCATGTGATCATGGTATTGCTTTCCTCAAAACCATCAACCAACATACCCGCCTTGTCCATGTTGGAGAATCCTACAGGCCCCTCCAAAAACTCCATTCCATTTTCAAGACCTATTGCATGAACTTTTTCCATCAGAGCTTTGGTGACATTGATATCGTCCACAACGTCAAACCACCCGAAACGAACTTTTTTCTTTTTTAATTCATTGACTTCGACCCAATTGATCATTACAGCAATTCGTCCAACGATTTTTTTGTTTCTGATGGCTAAAAAATAATGGGCTTTGGCATTTTTAAAAACAGGGTTTTTGTTTTGATCCAAAGTGTCGATTTCCTCCTTGATTATGGGTGGGGTCCAATGAGGGTTTTTGGAATATAGAGAAAAAGAAAACTCAACAAATCTTCTCAAATCCTCGCGGGAATGTATTTCGACAAGCTCAATGGGTTCTTTTTTCATGAATTACAATCTTTTGGCTTTTCGTGTCCTTTTCTTTTCCGCTTTGTTGTTTTTCTTCATGGTTTTTTTCAATTGTTTTTCCTCTTTTTTTGATTCTTCATACTCAATCTCAGCTGCACTTTTAAAATCTTTGTGAAAATTCAAACGATACGATACTCCTAAATTAACTAAAAGAGAACTGGGTTGGGTTTCGGTGTTCACTCCTACAGAACTTTCAATCTGAATATTGTTTGAAAAAAGGTAGGCGACTCCAGTTCTAAAAATGACATCATTGTAGCGTTCACTAAAAAGGCCCTCATTTTCAATATAAACCGACCACAGGTGATGAAAAGTGTGCCTCAGAGTAAGAATATATCTTTTGGCTGTTTTTTCGGTAAAATAGCGGTCTTAAATAAAATTGGTCACAAAAACCCACCTGTCTAAAAAATGGGATTGTGTGGCCAAAACTCCTCTCAATGACAAAAAAGGTTCTTTCTCGGTTGGAATTGATAAGTTTTGATAAAAAATAGGACGATACATAACGTCAAAAATGTCTCCAAAAGGGTAGGGGTGGTTTTGATCAAAAATGAAATTTCCACCTACAGTCAATGAAACTGCAGGAATTAAATGTTTTAATTTAAAACCGTTATTGGCTTTCCAACTGTAAACATTTAATTCTTCACCATTTTTGAAAGGATCGTAGATCAAATACTTTATTCCCATAAAATTTTGAAGGAATCCCTTTCTTTTGTATTCAATGTTTTGATTCGATATTTTGTTTATCAATCGGTCAAACATAAAGGAACCTTGATAGGTCAATTCCAATCTTTCTGACAGAAATCCCCATCGAACCGACAAAAAAATAAGTCTTCCCTCTGAAGTAGAAAAATTATACCCCTCGTGTTTGTATTTTCTGAACTCTAAACCTCCTTCAAATTGAACGATTCCTTTTCCAACAGCAAAAGCTCCAATGGAAGCGCCTGGTCGATTAGAATTTATCTGATCTGTGTATTGGGCTTGGAGAAAGCTCCATAAAAAAATAAACAACAGCGTGAAGTGCTTATGCATTAATTTTTTTTTGCAAGATAAATCTAATTTTATTTCTAATACTTAGCCCTTTCCAAAAACATCACAATAGTCATAAGTTTTAACTACTTTTGGGTCTAATACCTTATTTAATCATTGTGGTAGGACTCCTTAAGTTTTTTTTAATTCTAACGATTTTCGTCTATATCTTTAGACTACTCTCTCCTTTTTTCGTTAAATACTTTTTACGTCAATTGTCAAAAAAAATGCAACACTTTGATTCCGATAATTTTTCGTCTCCGACGAAAAAAAATAACATAAAAACTAATAACGAAATGGGGGAATACATAGATTATGAAGAAATTGACTGAAAAGCTCATTAACAAAAACAATTTCAAGCATCTGGCCGTAATTTTTGGTTTCGCTTTGTTTTCGATTCTGTTTTTTTATCCCGTTATTTCGGGAAAGTCATTGATTCAATCCGATATTAGTCAGTACTCTGGTATGTCAAGGCAACTGCAAGAATATCGAGAAAATCATAATGAAGAAATATATTGGATTGATAATGCTTTTGGTGGAATGCCCACCTACCAGTTGGGAGCAAGGTATTCTTATGATTTTTTGACTCCCATTCACAAATTGATTCAACTGATTCCGCAGCCTGCTGAAATTTTATTCCTCTATTTATTAAGTGCCTATTTTTTCTTATTGATCATCAGAATGCCAATACCGATTGCGGTTTTCGGAGCTTTTGCATACGGTTTGTCTACATATTTACTGATCATTTTACAAGTGGGACACAATACCAAAGCTCAGGCTCTGGCCTATATGCCTTTGGTAATTGGAGGGATGTACATGATATTAAACAATGGAGGTTTTAGAGGACTCATCCTTACGGTTTTTGCTTTGTCCATGCAAATTCGTGCAAATCATTATCAAATGACCTACTATATGCTCTTGCTGATGCTAGTAATTGTAATTGTCTACGGGATACATGCTCTGCGGAGTCAGAATCATAAAAGTTTTTTACGCCAGACCACCCTGCTCATTGTTGCTGGAATTCTCGCTTTGGGGCTTAACGCTCCTCCACTGCTTGCTACGGCAGAATATACTCAATTCAGCACCCGAGGAAATAGTGAACTGGTCTTAAATTCCGATGGTAGTGAAAAAGAAAAAACAGGAGGACTATCAACAGACTATATTACTCAATTCAGCTATGGGATTTTTGAAAGCCTCAACCTTATAGCTCCAAGAATTCAGGGAGGAGGTTCCTCAGAAAATTTGGGTGAAAATTCTGAATTGTATCAGTTTTTGATCCAAAACGGATTGTCTCGTTCTCAAGCCAAGAGTTTTGTTTCCAATGTTCCCACTTATTGGGGAGATCAACCCATACTTGAAGCACCAGCATATGTTGGAATTACAGTTGTTTTTATCGCTTTTTTGACCCTGTTTTTTGTAAAAGGAAGATTGCGTAACGGTCTTCTTACAGGAATTATTTTGTCTTTGTTACTATCATGGGGTAAAAATTTACCTTTTTTAACACAATTATTTATAGACTACTTTCCTCTGTACAACAAATTTAGGGCGGTAAGTTCCATACAAGTCATTCTGGAGTTTTGCTTTCCTGTCTTGGCCTGTCTTGGTCTTTATCGATTGTTGCTCAAACCTGAAACGGTTGAGATTAAAAAAATACTAAAGGTGGGAATGGGATTTGTTGCCTTCTTATTGATATTACTTTTCTTCAAAGGCTCATTAGACTTTTCTGGAGCTATGGATTCCTACTTGAGAGAGGCCTACGGTTCGATATTAATGGAACAGATTGTTTCGGCTAGAAAAACAATCTTCACTTACGATTTGATAAGAGCAGTAGCTTATAGTTTGGCAATTATGTTGGTGTTTTTTCTCTTTAAGAATAATAAAACATCTAAAAACCTTACAATTTTTGTACTTACGGCATTGATGTTGTCTGATCTTATTGGTGTTTCTCAACGTTACATTGACAGGGATTTATTTGTAAGTCCGAGGCAGAAGAAGAATCTTTTCCAAGCTAAAGCCGGTGATCAGTTAATTCTGAAAGATACCACCCGATTCAGGGTTTACGAGCCTGGTTTAAATCTTTCGGGAGCCAGAACCTCTTATTTTCACAATGCGATTGGGGGTTACCACGGTGCCAAACCGAGAAGGTATGAGGAGCTTTATGAATACTTCAGAACCCACCAAATTTCTGGAGTAATGGACATGTTGAATGTAAAATACCTTTTGATACAAGAGAAAAATCAACAAAAAGTGATTGAAAACCCAAGTGTTTTGGGAGTAGCTTGGGCTGTCGATTCTCTTTTGGTAGTGGACACAGCCGACGCCGTTTTGGAATCAATGAAAACCATTGATTTTAATCGACAAGCAGTTGTTTTAAAAACTGAGTTTCCCAGTGACTTATCACTGAGCTACAATGCCCAACAACTAAAAAAAATAGAATTGGTGAAAAATCATCCTACACGTTTAAAATATGAATTTGAAGCTGAAGAAGATCAATTGATGGTTTTTTCTGAAATGTACTATCCTGATGGGTGGACAGTGAGTATTGATCAAGAAAATGTTGATTTTTTTCCTATTAATTATGTACTAAGAGGTTTAAAGGTTCCTTCAGGAGAACATACTATTGAGTTTCGCTTTGACCCTCCTGTCATAAAAATGGGAAGTAACATCAGACTGATCACAATATTGATTTTTCTTTCTATGGTTGCCGTACTTGGATATCAAAAGTTTAAATCTCGATAAGAAAAGACCATGGGAATCATAGCCAAACAATCATTCTACAATAGTGTCAGTATTGGACTTGCTTTTTTGATCGGTGCGGTGAATACTGTTTACCTGTATCCAACTCACATGGGCAGTAAACTTCAAGGCTTGATCGTTGCTCTTTTGGCATTGTCCAATTTGATTCAGCCCTTTATTTCTTTTGGTGTTCAGCATGCGGTTATAAAATTTTAAAGCAGCACTACAACACAAGAGTAAAGGCATACACTTCTGAGTTTTTCTCTTTTTTTACCTGTTTTTATTTTTATAATTCTGTGTGTCATTGCTCTTTTTTTTCAAGAGCAAATCACAGAATTCATTGCCTCTGAGAATAAAGAGTTGGGGGAATATGCCTATTTGATTTTAATGGTAGCCTTTTCTACTGCTTTGTTTGAAGTTTTTTACAATTGGCTCAGAATTCAATTGCATTCTGTTTTTGGTAATTTTCTAAAGGAGTTTTACCCACGAGCACTCATCTTCATTTTACTATTGGCATACGCTTTTGGAGGTTTAGATTTAGATGGGTTCATTTTGGCTTTGATTATTGGTTACTACTTACGATTGTTGTTGGTTATTATATACAGTTTAATCAAATACACTCCTAAATTTTCTTTTAGACTTCCACTCGAGTTCAAATCCATTTTACGTTATAGTTTTTTGATTTTTATGTCTGGAACTGCTGCAAGCTTGATTTTGGATATTGATAAATCAATGATCTCAAATATTTTAACCGTTGAGAATGTGGCTTTTTACAGTGTTGCCATTTTTATAGCGGCGGTGATCGAATTTCCGGGAAGGGCCATGTTCCAAATTATCAGCCCCTTAATAGCGCAAGCCATCAATAAAAAAGATGACGAGACCCTTCTCAGACTTTTGAAAAAAAGTGCAAACAATTTATTGTTGCTCTCTGGTTTATTGTTTTTGCTAATAAATCTTAACCTCAATGATTTTTACACTTGGGTTAATTTGGGAGATTATACCGTCGCATTAGAGGTGGTTTTGATCGTTTCTATTGGAAAACTTTTTACAATGTCTATGGGCTGTTTAAATAACATTATCACCAACTCAAAATATTACCCATATGTTTTTTGGTTTTCAACAACCTCTGCCATATTGGCTGTTATCTTAAATCTCTATTTGATAAAAAGCCATGGGATCATAGGTGCTGCTTACGCCACTTTGATAGTCATTTTTTTAATTAACTTTTTGAAAATACTTTTGGTTCAGCTTGGATTCAAAATTAATCCTTATGGCAAGAAAACCCTTCTAACTTTAGTGATAATACTTTTATCCTATTTTGTGATTTCTAACATTACATTTGATTTTGATCCCTTTGTTTCTTTGGTTTTGAGATCCTTACTGATCGGAGTAGTTTTTTCTTTTTTGGCCTATCTTTTTGGGCTAACGGGAGATATCCAATTGTTTTTGAGTAGAATTTCTCCTTTTATTAAAAAAACTTAGGATGTTAGTTTTTTGCGAAGATACTGTCCTGTAAAGGATGTTTTTGAGGCTGCTACTTCCTCTGGAGTTCCCATAGCGACTAATTCACCCCCATTTTTTCCACCCTCTGGTCCCAAGTCAATGAGATGGTCAGCACATTTAATTAGTTCTAAATTGTGTTCCACCACAACTACAGTATGGCCTTCGTCAATTAAGGCATTTAAAGAAAGAAGTAGTTTGTTAATATCGTGAAAATGCAGTCCTGTAGTGGGTTCATCAAAGATAAATACAATTTTATCTTTTGTTGATCCTCTACCAATAAAGGAAGCGAGCTTGATCCTTTGTGCTTCTCCACCAGAAAGGGTGGTTGATGGTTGCCCCAAAGCTACGTATCCCAACCCTACATCTTGAAGAGGCTTGAGTTTTTGAACCATTTTAGTTTGATTTTCTTTTTCAAAAAAATCGATAGCATCGTCTACACTCATTTCCAATAATTGGTCTAATGACACGCCTTGGAATTCAACTTCTAAAATTTCTTTTTTAAACCTTTTTCCTTTACAATGCTCACACTGAAGTACTACATCAGCCATAAATTGCATTTCGATGGTTGTATTTCCGTCTCCTTTGCATTGCTCACATCGACCTCCATCAACATTAAAAGAAAAATGTTTGGCTTGGTATCCACGATTCTTCGACAGGGGTTGCTTTGCAAAAAGATTACGAATCTCATCATAAGCTTTAATATAGGTTACAGGGTTAGACCTTGAGGACCTTCCAATGGGGTTCTGATCTACAAATTCAACACTGTTGATTTGTTCAAAAGGTGCTTTTATGGAGTCAAATTGTCCAGGCTTATCATTAAAGATTCCTTTCTCTCTTTGCAGGGCGGGATAGAGGATTTTTTTTACCAGTGTTGATTTTCCACTGCCCGATACTCCGGTGACCACAGTCATACAACCCAAAGGAAATACAACATCAATGTTTTTTAAGTTATTTTCTCTGTTACCGCGTAATGAAATTTTACTGCGACTTTTTCTCCTCTTACTAGGGATGGGTATGGACATTTCGTTTCGAAGGTATTTTGCTGTAAGACTCTCCGATTGACTTATGAGAGCCAAATTACCCTCTGCTACAATTTCTCCACCATAGGTTCCAGCTTCTGGCCCCATATCGATAATCTTATCTGCAGCATGCATGATTTCCTCATCGTGTTCTACAACAATGACAGTATTACCCAGATCTCTCAGTTTTTTGAGCACCAAGATCAGTCGATCGTTGTCACGAGAGTGAAGTCCTATAGAGGGTTCATCTAAGATGTACATTGAGCCTACCAAGGCACTGCCCAATGAAGTGGCCAAGTTGATACGTTGAGATTCCCCTCCCGAGAGTGTATTTGCTTTTCTGTTAAGATTGAGATATCCTAATCCTACATCTTGAATGAATTGTATTCGGGATTTTATTTCCTTTAAAATACGTTCAGACACACTGTGATCGTAATCATTAAGTTTGAGTTTTTCAAAAAATTGCCCCAATTCGTCAATCGGCAGATGTAATAGGGTGGATAGGGTTTCCCCTCCAATTTGCACATAATCAGTATCCTTTCTCAATCGGGAGCCATTACATTCATCACAGCTTGTTTTTCCCCTGTATCGTGAAAGTAGAACACGGTTTTGAATTTTGTAATTTTTGGCTTCAATTTTTTTAAAAAACTTTTTGATACCAGTAAAATAGGAATTTCCCTCCCAAAGTAAGCTAATGTCTTTTTCGCTGAGTTGGTAATAAGGTTTGTGAATTGGAAATTCAAATTTATAAGCATTCTCAACGAGTTGTTTTTGATACTTTTTCATACTTGCACCACGCCATGGTGCAATGGCCTCATCGAAAACAGAACGACTGGTGTCTGGAACCACCAGTTCGTGGTCAATCCCAATGATGTCACCGAATCCCTCACATTTTTTACAAGCACCAAAGGGGTTGTTGAAACTAAAAAAATGAATATTAGGGGTAACAAAATTGATTCCATCCAATTCGAAGCGATTGGAGAAGGGGAAGCTCTTTTTTTGATTCAATGACCATAGTGAACATGAGCCCTTTCCTTCATAAAAAGCAATTTCAATGGCATCGGCTACCCTTTGATAAAAATCTTCTTCATGTCTTACAATAATTCGATCTACGACCAATTCATATCGATCTTTTGGTTCCTCAGTAAGTTCCTCTATGCGATGGATTACATCATTGATGAAAATTCGTGCAAACCCTTGTTGTTTAAGGATCGCGAGTTGATCACTTTTCCCTTTATCTATAGGAGCGAGCAGTAGCAACTTATCTCCGTTCTTAAAATCGTTCTTAAGACTATCTAAAACATCTTTCACGCTATCGCTCTTCACTTGTTTTCCTGATATGGGGGAGAAGGTCTTACCAATCCTCGCATACAGCAACCTCAGATAATCGTATATTTCTGTTTTAGTCCCAACAGTAGAACGAGGATTGGAGGATGATACCTTTTGCTCTACGGCTATGGCAGGGGCAATTCCTTTGATTTCATCAACTTTTGGCTTGTTGAGCTTTCCCATGAACTGCCTCGCATAAGAAGAGAGACTCTCAACATATCGGCGTTGTCCCTCTGCATAGAGGGTGTCAAAAACCAACGATGATTTGCCAGAACCTGAAAGCCCTGTCACAACCGTCATCAAATTTCTAGGAAATACAGCATCAACATTTTTGAGATTGTGGAGCTGAGCTCCCTTTACGACGATGTAATTTTTTGTATCTAAATCAAGAATTTCCTGCATTTATCAAAATCGAAACGTAAAATTACAACTAATCTGATCAAACAATCAACAGTCGTAACTAAATTTAGATGAAATCATAGACAATTTGATTTTAACAGAATTATAACTATATTTGTGTCAAACATTTACTGCCTATAGCACAAAACTACTTTTAAACCGTATCGAATAATTTAACCAGCCTCGCTGAAAAAAAGTAGTTTATGCAAACCTCTCCAATTACTCATCAAACTGATGCTCATTTAGTTAGCGACTACATATTGGGCAATGAAAAGTCTTTAGAAATATTGATTTATAAGCATAAATCAAAAATTTACAATTTCATTTTCTCCAAAGTTCTCAATCGTGATATCGCTGAGGATATCTTCCAAGAAACATTTATCAAGGTAATCAAAACCCTCAAAAATGGAATGTACAACGAAGAGGGGAAGTTTTTGTCATGGGTAATGCGTATTTCCCATAATTTGATCATCGATTTCTTCAGAAAATCAAATCGTATGCCAAAGTTTGAGGCAAGTGAAGATTACGATGTTTTTCAGTTCATCACAGACAATTCACCCAATGCAGAGAACAGTCTGATTCACGATCAAGTGACCAGTGATTTACAAAATTTAATCACTGAATTACCCGATGATCAAAAGGAAGTTTTAAACATGCGCTTATACAGAGATATGAGTTTCAAAGAAATCTCAGAAATAACAGGTGTAAGTATCAATACTGCCTTAGGTAGAATGCGCTATGCCATCATCAATTTAAGAAAGATGATAGAAGAAAATCAAATTATCTTAACGCAATAGACAATTTTCAGGTGTTTTTATCGTTATAAAGTAAAATCCATTACATGGAGCAAAATTACTTTAAGAAAAAACATCTTGTAGCCGGACCCCGACCTTTGGTCATCAAACGTATTTTGGCTTTTTCAAAGTACTACAATCAAAATAAAAAGGAAATTGAAGATGCTGAAAAAACCGATTAGTTTCCGGCTTTAAGCATCTTTCCTATTACTGATTTTCTGCCAATTTTGAGACTGATCAAGTCTTTTTCTATATTCCATCCCCTTGCAGGACAAAATTCTCTACCATACCAAATGATTTGCAAATGCAGGTCGTTCCATTTGTTTTTTGGAAATAATCTTTTTGCATCTCTTTCGGTTTGAACCACATTTTTACCGTTGGATAACCCCCAACGATACATCAATCGATGAATATGGGTGTCAACTGGAAATGCAGGAACACCAAAAGCTTGTGACATGACAACACTAGCAGTTTTGTGCCCTACAGCTGGTAAGGCCTCCAGTGCTTCAAAGTTTTGTGGAACTTCACCACCGTGCTTATCTATTAAGATATGTGACAGACCATGAATTCCTTTAGACTTCATAGGAGAGAGTCCTACGGGTTTAATGATCTCCCTAATTTCCTCTACAGTTAGTTTGATCATTTTTTGAGGGGTGTCTGCTTTTTCAAATAATAGAGGAGTGATTTGGTTGACTCTAACATCTGTGCTTTGAGCAGACATCAATACCGCAATCAAAAGGGTGTAGGGGTCTTTATGATCAAGAGGGATTGGAATTTCTGGGTAAAGTTGGTCCAAAGCTTTCATCACAAACGATACCTTTTCCTTTTTAGTCATTGAGATTTTTTGTTATTTCGAATTAAAATAAAAAAATAAAATGAATACATTACAAATTGGGGACGTCGTTCCTCATTTTACCACTCTCGATCAGGATGAAAACACTGTAAGTTCTAGCGATATGACCGGAAAAAAAAGTATTGTTTTTTTCTATCCAAGGGCGAACACCCCGGGATGCACAGCTGAGGCTTGTAATTTAAGGGACAACTACAAGGCTTTGCAGGAAAAGGGATTTCAACTGTTTGGAGTTAGTGCTGATTCTCCAAAAAAACAGAAAAACTTTGCTGACAAATACAATTTACCTTTCCCATTGTTGGCAGACGAGGACAAAGCTGTGATCGATGCTTTTGGCGTTTGGGGTCCTAAGAAATTTCAAGGTAAAGAATACGATGGAATACACAGAACAACATTTTTGATCGATAAAAACGGAAAAGTGGAAAAAGTAATCAGCAAGGTGAAAACCAAAGACCATGCTGCGCAAATCTTAGAGGAAATTTAGACCTTAACCTTTTTTTCTTTCCAACCGAACATTTTATTCTTAATAATCATCTCTGCAATACCCTCAGGGAGCTGGTCTTTCCAATTTTCATTGCCCTCTCTGATATGAGTTAGGATTTCGCGTGAAAAAATGGATAGGTATTTACTTTCGTAGTCAAAGATGTCAACGACCTTTCCATTGTATTTAAAGAATTTGTAAAAATCCTTCATTCGTGGATGTAGTTTTAGGTTGTTGGAGTTGATTATTTCCCCTGTTTCTGGATGTTTCATGGGGTAGAGGTAGACTTTAAGATTATTGTGGAACATTTTCCCGAATGCCTCCAAAATACCGCCTTTCACGTCCTTGTAGTATTGTTCGTCAAAAATCTCTACAAAATTACTTACTCCCATGGTCAAACCAATTTGTTCTTTGGTGTATTCGGAGAGGTAGTCTACCATTCTGTAATATTCTTTAAAATCTGATATCATTACAGTATGACCCAAGGAGCAGAGCAGTTTGGCGCGATCCATAAAGTCTGACTCATCAATTTCTCCCTGTGAGGTAAGATTGGACAGTGTTATTTCAAAAAGAACCTCAGTCTTTTTCTCGTCAACATTCTGTTCCTTTATGAAAATATCAAAGGATTTTTTGAACATATCGATGTTAACTTTTGTGACAGGTCTAAAACTACCTCTTAATACCAAAATGTTTTTTTTGTACAAGACCCGAGCTGGAAGGACATTATTACCCTCAGGATTGAACATTACCGCTTCTGTCATTTTGTTTTTGAGAAGTAATAGACTCAAAATCCTATTATCAATCCCCTTGAAAACTGGACCAGAAAAATTAATAGTGTCGATTTCAATGGCTGTCTTATCAATATGGTCGTAGAGGTGCTTGATGATTTTTTTGGGTTCATCATAGTTGTAAAAAGCACCGTAAACTAAGTTAACCCCCATAATCCCAATAGCTTCTTGTTGAAGTCTTGCCTCCGTTTGATGGAATCGTATATGAATCATGATCTCATTGTAGGGTTCTTCAGGAGCGACCTGATAACGAATCCCCATCCATCCATGTCCTTTGTATTTTTTGGCAAAATCAATGGTTGCTACTGTATTAGCATAGGCAAAAAACATTTTATCGGGATGGTTAGACCTAGGAATCCTTGTTTCAAGAAGCATGATTTCTCTTTCCAGCATCTTCCTGAGTCTGGTTTCGGTTACATATCGCCCATCATTTTCTTCACCATAGATAGTATCGCTAAAGTTTTTGTCGTAAGCACTGATGGTTTTGGCAATGGTTCCAGATGCTCCTCCTGCTCTAAAAAAATGACGAGCTACCTCTTGACCCGCTCCAATTTCGGCAAAAGTACCGTAAATGCGGTCATTCAAATTAATTCTTAGTGCTTTGCGTTCGGTGGAGGGTCTTTTTTCAAATCCTTTATCTCCAGGGAGGGTTATTGGCATATTATAGTTTATGATATAAAATTACAAAGTTTGTTTTATATGTCATTAAATATTTAATTTTGATTGACTGTATGATCAAAATTATTTTTTTAGGAACTGGAACATCACAAGGAATCCCTGTTGTCGGTAGTCAACATCCAGTATGTTTGAGTGAAAACCCAAAAGATAAAAGGCTTCGATCATCAATATTGGTTCAATGGGAAGAGTTCAATTATGTTGTGGATTGTGGCCCTGATTTTCGACAGCAAATGTTGAGGGTGGGGTGTGATCATTTGAATGGAATTATGTTTACTCATGAACATGCTGATCATACGGCTGGTATTGATGATATCCGCCCCTTCTTTTTCAAACAAGGAGATATCCCAATTTATGCTACAGAAAGAGTCGTTAGTGACCTTTCAAGACGTTTTTCATATATTTTTCAAAAAGAGAATAAGTACCCTGGAACCCCCGCTGTGCAAATCAATACCATTAATAAAAATACTGTTTTTAAGCTGAATAATAAAAAAGTTGTTCCCATTGAGGTCATGCACAATCAGTTGCCAGTTATGGGGTTTAGAATAGGAGATTTTTCTTATTTGACCGATGTAAAATCCATAAAGAAGGATCAACTCAAAAAGTTAAAAAACTGTGACGTTTTGGTTCTTAATGCCCTTAGAATTGATCCTCATCCCACTCATTTAAACCTTGAGGAAGCATTAGAACTAATCGATTATATTAAACCTAATCGTGCTTATTTGACACACATCAGTCATTTATTGGGCTTTCACAATATATTGTCAAAACAATTGCCCGAAAACGTATATTTGGCCTATGACAACCTTGAGATAAACTCTAACTGATTGAGATGAAAAAAAATATAATTCTTTATTTATTTTTATTTACTGCCATAATCCTGATTTTTCAATTGGTGAATTCAAATAAGGTTTTCAAGAATATTGAGGAAAATTTGGTTAATGCAAAATCACTGAATAAAAAATTAAAAGATTCGGTTTTTCAGTTACAAAGTCGTATTGAGGAACAAAGTGATTTTAATTTAGAGGGTAATGAGTATGCGTTGCGGTATTTTGAAAACCTACCTTTTGGAAAAATTGCAGATCGTGTAAAAGACGAGCTTTATGAAACGAATTTGCTAAGGGAAAAAAACAATCTGATTCCCTATGCTGCAATGGGGCGTACTTTTTTGATTAATAAAGTAAAAGTGCTGAATCACAGATGGGTTATAGCTGATTTTTCGGACGGAACTCATTGGGGAGAAATCCTTTTGACCTATGAATTTGGCAATGGAGGAGAAGTTAGTTTTGAATTGAAAGAGCATTTTCTCTACCCTAATCCAGATTAGTTTTTGACAACCATTTCATTAAATCACTAAAATTTTCTTGGGAAACATTGTGTCCATCTGGATAGGTGTTAAAGCACAACTGTGGATTGTTGACCTTCAAAGCATTGATACTGGATTCTGCCCAATCAAAGGGTACCGTTGAGTCTTGGGTGCCATGCGAAGCATAAGCCAATACATTTCGGTACTCATTTAATTGTTTTTTTAGTAGGCGAGTATTGATGTATCCGCTCATACAAACGGCCCTCCTGATCTTGTTGGGATAATCTAACAACAGTGACCAACTGAGGATTGCTCCTTGACTGAAACCCATTAAACTGATGTCTTTAGGGTTTAGGTCATATTGTTCGATAAAATATTCCCATTGTTTTATGATGCTTTCCGATGACTTTTTGGCTTCATCAAGATCAGACCATTTGTCCTGGGTTGCATCAAAATGGATGGAATACCATGCTTTTCCACCGAAAGGGGTGTCCAAAGGTGCTTGGAGGGAAATTACAGTATGGCGTCCACCTAAATAGTCTGCAAAAGAAAAAAGATCATCAGCATTACTACCATAACCATGAAGAAGAATGATGGCTGGATGTGGAGCAGATCCCAATGTTGCTTTTTTGATTTTGTATGATAACACGCCAGCTAGTCGTTAAGGGTAAGAACTCCATTATTGATACTACCCAAAACTTTACCTTGCAGTTGGTGTCCCAAATAGGCACTGTTTTTTGAGGTAGATTGTAAATCTTCCTTTGAAAGGCGATAGGATATTTCAGGATTGAAAAGGGTCATGTCAGCGGTTTCCCCAACAGCAATTTTAGGAGTTGAAAGATCAAAAATCTGAGTACCTCTTGTTAAAAAACTTAGAACCTTATCTAGGGGAAAAATTTGATTGAGCATTCCAAAGCAACTTTCAAGCCCTATACTGCCTGCAGTTGCGTTTTCAAACTCCAATTCTTTGAGTTCGATGTTGATGGGCTCGTGCATACTACTGATCATGTCAATACTTCCATCTAATAGGCCAGCTCTGAGGGCTTGTTGATCTGTTTTTGACCGAATTGGAGGAAAGATTTTGTAACTGGAATCAAAATCTTCCAATATGGAGTCATCAAAAACTAAATGCGGTAATCCTACACTGCAACTGACAGAAAATCCCTGGCTTTTGGCTTTACTAATTAACGCTAAGCCTTCCTCACTACTGATATTGGAAAAGTGCAATTTTCCTCCTGTGTACTTTAGAATTTCAAGATCTCTGGCAATCTGAACCGATTCAGCCATGTTTGGAATGCCCTTTAGGCCCATTCGGGTACTGGTAATTCCTTCATGCATTACTCCGTTGCCCGCCAGTTCCTTGTTCTGTGGATAGGAGATTACCACTCCATCGAAACTTTGACAATATTGTAAAGTAATTTTTAAAAGATTTCCTTTTTCGATGGATTTATTGTGATCACCGAACGCAATGGCTCCTTGTGAATGCATGTCATATAGAGAGGCCATTTGTTCTCCTTTCGAAGCCACTGTAAGAGCTCCAACAGGGTGAAGGGTAGTGGTGAACCCTTGAGACATTTTAATCAAATGATTGATGTTAGACCTTGTATCTGGAACAGGATTAGTGTTGGAATTGAGAAGTATTTTGGTAAATCCTGATTTTGCCGCCACCTCAAGACCATTAGAAAGGGTTTCTCGTTCCTCATATCCTGGTTCGCCAAAAGACACACTAGGATCAAACCATCCGCTGGATAAGTGAAGGTTTTCTAGATTGTACTTTTTAACATCACTGTCAGCTTTGATTTGTTCTGAAATTTCAGCAATAATTCCATCTACTATTAAAATGTCTTGGAGGGAAGAATGAAAAGGACTGTGAGGACTTAATACAGTAGCATTTTTGAGTAGTATCTTCATTAACAAATCACCTGTTGTACAAAAATATGAAATCGATAGGAATAAAAGCTTAAAGAAGGTCTTATTCTGTTTCAGAACTTTTCAAAAGCACCCATTCCAAAGAGTGCAAAATCGTATTTTACAGGGTCATTGGGATCAAATTTCCTGAGCGATGAGTCCAATTCCAAAAGGGATCGAGCATCATTCTGTTTACGTTTTAAAATTTTCAATTTACGGGCAATGTTTCCCGTATGAACATCTAAGGGAATGGATAATTCTGAGGGTGAAATCTCTCTCCAAATTCCAAAATCAACTCCTTTGTCATTGGATCTTACCATCCAACGTAAAAACATATTGATCCTTTTTGCAGCAGATCCCTTAAGTGGATCTGAAACGTGCTTCAATGACCTTTCAGGGTGGTTGAGTTCAAAAAATACTTTTTTGAAATGATGGATTCTTTCCTGTAAAGTCATGGTATCACTGTAAAATAGTTTTTCTAACCCACTGTGTTTGCTATAGATATTTTTCAAACTTTGGATGAAATATATCAAATCAGTTTCATTAAAGGTACGATGAACAAAACCTTTAAAATTTTCTAAATCATGCTCTCGATGATTGATTATGAATTCATGGGGAGAAGCGTCCATGAGATTCATCATTTTTTGAGCGCTTTTTAAAATACTTATACGGTTTCCCCACGCAATGGTGGCAGTAAGAAAGGAGGCAATTTCAACATCTTCTTTTTTTGAAAACTGATGGGGGATTTGAATCGGATCGTGCTCGATGAAAGTAGTTGATTCGTATTGTTGAGCTTTGTAGTCAAGAAAAGACTTAAGTTCCTCTTGTGTCATAAAACAATTTTCCCGTCTTTGAGGAGGATTTTTCTATCGGCCATGTCAGCTAATGTATCGTTATGTGTTACAATGACAAAAGTACAACCCAATTGATCTCTCAATTTAAAAAAGACATTATGAAGAGCGGTGGCATTTTGAGAGTCGAGATTACCGCTGGGTTCATCGGCAAAAATCACTTTTGGGTCGTTGATAAGTGCCCTTGCTACCGCTACACGCTGTTGTTCTCCTCCAGACAATTCTTGAGGTTTGTGGTGAATACGATCCAAAAGCCCCATTTGATCAAGTAGTTCCTTAGCTTTTGCTTTCAGCAATTTATCGTCTTTTTTAGCGATCCAACCTGGAATACAAACGTTCTCTAGTGCAGTGAATTCAGGTAATAACTCGTGAAACTGAAAAATGAAACCCAAATATTGATTTCTGAATTTTGCGATTGCAGTAGAACTCATTTTTTGAATGACTTCCCCTTTAATTTCTAGTTGGCTTCTAGGATTTGGATCGGGAGAATCTAAAGTACCCAAAATCTGTAATAAAGTGGTCTTACCAGCTCCTGAAGGTCCAACGATGGCTACTACTTCACCAGTTTCAATGCTCAGATCAATATCCTTAAGAACAGATAAATCTCCGTAACTCTTAAAAATATTATGGCAAGAAATAATTTTACTCATGGTCTAAAATTAGTTTTTTACGCGTTAAAACCATTTTATATCTCACGATTATTTTCTTTTTGTTTGAGACATGATATTCTTGTTCAATATTTTAGTATATTTGATAAACAAAAAATTATTTGTGGTTAAACAAGCGTATTTTGCTGGGGGATGTTTTTGGTGTACAGAATCAATTTTTGTGAGGGTTAATGGGGTTTTAGAGGTGACACCTGGTTACATGGGAGGTCACATTAAGAATCCTGCATACAGAGAAGTATGTAATGGAAATACAGGTCACACAGAAACCATCAAAATTACATATGATCAAGATTTGGTTTCTTACGGTGAGTTGTTAGAAATTTTCTTCCTTACACATGATCCAACAACTCTTAATCGACAAGGTAATGACGTAGGCTCACAGTATCGCTCAGCTGTATTCTTTAATAATTTAGAGGAAAAATTGCAAATTGAACAGTGCATTAACCGTCTTAATGAAGAAAAAACATATGACGAACCCATAGTTACCGAAGTTAATACTGAATGTCCTTTCTATGAGGCAGAAGTTGAACATCATAATTACTATAACAGAAATACAGAACAGCCTTATTGCCAGTTTGTTATTACTCCTAAAATAAAAAAATTTAACACTATATTCAATCAACGTACCATAAACAAATGAATGACAATTTTAACATAGACACTTTTCCTATTACAGAAGAGATCAAATTAAATTTTTCAAAAATCATTGATCTTCTTGGTGAGGACAATGAAAGGGAAGGATTAGAGAAAACTCCATTACGTGCCGCCAAAGCAATGAAATTTCTGACAGAGGGATATGAAAAAGATCCCAAACAAATTCTTCAAAGCGCCATGTTTAGCGAAGATTACAACGAAATGGTTATTGTCAAAGATATTGAGCTGTATTCACTCTGTGAACATCACATGTTGCCCTTTTTTGGTAAGGCTCACATTGCATACATTCCAAATGGCAAAATTGTAGGATTGAGCAAAATCCCCAGGGTTGTGGATGTTTTTTCTAGAAGACTTCAGGTACAAGAAAGATTGACTGAACAAGTTTTGGATTGCATCAATGATACTTTAAACCCCAAAGGAGTGGGTGTAGTCATAGAGGCTTCTCACATGTGCATGATGATGCGTGGAGTTCAAAAGCAAAATTCTACCACCACTACTTCAGGATTTAGAGGGTCTTTTCGTGAAACCGATACGAGAAATGAATTTTTGAAGTTGATAACTTCTAACTTGAGTTAGTCTTTAGATTTCTTTTCAAATAGAAATTTTAACCCCATCCTTTTCAAAATTTTCTTTTCGAATTCCCAAAAGAAATTGAATTGAAAAAATACAGTTGCTACTACAATCAGCAGTACTTGGTATATGGGGAATATGATGAGTATTCTAATGGCGTAATAAATGATTAGCCCTAACGGAATATCTTCAAAACTAGTGGGTTGAACTCCGATGAATTCAAGTAGTGGAAGCGCTAATTTTGCACTCGCTGAACCAGTTATCGCAAAAACAATGAAGATGACAACCAATTGTGAGTTGGTTTCAATTCCCCACTTTTTTTTGAGGCGTTTGAACATGTGATTTTATCCTAAGATTGAAGAAATCTGTTGCGCAAGTTCGACACCAATCCTATCCTGAGCCTCTAGTGTTGCAGCACCAATGTGCGGAGTCAGTGATATTTTGGGATGCATTAATAGCTTAATTTCGGGTTTAGGTTCGTTTTCGAAGGTGTCTAAACATGCAAAAGCAAGTTTCTGATTATCCAAAGCTTCAACTAAGGCAACCTCATCAATTACACCACCACGGGCGGCATTAATGATGGCTGAACCGTCTTTCATCAAGGCAAATTCTTTGGAACCAATAACATAATCCTTTTGTGCGGGAACATGAAGACTGATGAAATCAGATTGTTTTAAAAGATCCGATACCGAAACGGTATTGATGGTATGACTGATGGATTGTCCATCAAAAAATGTTACTGCTACCTCGGTACTGTCTATGTATTTATCAGCAGCAACGACTTTCATTCCAACTCCCAAAGCAATCTTGGCCACCTCTTGACCAATTCTACCAAAACCAATGATTCCAATAGTCTTTCCACGCAATTCAATTCCTTTGGCGTAGGCCTTTTTCAGTCCTTTAAAATTGGTTTCACCTTCCAAAGGCATGTTGCGATTAGAATCATAAAGAAACCGAACTCCTCCGTACAAATGAGCAAATACCAACTCTGCTACCGATGATGAGGAAGCTGCAGGGGTATTGATAACGCTTAATCCTTTTTCCCGGGCATATTCAACATCAATATTATCCATTCCTACACCACCTCTGCCAATAATTTTCAGATCAGGACAGGAATCAATCAATTCTTTCCTTGCAGTGGTAGCACTTCTTACTAATAGAACTGATACTTTGTTCTCATTGATATAGTTTATCAATTGTTCTTGGGCAACATTGGTTGTGATGACTTCAAAACCTGCTTTGGTCAATTCGTCAATTCCAGACTGGGAAATA
Organism: Flavobacteriaceae bacterium; assembly: GCA_038107695.1. Classification (GTDB taxonomy): domain Bacteria; phylum Bacteroidota; class Bacteroidia; order Flavobacteriales; family Flavobacteriaceae; genus UBA8316. The sequence continues at coordinate 55,959 of JAYNHF010000003.1, read as the reverse complement.
CCGTCATTTGCTAATATTTTCATTGTTGATTTATTGGTTAAGCTTTTCTTTCAAATTCTTGCATGCAATCCACCAGGACTTGAATACTCTCTTGTGGGAGTGCGTTGTAGATGGAAGCACGATACCCTCCTACAGACCTGTGGCCTTTGAGACCGCTGATATCGGCTTGATTCCATAGGGGATCAAAAACTTCTGCATGACTATCGTCTTTTAGATTAAAAGTAGCATTCATATGACTTCGATCATCTTGATGGGCAAAACCTTCGAATAAAGGGTTTCGATCTATTTCGTCATAGATTAACTTCGCTTTTTTATCATTCTGAGCACCAACCCCTTCTAATCCTCCATTTTTGGCAATCCATCTCAGGTTGAGTAAAACGGTGTAAACAGGAAAAACTGGGGGAGTATTGAACATACTTCCTGCATTGGCTTGTACTTCATAATTTAACATGGAAGGGATCGCTCTGCTGACTTTGTTGAAAGAGGATTCTTTTATCACAACTAAGGTGACTCCAGAAGGCCCCATATTTTTCTGAGCTCCAGCATAAAACATATCGAACTTTGAATAATCAAAAGGTCTTGAAAAAATATCGGAACTCATGTCAGCGACCAAGGGAACTTCAGTTTCTGGTAAATTTTTATATTGGGTTCCAAAAATGGTATTGTTGGTCGTGAGATGGAGATAATCCAAATCATTAGGAATGTCAAAACCTTTGGGTATGTAGTTGAAATTTTTATCCTTAGAGGAAGCCAATTCTAAGACCTCTCCCAATAGCTTGGCCTCTTTGATGGCTTTTGTTGACCAAGTCCCAGAATTCACATATCCTGCCTTGTTCTCCAGCAGATTGTAAGCGGTCATCAAAAACTGTAAACTAGCTCCACCCTGAAGAAACATGGCTTTGTAGCCTTTACCTTCTAAACCTAGAAGCTTAAGGGATAGGTCACATGCCTCTTCCATAATGGCTTTAAATTCGTTGCTTCGGTGGGAAATCTCAATCAGTGATAAACCGATATTATCCAGTTCTAAAACGGCTTGCGCGGCACCTTTGATTACTTCTTGAGGAAGTATGGCGGGTCCAGCGCTGAAATTATGTTTTTTCATATCAATTTTCAAAGTGCAAATATCACAAGTTCAAATCAATTAGCAATTGATTAAAGATTAATTTTTATCAATTTTTTTAACAAAAAGTATGAATCGCTAGGACGAGGCTCTCAAAGAGATTTTAGAAAGTCGAGGGTATCTACTCCGTCGGCATAATCCCAAAGTTCAGGATTTTGTGCTTCCCCAAAACGGACGGCTCCTGGTAGTTTTAGATTGGAAACAATACACTGAATGTTGTCTTGTTCATTTTCTAAATGTTTTTCAAGTGGCTTGAGTAGATCATAATATTCGTAATTTGCTGTAGCGATAGGTGAGGAGAGGTCTTTTCCTTCTTTCAGCATAAAAAATCCATTTTCTAAAAAATCAAACTCGCTCATTAAATAAACCGCTTTATTGTAATCGTAATTGTTGGCGTATTTGTTCATTTGGATGATCTTAGCATGGGGGTAAAGACCTCCAAAAATTTGATTCAGATCGTATTCTTTAGGCAAATAGAGTTTGGAAACGTTTCTGCATCCCAAACCGTAATATTGCAAAATGTCTTTTCCAAGCCCCTCTAGGTCGGCGGTAGACTCTGTTCCATCCAAAACTGCTACGGCATTTTTGTTTTTTCGGATAATGTGCGGGAACTTTGAAAAGTAATGGTCGAAATATCGAGCAGCATTGTTACTTCCCGTAGCGATTACAGCATCAAATCCCTTCAATTTCTCATCGGTGAATGCAGTAAGAGACTTTAGAAGAGGATCGGTTCCAACAATGAAAGGAATTAAAATACTGTCTTTAGAAGCACATTTAACCAAAGCTTTATGTCCCGAAATCCATATTGAGATAAGATCGTGCAATCCCACCAATGGAATATTTCCAGCCATGATCAATGCAATGGTTTTGGAGTCTGTATTTTCCTCAAATTGATAGGGGTTAACCCATTGGGATATTTTTTCAGGGAGTAATGCATTTCCCCAAGAGCGAATGGCCAACAAACAGTCTTCTTCTTTGAACCATCCGTTTTGTAGTTCAGCTTTTTTGATGGCATCAAAAAAGGGAGTATAGCTTGAATTTTCCTTAGATATGTGTCTAAGGTAATGACCTAATCTTTCAATCGACTTAATTCTGTCTTTCAGTTGATTCATTTATTTGTAAAGAATGATTATTGGTCTTACTTTTGTGTTCAAATTTAATTAAACATATTCATTATGGCCATCATCATCACCGACGAATGTATCAATTGCGGCGCATGCGAACCCGAATGCCCGAATACAGCGATTTATGAAGGTGCTGACGACTGGCGTTACGAGGATGGAACTGACTTGAGTGGAGATGTCGTTTTGCCCAATGGGAAAGCGGTTAATGCTGGAGAAACTCAAATTCCCGTTTCAGATGAATTTTACTACATAGTTCCCGACAAATGTACAGAGTGCAAAGGATTTCATGACGAACCCCAATGTGCTGCCGTTTGTCCAGTGGATTGTTGTGTCCCAGACGAAGACAATGTGGAAACAGAAGAAGTGTTGTTAGGGAAACAACGTTTTATGCATCATAGTTAATCACAAATTTTATGAAGGCCGGAATTGTAGGCTTGCCCAATGTGGGTAAATCCACCCTGTTCAATTGTTTATCCAATGCAAAAGCGCAAAGTGCTAACTTTCCTTTTTGTACCATCGAACCCAACATCGGGGTGGTCAATGTTCCCGACAAACGTTTGGACAATTTGTCTGACTTGGTCAAACCAGAAAAAGTTATCCCTGCTACTGTTGAAATCGTTGACATTGCTGGATTGGTCAAAGGAGCCAGTAAAGGCGAGGGGTTGGGAAACCAATTCTTGGGTAATATCCGAGAAACTGACGCCATCTTGCATGTATTGAGGTGTTTTGAGGACGATAATATTGTTCATGTCGACGGTTCCGTGGATCCTTTAAGAGATAAGGAGACCATTGATATTGAACTTCAGTTAAAAGATTTAGAAAGTACTGAAAAGAGAAGGGATAAAATTCAAAGGGCAGCCAAAACTGGAAATAAAGAAGCGCAAAAGGAATTGGAAATACTGGATCAAATTATTGCTGCTCTTGAATCTGCAAAAAATATCAGATCCATTTCATTTTCGGAAGATGATCGTAATAGTTATGTAAATCCACTTCAGTTGATTACTGATAAGCCTGTAATGTATGTTTGTAATGTGAGCGAGGATTCGGCTGTTGATGGGAATGAGTATGTCAATCAAATTAAAGAAGTGGTAGCTCAAGAAAATGCTGAGGTATTGATTTTGGCAGTGAGCATAGAGGCCGATATCAACGAGTTGGATTCCTATGAAGAAAGACAGATGTTTCTCGAAGATTTGGGACTTTCAGAACCTGGCTCTGCCAAATTGATTCGATCAGCTTATCAGCTTCTTTCATTGCAAACTTATTTTACAGCAGGAGAGAAAGAAGTTCGCGCTTGGACCGTCTCAAAAGGTGCAACAGCTCCCCAAGCAGCTGGAGTAATTCATACTGACTTTGAAAAGGGTTTCATTCGAGCCGAAGTCATTTCCTATCAAGATTACAACGATTTGGGCAGTGAACAAAAGGTAAAGGAAGCTGGTAAAATGAGGGTAGAAGGGAAGGACTACATCGTTCAAGATGGTGATGTGATGCATTTTCGCTTTAACGTGTAATCCCTATTTCAATACATTTCATTGAGTCGTAGAATCATAAATCTGCACCTTTTCCCAAAGGGACTGAGCTTCTTCTACAAACTTAATATGTGATGGATCAACCTGATAGGCATCATGCGTTTCTATATCAGGAAAAGTAGCCACCAAACTAAAAGTGTAGGAGTTATCAATTACTGGTCGATTTGTACTGGCGGGTTGACCGATATGAGCACCAACAAGTTGAGGGTTGGTTTCGATAAATTTCTGCAGGGATTTCTTAAACTTCTGTCTGTCATCTTGGTTTTCAGGTTTTTTTAGCCAGAAAAATACCATATGAATAAAATCACCGTCAATTTTTTTGAATGGAATGGATGCTTTCATTTATTAAGTTGTCATTTAATTTGTAAGTTAATCAAGTACCAAATCACTTGTTTCAATTGATAGGGCAATCTAAAAATAAATTTTCTAAAAGCCCTATTATCCTCAGATGATATTGAAACTTCTCAACAATCAAAGATTGTATTTTGTTAATTTCTTTGGTTGGAATCCATCAAAAAATTGACACTCAAATTATAAATTAGCATACGCTTTTATGGCCAAACAAACACAATACACAGAAGACAATATTCGCTCCTTAGACTGGAAGGAACACATACGTATGCGTCCCGGAATGTACATCGGTAAACTGGGAGATGGTTCTTCCCCTGACGATGGTATTTATATACTTTTAAAGGAAATCCTGGACAATTGTATTGACGAATTTGTGATGGGAGCAGGGAAGACAATTGAAATTGTCATCAAAGACAATAGGGTTAGTGTTCGAGATTACGGCCGAGGAATTCCTTTGGGTAAAGTCGTAGATGTGGTATCCAAAATGAATACTGGAGGAAAGTACGATTCCAGGGCATTCAAAAAATCAGTAGGGCTCAATGGAGTTGGAACCAAGGCTGTCAACGCTTTGTCTTCTAAATTTAGAGTAGAATCTGTTAGGGAAAATCAAACGACCGCTGCCGTTTTCGAATTCGGAAATCTTGTGGAACAAGATCCCCTTGCCTCCAGTTCAAAAAGAAGAGGAACTAAGGTGGTGTTCGAGCCCGATACTTCCATTTTTAAAAACTACAAATACCGCCTAGAATATGTTGAGCGAATGCTCAAAAACTATGTTTACCTCAATCCTGGTCTGACCATCGACCTGAATGGTGTAAAATTTTATTCAGAGAATGGACTGAAGGATTTATTGGAAGATCAGACCAATGCTTCTGACCTTTTGTATCCCATCATCCATCTGAGGGGAGAGGACATTGAAGTGGCCATTACCCACAGTCGATCCCAATACAGCGAGGAGTACCATTCATTTGTAAATGGACAAAATACGACCCAAGGTGGTACCCACCAAGCTGCATTCAGGGAGGCCTTGGTCAAAACCATCAGAGAACATTTTGGAAAAAACTTCGATGCTTCTGATATCCGAAAATCCATTATCTCTGCCATCAGTATCAAAGTAATGGAGCCTGTTTTTGAATCTCAAACTAAAACCAAGTTAGGATCAACAGAAATGGGAGAAAAAATGCCCTCTGTACGTGCTTACATTAATGACTTTTTGAGCACGCAGCTCGATAATTTTTTACATAAAAACTCCGAAACTGCGGAAGCCATTCGCCGTAAAATTTTACAAGCAGAAAAAGAACGTAAAGAGTTGTCGGGTATCCGTAAACTAGCCAAAGAAAGGGCCAAAAAAGCCAGTCTTCACAACAAAAAACTGAGGGATTGTAGGGTGCATTTGGGTGACCTCAAAAAAGACCGTCGTTTGGAATCTACTATTTTTATCACGGAGGGAGATTCTGCAAGTGGTTCCATTACCAAATCAAGAGACGTCAATACTCAAGCGGTTTTCAGTCTGAGAGGAAAGCCTCTCAATACGTATGGAATGACCAAGAAAATTGTTTATGAAAACGAAGAGTTCAATTTACTCCAAGCCGCTCTAAACATAGAAGAAAGCATGGAGGATTTACGCTACAATAACATCGTAATTGCGACCGATGCTGACGTAGATGGAATGCACATTCGTTTGTTATTGATCACTTTCTTTTTGCAGTTTTTTCCTGAGCTGATCAAAGAAGGACATTTGTACATTTTACAAACGCCTCTTTTTAGAGTGAGAGACAAAAAACAAACCTTCTACTGTTATAGTGAAACAGAAAGAAAAGAGGCCATTGGGAAATTAGGTGGGAAACCTGAGATTACTCGATTCAAAGGACTCGGTGAAATTTCACCGGATGAATTCAAATTTTTTATCGGTGAGGACATCCGTTTGGATCCGGTCATGATGGATAAATCCACCACCACAGACGACTTGTTACAATTTTATATGGGGAAAAACACTCAAGATCGTCAAAAATTCATCATCGATAATCTCAAGATAGAAATGGATGTCGCCGAAGAAATGGTATGATGCATGGAGGATTTAGAGCACGATAATACACCAGACGGAATCAATGATGAGGACACCCTTGTCAAGGTGACCGGCATGTACAAGGATTGGTTCCTTGACTATGCGTCTTATGTCATTTTGGAACGTGCTGTACCCGCAATCTATGATGGACTGAAGCCTGTTCAACGTAGGATTCTTCATTCGATGAAGGATTTGGACGATGGTCGTTACAATAAAGTAGCCAATATTGTAGGGCATACCATGCAATATCATCCTCACGGAGATGCCAGCATCGCTGATGCTATGGTGCAAATTGGTCAAAAAGAATTGATGATTGATACCCAGGGAAACTGGGGGAACATTCTAACTGGAGACCGAGCAGCAGCTTCTAGGTATATCGAAGCACGATTGTCCAAGTTCGCTTTAGAAGTGGTTTTTAGCCCCAAGGTGACCGATTGGCAACTTTCTTATGATGGTAGAAAAAAAGAACCAGTTCATCTGCCAGTCAAATTTCCATTGTTATTGGCTCAAGGGGCCGAGGGAATTGCCGTGGGACTTTCAACAAAAATTCTTCCTCACAATTTTGTAGAATTACTCAACGCAAGCATACAGCACCTAAAAGGTAAAAAGTTTAAACTTTATCCCGATTTTCAGACTGGTGGTATTATTGATGTTCAATCCTACAATGATGGGAATCGCGGGGGTAAAGTAAGGGTAAGAGCCAAGATCAGTCAGTTGGACAAAAATACATTGGTTGTTAACGAAATTCCCTATGGAACCACGACCTCAGGGCTTATTGATAACATTCTAAAGGCCAACGAAAAGGGCAAGATAAAAATTAAAAAAATTGAGGACAATACAGCCGCAACTGTTGAGATCATCATCCATCTACCCAATGGAATTTCTCCTGATAAGACCATCGATGCGCTCTATGCTTTTACAGATTGTGAAAGTTCAATTTCTCCCTTGGGCTGTGTGATTATCGACAACAAACCGCACTTTATCGGCGTCAGTGAAATGCTTACCCGCTCTACCGATCACACCGTAACACTACTCAAGAAAGAGCTGGAAGTGCAGCTTGAAGAGCTAGAAAATCAGTGGCATCACGCTTCTCTTGAAAGAATATTTATTGAAAATAGAATCTATCGAGACATAGAAGAAGAAGCCACTTGGGAGGGTGTGCTTTTGGCCATTCAAAAGGGACTTGACCCACATATTTCAATATTGAAAAGACCCGTGGTAGAGGAAGATTTGGTCAAACTAACAGAAATCAGAATCAAACGTATTTCCAAATTTGACATAGACAAAGCCCAGCAAAAAATCGAGGCCCTGGAGGGCGATATTGCCGAAGTCAAAAACCATCTAACCCATTTGATCGATTACGCAATCAATTATTTTAAGCATTTGATCAAAACCTATGGAAAAGGTAAAGAACGAAAATCTGAGATCAGAATTTTTGATGATGTAGATGCCAAAAAGGTTGTCGTACGTAACCAAAAATTGTTCATTAACAGGGTTGAGGGATTTGTAGGTACTTCGCTCCGAAAGGACGAGTATCTCTGTGACTGTTCAGACATTGACGATATTATTGTTTTTACCAAAGAAGGAAAAATGCAGGTGGTAAGAGTTGACAGTAAGGTTTTTGTGGGCAAAGACATCATTCATGCTGCTATTTTTAAGAAAAATGATACCCGAACCATCTACAACATGATTTACAAGGATGGTAAAAAGGGAACCACATTCATCAAAAGATTTGCAGTGAAAGGCATTACACGAGACAAAGTTTATGAAATGACCCAAGGAACACCCGGATCTAATGTCTTTTATTTTTCTGCCAATCCTAATGGTGAGGCCGAGATTGTAACCGTTCTCCTAAGGAATACCGGTAATGTAAAAAAACTTAAGTGGGACTTGGATTTTGCCGATTTGCAAATCAAAGGAAGAGGAGTTAGAGGGAACACAGTCACCAAATACAACATATTAAGAGTAGAACTTAAAGAAAAGGGCGTTTCCACCTTAAAACCCAGAAAAATCTGGTATGATGATACGATCAAAAGACTTAACACAGACGAAAGAGGAATGTTATTGGGAGCTTTCAAAGGTGAGGACAAAATTCTATTGATCAACAAGAAAGGAGATGCCAAGGTGGTGATTCCAGAGATGACCCTTCATTTTGATGATGATTTGATTTGTATCGAGAAGTGGATACCTAAAAAGCCGATCACTACAGTCTATTATGACAATGAAAAACAGCGGTATTTTATCAAAAGGTTCCTCATTGAAAGTGAGACCAAAGAAGACTGCTTTATCAAACCTGAGGGGGAATTGATTTTCCTGAATACCGATTGGCGTCCCTTGATTTCAGTGAATTTTGTAAAACCAAGAGACAAAGATCCAATCCCCCCAATGGAAGTCAATGCTGAGGAATTCATTTCGGTAAAAGGTTTTAAAGCCTTAGGAAATCAAATGACCCAACACAAAGTGAAAAACATAGAGCTCAAGGAAGCTTTGCCCTATGATAATGATGAAAAACCCGTTGAGGAAATTGAGGTCAACGAACAGGAGGAGATCAAGGGTGAGGACGATGACTCACAAATCAAATTGAACCTGTAAAGACTATTTTGGATTTTTTCTGAGTTTCATGTTGATGAACTCAACTCCTAATGAAAATGCTATTGCAAAGTAGAGATATCCCTTGGGGATCGACCCTACTTCTTGACCCAAAATTTCGGTATGGGAAATGTGTGCTGCTTCTGCCAAAAGCATGAATCCAATCAACAATAAGAAAGACAAACCCAAAACTTGAAGGGAAGGATGTTCATTGACAAAATCTCCAACAGGACGGGCAAACAACATCATGATTAAAACGGAAATGACAATGGCAATACCCATTACCCATCCCGCATAAGGTAAACCATTACTCATGCCCAGAGCGGTTAAAATAGAATCCACAGAAAAAACAACATTGATCAAAGTGATTTGCACAACAGCTTTGAGGAGTGTCGTTTGATTTTTGGATTGGGAATGAAGGTCACCTTTAAGCTCTACCTTTTCATAAATTTCTTTGGTGCTTTTGTACAAAAGGAATAAACCTCCCAAAAACAAAATGACGGCTTGACCCGAAATTTCTGTATGAATTAAATCATTGTCTAATTTGATCCATGGGTTTCTCATTTGCATCAATACGGAAACTCCTAACAATAGAACCAATCGTAGAATCATCGCCATACCCAATCCAACAGCAATTGCCTTTTTTTGTTCTTTGACAGATAACTTTCCAGCGATGATTGAAACAAAAAGAATATTGTCAATCCCCAAAACGATCTCCAAAAAAGTTAGTGTCAATAAGGCAGACAATATTTCTGTAGTAAAAAAAGAAATCATGATTTAATTGATTTTTTTGATGGTACCTCTTTGCATGTTGTCGTTTTTTCCTACCAGCGAATATTCAAAGGTGTACTCGTTGTTCTGAGTAGATATAATTTTAATTTGAACTGGGCGCTTATCTTGGTTTGTAGTGGGATTTATTTTGGTTAAAATACATTCGCAATCATTGACCCATCGGATACGAGCAGAGTCGATCTTACCTTCATAATTTTCTATTTCCAAATCTTGCGTTCGGGTGAAATAAGAAGTTTTAATTTCGCCATTGATCAAGGAAGTGAATTCAAAAGAACCTGTATGAAACTTGTTGCAATCTCTCTCAACGCTGTAGCAAGAAAACAGAAACATTATTGGAAAATAACCCCATAAAATGACCTTATTTTTTTGGCAAAAATCTTTCAAAACTTCCATCGCTGTAAAGGTAAATGATTTCTTTGGGAGAAGCACCTTCAGACGACTGAATTGAAGTTTTTTCTGTGTGTCGAACCATCGGGTTAAGATTTTCATCTTGTGGGATTTCTGGTGGATCTTGCTCTGCTTGTTTTGGCGTTGTCTTATCGGCAGCAAATAACTCGGTTTCATTTTTATTTGGCAATGGAGTAGAGGGGGAACCAACAATAAGCCATTCCAATTCAACCTCTTCAAAAGCTTCGTAAACTTTCATCAAAAATTCTAAACTGGGTTTATTTCTCCCTGAGAGTATGTGAGACATTGCAGAACGTTGGACACCAATTTTTGTAGCAAACCCAGCTGCTGTAAGTTGGTGATTGATTCTTATTTGCTCAATCCTTTCTACGATTCCATTAATGTTTAACATTGTAAACAATTGTGATTCTTTACAAAGGTATTAAATAATCAGCATCTAATAAATGATGAATATGATTAAATAATATATAAATAAAAGATTTAAAAATAGTACATAAGTCACTCATTATTATGTATTTAAATGTTATTACTGAAAAACAGTACACAAATGTTTACATTTAGAGAGATTAACAAGTTGTTTTCGTTCACTATTGTGAATTTAGTGAGTTTAAGTTTGTAAACTTTCACTTGTTTACATTTGTAAAATATTTGATCTAATGATTTCAGTACATCGGTATTTATCTCCACAAAAATGGACTGCTTTAATTAATGCGTTCCCTTACGAACTACCTACCAGTATTATTGGATATTCGGTTTTGAATGCCCCTATTTACGCGCACCAAATTGGTAATGGTTCCAAAAAAGTTCTTCTATGGTCTCAAATGCACGGTAATGAATCAACTACAACCCGTGCATTGTTGGATCTATTTAACTACTTACATACTGAGCAAGGCCAAAAGCTTACCGAGGATCTTACCCTCATGATCATTCCTCAGTTGAATCCAGACGGTTCCGCTGCATACACCCGTCTTAATGCCAATAAAGTTGATCTCAATCGCGATGCGCATGCTTTGACTCAGCCGGAAAGTATTGCTCTCAACAAGATTTTTGAGACCTTTCAACCCGATTTTTGCTTTAACTTACACGGTCAACGTACTATATTTGCTGCGGGTAAAAACGGAAAGCCTGCAACACTCTCTTTTTTGGCTCCTGCAGCAGACTCACAAAGGTCTCAGACTCCTGAACGTGGGAAAGCCATGCAATTAATCGCCAAGATTAATGAAGGATTACAAAAAGACATTCCCAATCATGTCGGTCGATATGACGACACCTTTAACCCCAACTGTGTAGGTGATCGTTTTACTTCACTGGGTGTCCCTACTTTGCTCTACGAGGCAGGACATTACCAACTTGACTACGATCGTAATTTCACCAAAGAAATGGTCTTAAAAGCCCTTATTACGGGTCTGAATTCTATTCGAACTGAAGACTTTTTAGATCGAACTTTAGCAGATTATGAGAAGATTCCTGAGAACGAGAAGGAATATGTAGATTTGATCATCCAGGGTGTTGACATAAAGACAGCGGCGGGTATTTTTAGACATCAAGAATTGGCCATTCAGTACAAGGAAGAAAAAAAGGCTGAATCAGTTTTTTTTGATCCTTTAGGCCATAGTTTCGCTCAAAAGTTGAACCTACTGACTCATCGTAGGGTAAATGCAAATGAAATACTAAAGAACAATTTGGTTGACTTTGCTATAGATAAAAGTATTGAAATCTTCTAAAATCATCGGATTTAATACATAAAAATTAGTGAAATTGTTTTTTTGTTGAATATTATTAAATATTTTAACTATTTTAGCAAAAAAACTAACAATAATGAATAAGGTTAAATTAGATGAGGTAGATCATCAAATTTTGGATATTCTTATCGATAACACACGTGTTCCCTTTACGGATATTTCAAAACGCCTCCTTATCTCTGCTGGAACAGTTCATGTAAGAGTAAAAAAAATGGAAGAAGCTGGGATCATTAAGGGTTCTTCTTTGAATTTAGATTATGTCAAACTGGGTTATTCTTTTATCGCTTACATCGGTATTTTTTTGGAGAAAACTAAAATCATAAACGATGTGATCGAGAGTTTAAACAGCATTCCTTTTGTTACTGTAGCTCACATCACTACTGGAAAATTCAATATTTTTTGTAAGGTGAGGGCCCACGATACAAAACATGCCAAGGACATTATATTCATGATCGATGACATTGACGGAGTTTCAAGAACAGAAACCATGATTTCTCTCGAGGAGAGTATTAATGATAAAAAAAGATTAATGCATAGAATTTTTAATGAATTATAAACTAGCAATATACTTAAACACCTGATGGCTCGAAAACCCAAAATCGAAAGATTTAACGAGAGTGTACTCTCAAAATTCCAAATTTACAATAGCCTTTTTCTCACCCTTCCTTTTGATACGATCAGAAATACTTCTGTTTTGATCCCTCTTTTTACGGATCATTGCAAAAATGCTTATGATCAAAAAATGGATCCAAAACAAATCACTTCTACTTTTTTCAGTCGGTATTTACCAGAGTATGATGAGAAAGAACAGATAGATTTATTATTTAGATTCATACAGTACATTGAACGTCAAGTGGTTCTTTTTGACGCCATAGAGGACGCTTCCTTTGGTTTTGTTAACAATATGCATGGTAGGGGAACCATTCGGCACATAAAGGAAGATGCCACCAACGAGCAAAAAATAGACGAGTTAAAGCATTATCTCAACCGTTTTAAAGTCAGAATTGTTCTTACTGCCCACCCGACGCAATTCTACCCTGGCAGTGTTTTAGGAATCATCAATGATCTGTCGAAAGCCATTGATACTGGGGAGTTGGAAAATGTGAAAATGCTGCTTACCCAATTGGGTAAAACTAAATTTTACAAAAAAACAAAGCCATCTCCTTTTGATGAGGCAGTGAGCTTGATTTGGTATTTGGAAAATGTTTTCTATCATTCTGCCAGTACCATTTATACTTACATCAAAAGACATATTTTTAATAAGGCTGAACTGGACAATTCTATTTTTGACTTTGGATTTTGGCCTGGGGGTGATCGAGATGGCAACCCCTATGTTACTCCTGAGATCACACTCAAAACTGCAGAACGTCTCAGGTTTTCTATTCTTAGAAATTATTTTAGAGAGCTCAGAAAAATGAAGCGAAGCCTAACTTTCAATGGACTGGAAGAAAAGCTAGACGCTTTAGAGAGCGATTTGTACAGTACTTTATTTTCAAAAAATAAACCTGATTATTTCAATATTACCTATTTTGAAAAGGCCATAGACGAAATTCATCAAATCATTGTAAATCAATGTGATGGTCTCTACGAGTCTTTAATCATAGACCTAAAGCACAAGGTAAAGATTTTTGGTTTTCATTTTGCAAGTTTGGATATCCGCCAAGATTCGAGGGTGCATAAACAAGTATTTGATGAAATTTTCTCCCATCCCGACATCAGGAAGTACGTCCAAGGTTTGCCTGAAAATTTTGATGACTTAGACACCTCTGCAAGACACAAGGTATTGACAACCCTCAGCGGGGATGTACCACCAGAAATGTTCAAATCTACCATAACCCAAGAAACCTTGGGAAGTATTCGAGCGATGAAAATCATTCAAGATCAAAATGGTGAGAGGGGATGTAACCGATACATCATCAGTAATTGTCAAAGTATTGACAATATTTTGGAATTGTTTGCCCTTCATAGAATTTGTGGTTGGGATCGACCAACGGTTGATATTATCCCACTGTTTGAAACCATACCTGATCTGAGGGTTTGTGAAAAAATAATGGAAACCTTGTATGAAAACAAGGAATACAGAAATCATTTGGATTTTAGAGGAAATAAACAAACGGTCATGCTCGGCTTTTCAGATGGTACAAAAGACGGAGGGTATTTTATGGCAAATTGGAGTATTTACAAAGCAAAAGAAGATTTAACAGGCTTGTCCAATCGCTATGGAATCAGTGTTGCTTTTTTCGACGGCAGGGGAGGACCACCTGCTAGAGGAGGAGGAAACACTCATGAATTTTATGCCTCAATGGGTAAGAAAATTCAAGCCGATGACATACAGCTAACCATTCAAGGTCAAACGATTAGCTCCAATTTTGGAACCAACGATTCTTGTCAATACAATCTAGAACAACTGCTCAGTTCTGGTATTCAAAATCAAGTTTTTAATTCAGAACGCAACGTACTTTCCGATAATGACCGTGAAACCATGAATCAATTGGCTGATGAAAGTCATAAAGCCTACCAGGATTTTAAGGCACGTCCAGAGTTTATTCCCTATTTAGAGGAGATGACAACGCTCAAGTACTACGCTAAAGCCAATATTGGGAGTCGCCCTTCCAAACGAGGAAGCTCCAAAAAGCTTGATTTTTCTGATCTTAGAGCGATTCCTTTTGTAGGGAGTTGGAGTCAGTCCAAACAAAATGTACCAGGGTTCTTCGGAGTGGGAACGGCACTGAAAGCTTTTGAGGATAGAAATGAATTTGATAAAGTCATTCAGCTGTATCAACGTTCTTCATTTTTCAGAACACTCATCGCCAACAGTATGATGAGTTTGACCAAGTCATTTTTTGCCTTGACTGCTTATATGGAAAACGATGCGCGTTTTGGTGATTTTTGGAATTTGATTCACAATGAATTTTTGTTGTCAAAAAAGATGATTCTAAAGGTCACAGGTTTTGAAGAATTAATGGAGAGTGAACCAGCTGGAAAAGCCTCAATCAAGATGAGGGAAGAAATTGTTCAGCCTTTGCTAACAATTCAACAGTCGGCGTTGATGACCATTCTAGAGGCTAAGAAATCAGGGGAGGTGTCGGAGGAAACTATGGAGTTGTATGAAAAGATGGTTACTCGCTCATTGTTTGGTAACATCAATGCCAGTAGAAACTCTGCTTAATCTTTTTGATAAAATTCAAATGCCTTGGTAAAATGTGCTGATTTGACCTCTACATCAATTGCGGGTTCACCGATTTTGTGAAGGAGTACAAATTTGACTTTACCATGGCTGTTTTTTTTGTCGTACTTCAGTAGTTTCATAATGGCAGCTAAATCCTCATCATTAAAATTCACCTTGTGGAAAATACTCAAAAAAACCTTTTTGATTTCTTGAGCTTCGCTGGGCTCAAGACCACTGAGTTGTGTCGCAAGATAAGCCTCTGTAATCATCCCTATTGCAATGGCCTCACCGTGAAGTAAGCTGTCCTTTTTGGGATGATTCAGACAATATGTTTCAATGGCATGCCCCAGGGTATGTCCGAAATTCAAAATTTTTCTCAAATTCGACTCGTACAAATCTTGGGTAACGACTTCATTTTTTATTTCGACAGAATGATGGATATAGTTTTCAATATTTACATTTTCAAGCGGTTTGAAATGAGACAGTTCTTCGAAGTAATTTTTATCTCTTATGATCCCGTGCTTCAACATCTCGGCATAACCACTTTTGTATTCGTTATCGGGAAGTGTAGTGAGGTATTGTGTATCGACAATCACCATTTTAGGGTGAGTGATAATGCCGATTTGGTTTTTTAACCCACCCAAGTCTACTCCAGTTTTTCCGCCTACAGAGGCGTCAACCATCGACAGTAGGGAAGTAGGTACATTTACAAAATCGATTCCCCTCTTGAAAGCGGCTGCAACAAAACCTCCCAAATCCGTAACCACTCCACCACCAACATTGATCAGAAGACTTTTTCGATCAGCCCCCAAGTCGGAAAGTTGTTGCCAAACTTCTTGGCAAGTTTCCAAATGTTTGTTTTCTTCTCCTGCTTTGATCTTTATTACTGGAGCGTCTTTTAAACTTGGAAAATATTCTAAAAACTTGGGCAGACAATGTTTTTTGGTGTTGGTGTCGACCAGAACAAAAACAGAGGAATAATTAGTTGAATCTAAATGGGTCTGTAATTCATTGTAGGATTTATCAGAAAATAAAACCTTGTAGCCTTTTCCATTAATTGCTAACGATGCTTGCTTCATGCTTGCAAAAGTAAAACATTAGATCGAATTGAGTAGGTATTTGACTCATTCACTTCGGTAAAGGAATTGTATGATTTGAACTGTTTTTTCACAGTTCTCCACTTCTACAGAAACCGGTTTTTCATTCCAATACCCATTGATGAAATAGGTTTTACAACTGTCTTTTTGGGGGTTGCTTTTGCTGAAGTCAACACTGGCCTTTTGAAGAAAACGATGGAAGGCAATGGAATCAAATGCTTGATTCAGCTCGTTTTGGCTTTTCCATGATTTTTTTGAAAGGTCAGCAATCACCCTGTCATTGGGTCCGTAATTACAACTTGTTTTTTTTCCTTTTAAAATGACTGCCAAGAATACTAGTCCAATGGAAAACCCTGCCAAATAAAATCCTAAACGGTACAACAAATTCATATGCTTACTATATTTATTGTTCTTGATTGATCTTCATTTACCATAATTTCTACTTTGTTGTGATCGTGGGGTAAAATATTTTTTATTCTTTCTCCCCATTCAATCAGACAATGGTTTTGGGAATCTAAATATTCTTCTACCCCAATGTCTAAGGCTTCTTCTGTGTTATTGAGCCGATAGAAATCGAAGTGGTAGATTTTTCCTTTTATTTTACTGTGGTATTGATTTACAATCGAAAAGGTTGGGCTGGATATTGAACCATCTACTTTCCAAAGCCTACACAGGCTTGAGATGAGGGTTGTTTTACCTGCTCCCATATCTCCCTCAAAGCAAATTATGGGGCTGTCCAAATGATCGATCACATATTGAGCCGCTTGATCAATTTGATCCAAATGAAATTTAAAAGACATGATGCAAATTTAGTACTATCGGGGACGCATTACAACAAAAGGAATGATCATTTCTTCCATTGATATTCCTCCGTGTTGGAAGGTATTACGGAAATGATTGGCATAGTGGTTGAAATTGTTCTGATAGACAAAATATTGGTGCTCTTTGGCAAAAATAAATTTACTATTGATATGATTGGCTGGTAATTGAATTTTTTTGGGATCACTAACTTCCATCACAGATTTATTGTTATGACTGAGATTTTGTCCTGTTTTGTATCTTAAATTCATACTTACTTCCCGATCGCCTTTGATTTCGATGGCTTGATCTACATTGATGGTTCCGTGATCGGTAGTGACGATAAGACCAAATCCTAATTTTTTAGCTTGTTGGATGATTTCAAGCAGGGGGGAGTTTTTAAACCAAGAGAGGGTAAGTGATCTGAAAGCTTTGTTATCAGCGGCTAATTCTTTGATTATCTCCATTTCGGTTTTGGCATGAGAAATCATGTCCACAAAGTTGTACACCACGACTATCAGATCATTATTTTGATGATTTTGAAGGGATTGACTGAGTTCTTTACCTGATTTAAGATTGGTAATTTTGGAATAACTGATTTGAGATTTTATTCCATTTCTATTCAATTGGGATTCTAGAAATGCAACTTCATTTAAATTTTTGCCACCTTCTTCGTTTTCATTGACCCATAATTCAGGGTGTTGTTTTTGCATCTCTAAGGGCATCAATCCAGAAAAAATGGCATTTCGTGCATAATGTGTAGCGGTTGGAAGTATGCTGTAATAGCTCAATTCTTCTTCTTTTTGATAATGATTTTCTATGATGGGTGCAATCATTTTCCATTGATCGAATCGAAGGTTATCGATCACGAGCATCAAGGTGGGTTTGTTGGATTCTTTTTTGAGAATGGGGAAGAGCTTTTCTTTTAAAATTTGATGAGACATTAGTGGGCCATTATCACCTTTGATCCACTGTTCGTAGTTATTTTGAATGAACTTTGAGAATAGCCGATTGGCTTCCTTCATTTGATTTTGAAAAATTTCCAGCATGGCCAAATCTTCTAGTCCCTCAAGTTCTATTTCCCAATAAATCATTTTGGTGTAAAAATCGGCCCAATCCTGGTGGGTTTCTAGTTCGTTAATTGACAATGAGATACGCTGAAACGCTTGTTGGTAATTGACAATGGTTTTTTCGGCAATTAAATTTTTGTGTTGTAGCAGTTTTTTGAGTGCTGATAGAATCTGATTAGGGTTGACGGGTTTGATCAAGTAGTCGGAAATTTTGGCGCCTATGGCTTCTTCCATGATGTGTTCTTCCTCATTTTTGGTGATCATGATCACTGGAAGGTTTGGGGAGCGTAATTTGATTTCGTTGAGAGTCTCTAGTCCTCCGAGTCCAGGCATGTTTTCGTCCAATAATACCACATCGAAGTTTTGTTTTTCAAGGATCAAGAGCGCATCCTGCCCGTTGTTGCAGGCCGTGGTTTGATATCCCTTGTCATTTAGGAATAAAAAATGGGGCTTCAACAATTCAATTTCATCGTCTACCCATAGAATTTTGATTGGAGTCATATTGTGTATCTTTGCAGCAAGATTAACAATTTTGAATACAAAAAAGGTAACCCTTTTAAATGACCCAATTTACGGATTTATTGGTATTCGTTCTCCATTAATTTTCAAGGTCATTTCTCATCCCTGGTTTCAGCGTTTGAGGAGGATCTCGCAAATGGGTTTTTCCAATTATGTCTATCCTGGGGCTCATCACACTCGATTTGAACATGCCCTTGGCGCCATGCATCTGATGCAGGAGGTGATTGAAGTTTTGAAAAAGAAGGGCGTGTTAATTAGTGAGGAGGAATCGGAAGCGCTCCAATTGTCCATTTTACTTCATGATATTGGACATGGTCCATTTTCACACACTACAGAATGCTTGTTGGCTGGGCAGATTATGCATGAGGAGATTTCTCTGGAGGTGATGAAAAAACTCAATGTTGAATTCGATGGTGCTTTGGATTTGGCCATTGCCATTTTTACGAACAATTACAGTAGGAAATTTATGCATCAATTGATCGTTGGGCAGATCGATCTGGATCGTATGGATTATTTGAAAAGGGATAGTTTTTATTCTGGTGCAACAGAGGGAAATATCAACAGTAAGCGAATCATTGAAATGATGGCAGTGGTGGACGATCGATTGGCTTTTGAGGAAAAGAGTCTTTATTCTATTGAGAAATTTTTGATGGCACGAAGATTAATGTATTGGCAAGTTTATCTGCACAAGACAAGTCTTTCTGCTGAGTTTCTTTTGACCCGAATTTTGGAGCGAGTTCGTCATTGTTTTCACAATGGTTCTTCTCCCAAAACCTCTGACCCTTTGGGTTACTTTCTGTCTTTAAAAAATTCAAATAAAAAATTGACTGATGCTCAGCTCGAAAAATTTCTTCTTTTGGATGACTCTGACATCATTCAGGGTCTGAAGTCATGGCAAGAGGACCAAGACAAGATACTATCCAAAACCTCTAAGCTGTTGATCAATAGGGATTTATTTAAAATCAAGATTCAAAATAAGCCATTTGAAAAAAATGTAATAGCTCAAAAATATGAGCGTTTAGAAAAGTATGGACTGTCTGAAAAGGATTACAAGTATTTTGTGTTTACTGGAGTGATTTCGAATCAGACGTTTGTTCCTCAGGATAGAGAAATATTGATTGTGGATAAAAAGGGGAGTCTAAAAGGGCTCCAAGAGGTTGATGCCTTTTTTGATTCTGAGGAGCTGTCACGCATTCAGCAGAAGTATTTTTTATGCTTTCCAAGAAAGAGACATCTAACTTAAATTTTATACTTTTGCAGGAATGAAATTTACGGCTCAACAAATCGCTGCTCAGTTAGAAGGAACCGTTGAGGGCGATCCCAATGTAGAGATTTTTCAACTTTCAAAAATTGAAGAGGCTCAGGAGGGTTCTTTGACATTTTTGTCTAACCCCAAGTACACTCCCTTCATATACAAAACGCAGGCTTCTGTCACGATAGTCAATCAAGATTTCGTAGCAGAGGATGATTTAACCACCACCTTGGTTAGGGTTCCAAATGCATATGATTCTTTTACGGTTCTTTTGGACTACTACAATAAGGTTAAGACTGGCAAAACGGGTACGTCAGAGTCGGCTGTGATCGACCCGACAGTTGTGATGGGTAAAAATTGTTTTGTGGGTCATTTGAGTTGTATCGAGGAGGAAACAGAGATTGCCGATGATGTCAAAATATTTTCGCAAGTTTTCATTGGTAGCAACGTAAGTATCGGGTCTGGAACGATTGTTTTTCCAGGTGCAAAAATATTGGATGATATCATCATAGGTAAGAATTGTGTAATACACAGCGGCGCAGTTATTGGCTCAGATGGTTTTGGATTTGCTCCTCAGAAGAATGGTGCCTACAAAAAAATTCCTCAAACAGGTATTGTTGTTTTGGGGGATTATGTTGATGTGGGTTCAAATTCTACCATAGATAGAGCCACCTTGGGCGTTACTTCGATAGCCAGTGGAGTCAAATTGGACAATCAAATCCAGATCGCCCACAATGTAGAAATTGGTGAAAACACAGTGATTGCTGCTCAAACGGGTATTGCTGGGTCTTCCAAGATTGGAAAGAATTGTGTTATTGGTGGACAAGTAGGTATTATTGGCCACATCACTATTGGTGATAATGTCAAAATTCAAGGTCAATCGGGTGTGATAAGTAGCATCAAAGAAAATTCTAAAATACAAGGAACTCCAGCTTTTTCTTACAATGCCTTCAATAAATCATACGTTCATTTCAAAAATTTACCCGATTTAGCAAAGGAAATACACAGAATTATCAAGAAACTTGACCCATGATAAAGAAAAAATCTTACCAAAAAACGCTCAAAAAAGAGATCACTCTTGATGGGGTAGGGCTTCATACGGGGATACCTGTAAAGCTTACATTTAAACCTGCTCCAGTTGACACTGGTTTTGTTTTTGTAAGAACAGATGTCAATCCAAAAGTTGAAATTCCTGCCGATGTTCAATATGTAATTAACACTGATCGGGGAACCAATCTGGAAAAGGATGGAGCTAAAATTCAAACTTCCGAACACGTTTTGGCTGCATTGGTTGGAATGGAAGTGGACAATTGTTTTATTGAGTTGGATGCAGCGGAATCTCCTATTATGGATGGCTCATCGAAATTTTTTGTCGAAGCAATAGAATCGGCTGGAATTGTGAATCAAGACAAATTTAGAGATGAATACGTAGTTACTGAATTGATCACTTTTAAAGATGATTTGACTGGTAGTGAGATTACTTTGATTCCCTCAGATGAATACCAAGTAACCACTATGGTTGATTTTGAAACTAAAGTGTTAGGCACTCAAAATGCTTCTCTAGATTCCCTAAGTGAGTTTAAAACCAACATAGCTCCCTCAAGAACCTTTAGTTTTTTACATGAGTTAGAAATGCTTTTAGAAAACGGTTTGATCAAGGGTGGAGACTTGAACAATGCGATCGTTTACGTTGACAAGCCTTTGTCTGAGAGTAATATGGATCGTTTGAAAGAGGCATTTGGCAAAGAGAATATTGCGGTTAAGCCTAACGGAATTTTGGACAATCTCAGCCTTCATTTTTCCAATGAAGCTGCCCGTCACAAACTGTTAGATGTAATT
Organism: Flavobacteriaceae bacterium; assembly: GCA_038107695.1. Classification (GTDB taxonomy): domain Bacteria; phylum Bacteroidota; class Bacteroidia; order Flavobacteriales; family Flavobacteriaceae; genus UBA8316. Next base: position 34,501 of record JAYNHF010000003.1, on the reverse strand, counting down.
GGTGATCTTGCGCTGGTAGGGGTTCCTATCCGCGGTAAGGTTTTTGCGCACAAACCTGGTCATAAAGTCAATACTGATTTTTCCAGAAAATTAGCGCAAATTATAAAACAAGAGCGTCGTCAGAATGCTCCCAAGATTGATATCAATGCAGAGCCCTTAATGGATGTAAATGATATCATTAAAATGTTGCCACACCGCCCTCCATTTTTGTTGGTGGACAAGATATTTGAGATTTCAGAGACCCATGTAATAGGGCTTAAAAATGTGACCATGAATGAGCCTTTTTTTGTAGGGCACTTTCCTGGAGCACCAGTTATGCCTGGAGTACTACAAATTGAGGCCATGGCTCAAGCTGGGGGAGTTCTGCTACTTAATACTGTTCCCGATCCCGAGAATTACCTTACCTTATTTATGAAAATGGACAATGTGAAATTCAAAAGACCTGTTAAGCCAGGAGATACTTTGGTTTTTAGACTCGAATTGATGTCACCTATCCGTAGAGGTATTTGTCATATGAGAGGGATGATATTTGCCAATGGCAATCTAATGACTGAAGGAGAATTGATGGCGCAAATTATTAAACGTAAATAACTGAAATGAAACAACCTTTAGCTTACATTCACCCTGAAGCCAAAGTAGCAAAAAATGTAGTGATAGAACCTTTTACTACTATTGATAACAATGTAGAAATTGGTGAAGGAACATGGATTGGCTCTAATGTTACCATTATGGAAGGGGCTAGGATTGGTAAAAACTGTAACATTTTTCCTGGAGCAGTAATTGCAGCAGTTCCTCAAGATTTAAAATTCAAAGGAGAAGATACATTAGCAGTGATTGGCGATAATACAACCATCAGGGAATGTGTTACCATTAACAGAGGTACTTCAGATCGTCAACTTACCAAAATCGGAAATGAATGTTTGGTAATGGCCTATTGTCATATTGCCCATGATTGTTTTGTTGGAGACAATTGTATTTTTTCTAACAACAGTACTTTGGCTGGACATATTACCATAGGTAATCACGTGATCTTGGCTGGTTTGGTTGCGGTTCATCAATTTTCTACCATAGGGGATCACGCTTTTATTGCCGGAGGTTCCTTAGTAAGAAAAGATGTCCCCCCATACGTCAAGGCAGCACGTGAACCTCTTTCATATGTTGGTATCAATTCCGTTGGGCTGAGAAGGAGGGGATTCAGTTCTGAGAAAATTACAGAGATTCAAAACATTTACAGAAATCTTTATCAGAAAAAATTGAACAACAGTCAAGCTGTTGATATCATAGAAGCTGAAATGGTGGCTTCACCAGAGAGGGATGAAATATTGCAATTCATCAGAAACTCACAGAGGGGAATCATGAAAGGATATTTCCAAAAAAGCTAAATATTTACCTTATGGCATCTACTTCAGACATCAGAAAAGGATTATGCATCAAATTCAATAACGATATTTATAAAATCGTTGAGTTTCTTCATGTAAAACCAGGAAAAGGACCAGCATTTGTAAGGACAAAGCTAAAAAGCGTTACTTCTGGTAAGGTTGTAGACAATACTTTTTCGGCAGGACACAAAATAGATGATATTCGTGTCGAAACGAATAAATACCAATATTTGTATGGTGAAGGAGACGATTACAACTTTATGAATGTAGATGATTACAACCAGATTGTTGTCAACAAAAACTCTATCGACAATCCAGGATTGATGAAAGAGGGAGAGGTTGTAAGTATTTCCATCAATACAGAAGATGGATTGCCATTGTCCGTTGATATGCCAGCCAGTGTGATTCTTGAAGTAACTCACACAGAGCCAGGTGTAAAAGGAAATACAGCAACCAATGCGACAAAGCCTGCTACGGTGGAAACAGGTGCAAAAATAAATGTCCCATTATTCATTAATGAAGGTGATAAAATCAAAGTTGATACTGTCAAGGGAAATTATCAAGAAAGAATTAAAGATTAAGCCCTAATTGAACTACTTACCTTCAAAAGAAAATATAATTTAAAAAGTAAACAAGGGGAATGAGTGTATTAGTAGATAAGCAGTCTAGAATAATTGTACAAGGTTTTACAGGTAGCGAGGGAACTTTTCATGCGGAACAAATGATTGCGTATGGTACTCAGGTAGTGGGTGGTGTTACACCGGGAAAAGGTGGTCAGACTCATTTAGGAAAACCAGTTTTTAATTCTGTAGCCGAAGCCGTCAAAGAGGCGCAAGCCGATACTTCTATCATTTTTGTACCGCCAGCATTTGCTGCCGATGCAATAAAAGAAGCTGCTGAAGCAGGTATCAAAGTTATCATTGCGATTACTGAGGGTATTCCCGTTGCGGATATGACCAAAGTTTCCGATTACATCAAAAATAGAAATTGTACCCTCATAGGTCCGAATTGTCCTGGAGTAATTACGCCAGAAGAAGCCAAAGTAGGGATCATGCCAGGTTTTGTATTCAAAAAAGGAAACGTAGGAATTGTTTCTAAATCTGGAACCCTAACCTATGAGGCAGCCGACCAAGTGGTTCGTCAGGGTTTGGGAATTACAACTGCCATCGGTATAGGAGGAGATCCTATTATTGGAACTACGACAAGAGATGCGGTAGAATTGTTTATGAACGATCCTGAAACAGAGGCCATAGTAGTGATTGGAGAGATTGGTGGGCAATTAGAATCGGATGCGGCGCATTGGATCAAAGAGAATGGTAATCAGAAACCAGTGATCGGTTTTATTGCTGGAGAAACTGCACCCAAAGGAAGAACTATGGGACATGCCGGTGCTATTGTTGGCGGAAAGGATGATACTGCCGAGGCTAAGAAAAGCATTATGAAAGCTTGTGGAATTCACATTGTAGATTCTCCTGCAGAAATCGGTAAAAAAGTAGCAGAAGTTTTAGCTTAATCGATATGGGTAAATTACTGGAAAATAAAACAGCGATCATTACGGGAGCAACTCGTGGAATAGGAAGGGGGATTGCCTTAACTTTCGCCAATAACGGTTGTAATGTAGCTTTTACCTACAACAGTTCTGTAGAAGCTGCTCAATCGCTTGAAAAAGAATTGAGCGGTCTAGGTGTAAAAGCAAAATCATATCAGAGCAACGCCGCCGACTTTCAACAAGCTCAATCATTGGTAGAAGAGGTTTTGGAGGAATTTAAAACGGTTGATATTTTGGTCAATAATGCTGGGATTACCAAGGATAATTTGCTGATGCGGATTTCAGAAGAGGACTTTGATCGAGTAATTGAAGTGAACCTCAAATCGGTCTTCAATATGACCAAAGCCATTCAACGTACTTTTTTAAAACAAAAGCATGGGTCGTTGATCCACATGAGTTCCGTAGTTGGAATCAAAGGCAATGCTGGTCAGTCCAATTATGCGGCTTCCAAAGCTGCTATTATTGGTTTTTCAAAAGCCATAGCCCTTGAATTGGGTTCTAGAAATATCAGAAGTAACGTGATCGCTCCAGGTTTCATTGAAACTGAAATGACTGAAAAACTTTCGGATGATGTGGTGCAAAAGTGGCGAGATGGGATACCACTCAAAAGAGGGGGAACTCCCGATGATGTTGCCAACGCTTGTGCGTTTTTAGCGTCAGATTTATCAAATTATATTACAGGGCAAGTCCTTCAAGTCGATGGAGGAATGTTAACTTAAAAAAAAAATTATCATGCAAAAATTACCTAAAATTGGATTACCTATTATTCTATTGGCCTTTGTGCTGATTATTTTTGTCTCCAAATCATCAATTAACATCGGTTATGGAGAAGCAGGCGTATTATTTAAAACTTTCGGAGGAGGAGTTGTAACCGACACTTCACCACTTTCAGAAGGTTTTCACATCATCGCACCTTGGAACAAGGTTTACATTTACAATGTGAAACAACAAGAGTTTTTCGAGGGAAACATGCAGGTTTTGTCTTCCAACGGACTTGAAATTTCTTTGGATGTCTCTGTTTTGTATCAACCCGTCTACAACGAATTGGGATTATTACACAAAACCAAAGGAGAAAACTATGTAAATATTGTGTTGATCCCTCAGATTCGTGCAGTAGCGAGAAGTGTTGTAGGTCGCTACACTCCTGAACAATTGTACTCAACCAAGAGAGATGCAATTCAAAATGAAATCTATGAAGAAACAAAAAAGAATGTTGAAAGTCAACACATCCAACTCAATGCGGTTTTGGTGAGAGATGTTTCTCTTCCCTTGGCTATCAAAGAAGGTATTGAGAGGAAATTGATTCAAGAGCAAGAAGCTTTGGAATATGAATTCCGCTTAGAGAAAGCTAAGCAAGAGGCAGAAAAACAAAGGGTAGAAGCTGAAGGTAAAGCCAGAGCAAATAGAATTCTAAGCGCATCAATCACCAATATGATTTTAAAAGAAAAAGGAATTGAAGCAACCAAAGAGCTTGCTACTTCTCCGAATAGTAAAGTAATTGTAATTGGTAGTGGAGAAGATGGAATGCCCATCATTTTAGGGGGGCAATAAATTGATTTTACTTATCATTGAAAAATTATTATCTTTGCAAAGTGAAAAACTTAAAACATCAAATACATTTTCTTCTAACCGATCAAATGAGGTAAAGCTAATGTATTGTCCATATCTAAAGCCCGTTTGATTTTCAAACGGGTTTTTTTTTAAATATTTATTGAATAATGATAAAAATTGCAATTCAAAAATCAGGAAGACTCAACGATGAGTCTCTAGAGATACTCAAAAAATGTGGTATTTCTATTGATAACGGTAAAGATCAGCTCAAAGCTTCAGCACGAGATTTCCCCATGGAAGTCCTTTATTTGAGAAATGGAGACATTCCTCAATACTTGAGAGATGGGGTAGCGGATCTTGCCATTATTGGGGAAAACTTGATTCATGAGAAAGGAAAGGACCTGAAAGTTATTGAAAACCTTGGCTTTTCTAAATGCAGGGTTTCTATTGCAGTGCCCAAAGAAGAAGTTTTCAATGATGTAAAAGAACTTGAAGGCAAACGAATTGCAACTTCATATCCCAATACCGTAAATCAATTTTTGGAAGAAAATGGTATTTCAGCTGATTTACACATTATCAATGGATCGGTAGAGATTGCGCCCAACATAGGCTTGGCCGATGCGATATGTGACATCGTTTCGAGTGGTAGTACTTTATTCAAAAACAACCTCAAAGAGGTAGTAAAAATATTGGAATCCCAGGCCGTATTGGTGCAATCTCCAGATCTGTCTGAGGAGAAACTTGAGATTGTTGATAAATTACGTTTTCGATTAGGAACTGTTTTGCGTGCTAAAAAATCAAAATACATATTGTTGAATGCTCCAAATAGCAAAATTGAAATGATTGGTAAAATCCTTCCTGTTCTGAAAAGTCCAACAGTTTTACCACTTGCAAAAGAGGGTTGGTCCTCTATGCACTCTGTTATTGACGAGGCTTCTTTTTGGGAGGTGATTGATAAACTAAAGTCTGCTGGCGCTGAAGATATTTTAATTTGTCCTATCGAAAAAATGGTTTTGTGATGCAACGTTTTATCAATCCCACGGCAGCAGAATGGAATGTTTTAACCCAAAGAGGATCGGCTTCCTATGCTTCATTAGAGCCATTGGCTAAAGAGGTTTTTGAGCAGGTTGCTCAAAATGGAGATAAGGCATTGATCAATTACACTGAAAAGTTTGACCAAGTTAAGCTTGATGACTTTTCTGTCAGTTCAGCGGAAATTGAAGCAGCCATTGCGCGAGTACCTGAACGATTGAAATTGGCCATTCAAAATGCCAAAGAAAATATTTATCGTTTCCACAAGGCGCAAAAAACAAATGAAATTCGTGTTGAAACTCAAAAGGGAGTTAATTGCTGGCAAAAAAAATTACCCATTGAAAATGTTGGATTGTACATCCCCGGTGGTTCTGCTCCTTTGTTTTCTACGATATTAATGTTGGCGATTCCGGCTCAAATTGCTGGATGTGATAAAGTTGTATTGTGCTCACCACCAAATGATAAGGGGAGATTAGATGATGTAATACTTTACACATCGAATTTGTGTGGTGTAAATAATATTTATAAGATAGGCGGAATGCAAGCCATTGCTGGAATGACGTTGGGTACAGAGACATTGCCTAAAGTTGATAAACTTTTTGGCCCTGGAAATCAGTACGTAACTGTTGCCAAGCAATTGGCTACTCAATATCAAGTGGCTATAGATATGCCCGCAGGACCAAGCGAACTGATGGTGGTGGCCGATAGTTCTGCTCAAGCAGATTTCATAGCCTCCGATTTGCTATCTCAGGCCGAACACGGCCCTGACAGTCAAGTGCTTTTTGTTACCACAGATCGTGAAATGATGGACAAGGTGAGCGAAGAAGTTGAAAAGCAACTGTCTTTTTTATCACGAAAAGATACAGCAAGTAGCGCTTTGAAAAATTCAAAAATCATCTATTTTGATGAATATGAGGAGGCCTTAGCTTTCACCAATTTTTATGGGGCAGAGCACCTAATCGTTTGTATGGAAAATGAAGATGATTTTGTAAATAATATCAAGCACGCTGGATCTGTTTTCATTGGCAACTACACTCCTGAAAGTGCAGGCGACTATGCCTCTGGAACGAATCATACGCTCCCAACCAACGGTTATGTAAGACAATACAGTGGTGTGAATTTAGATAGTTTTCTGAAAGCAATCACGTATCAGAAAATTACTGCTCAGGGGCTAAATGACCTTGGGCCTGTTATCGAGGAGATGGCGAATGCAGAGGGCCTGCAAGCCCACAAAAACGCGGTTTCTATTCGTTTAAAAAAACTTAAAAATGAGTAAAAAAGACATTACGAGTTTGGTGAGGTCAATGGTTAGGGAAATTGCTCCCTATCGCTCTGCAAGAGATGAATATGAAGATTCTCAAGCGCAAAAGATTTTTTTGGATGCCAACGAAAACCCATACTCAACCGTTGCCAATCGCTATCCCGACCCCTTACAACGAGAGTTGAAAAAAGCACTTGCTGAAGTAAAAGGGGTGAGGGCAGATCAAATTTTGTTGGGCAACGGCAGTGATGAAGTGTTGGATTTGATATTCCGTGCTTTTTGTGAACCGGGTCAAGACGAGGTGATCTTGATGCCTCCTACCTATGGCATGTACTCTGTATTGTCTCAACTCAACAATGTTAAGGTTGTAGCTGTACCACTTGATCAAAATTTTGAATTGGACACAGAGGCTGTCTTGAATCAAACTAATGAGAATACAAAAGCTATCTTTATTTGTAGTCCCAATAATCCTTCGGGTAATGCCATTCCCATGGATCAGATTTTGACTATTTTAAACAATTTCTCTGGTTTGGTAGTAGTAGATGAGGCTTATGTTGACTTTTCAGGCGCAGGAAGCTCATTGGATTTTTTGAATGACTTTTCCAATTTGATAGTTTGTCAAACTTTTTCCAAAGCATACGGTTTGGCGGGCATTAGATTGGGGGTAGGATATGCACATCCCTTAATCATAGAATATTTAAACAAAATCAAACCTCCGTACAACATCAATGTTTTGACTCAAAATAAAGCTTTAAAAGCGCTAAAGGACTCATCTGTTGTGTCGGAACAGGTTAAAGAGCTGATTGTCGAGAGGAGAAAAATGCTGAAAGCCCTTTTGGCATTTGATTTGGTGAAGTACATCTACCCCAGTGATGCCAACTTTTTACTCATCCGAGTAGATGACGCCCACAAGCGATACGAACAGTTGTTGGAACAAGATATTGTCGTGCGAAACAGATCTTCACTTTTGAGATGTGAAAATACATTGAGAATTACAGTAGGAACATCACAAGAAAACAAAAGATTAATCAATGCATTAAAAACCATAGATCGATGAAAAAAGTATTGTTTATTGACCGTGATGGTACGCTAACTTTGGAACCAGGGGACTATCAAGTAGATGCCTTTGAAAAGCTGGTCTTTTATCCACAAGTATTCAGGTACTTAGGTCGAATAGTTCGTGAATTGGATTATGAGTTGGTAATGGTTACCAATCAGGACGGATTAGGAACAAGCAGTTTTCCAGAGGAAGAATTTTGGCCCTATCAAAATCATTTGATCAAATCTTTTGAAAATGAGGGTATTGTTTTTTCTGAGGTCTTCATCGATAGAACTTTCCCTGCAGATCAAGCTGAGACTCGCAAGCCAGGAACAGGGATGTTGACCTCTTATCTTAACAATTCAGGCTATGACTTGTCAGCATCCTATGTTATAGGGGATCGACTAACAGACATGCAATTGGCTAAAAATCTAAATTCCAAAGGCATTTTCATTGATAATAATGCTGATTTGGGAGCAGATGAAGTGACCGATACTGCCCTAGAGGATACTATTGCTCTTACTACCAAAAGCTGGGAGGAAATCTACCACATGCTTATATCGGAAAATCGTGCGGTTCAATTGGAGAGAAACACCAAAGAAACTCAGATTTCAATTGACATTAATTTGGATGGAAGTGGGAAGAGTAAAATCGATACCGGTATCGCTTTTTTTGATCATATGCTGGATCAGTTGGCGCGACATGGCGGAATAGATTTGAGCATCCGAACGCAAGGCGACTTGGAAGTGGATGAACACCACACAATTGAAGATACTGCCATTGCCTTGGGAGAGAGCTTTTCTAAAGCTCTAGGAGATAAAAAGGGAATAGAACGATATGGTTTCACACTCCCCATGGATGATGCACTGGCACAAGTTGCACTAGATTTTGGTGGAAGAACCTGGCTGGTTTGGGAGGTAGAATTCAGAAGGGAGATGATTGGAAAAATGCCAACAGAAATGTTCTATCACTTTTTCAAATCCTTTGCCGATGGCGCAAAGGCCAATCTCAATATTAAAGCTGAAGGAAGTAATGAGCATCACAAAATTGAATCTATTTTTAAGGCTTTTGCTAAATCAATAAAAATGGCCATTAAAAGAGATACCAATAATATGGTTTTGCCTTCAACCAAAGGAACTTTGTAGAATGGAAACGGTAATTATTGATTATGATGCAGGAAATGTCAAAAGTCTTCAGTTTGCCTTAGAGCGCTTGGGAGTATCTGCAGAAATAACCTCTGATGTAGAGCAAATATCGAAAGCAGACAAAGTTATTTTTCCTGGACAGGGAGAGGCTTCAAGTGCTATGCATAAATTAAAATCCAATGGATTAGATTTATTAATTCCAAAACTGAAACAACCGGTTTTGGGTATTTGCTTGGGGATGCAGTTGTTGTGTGAGAAAACAGAGGAAGGCAACACCAAAGGTTTGGGCATTATTCCTGTTGAAGTAGTTCGTTTTCCCGATACCGTTAAAGTTCCTCAAATGGGTTGGAATGTAGTAAATCACAACGAAATGGGATTGTTTCAAGGCATCGAGCAAGATTGCTATATGTATTTAGTTCACAGTTATTTTGTTCCTATAACCTCAACTACTACTGCAAGTTGTGAGTATTCCGATATTTACAGCGTCGCAATACAAAAAAATAATTTTTATGGCGTACAATTTCATCCCGAAAAAAGCAGTAATGATGGTTTGTGCTTGTTAGAAAATTTTTTAAAAGTTTGATATGAGAATTATTCCTGCTATTGACATTATTGATGGAAAATGTGTTCGGTTGACCAAGGGGGATTACACTACTCAAAAAATCTATAATGAAGATCCTTTGGAGGTCGCCAAAGCTTTTGAGGGTAGTGGAGTTACATATCTCCATGTCGTGGATTTGGACGGTGCCAAAGCCAAAAGCATTGTGAATCATAAGGTATTGGAAAAACTGGCAACACAAACCAAATTAAAAATTGACTTTGGAGGAGGATTGAAATCCGATGCAGACTTGAAAATTGCTTTTGAATGTGGAGCCCGTCAGATCACGGGGGGCAGTGTTGCAGTCAAACAAGTCGATACCTTCAACAAATGGATCCATCAATATGGAAGCGACAGAATAATACTGGGAGCTGATGTGAAAGGTGATCGAATTGCAGTAAGCGGATGGACAGAAACCTCAGAGGAGCAGATCGTCCCTTTCATTAAAAAATATCAAAAAGAAGGAATTCAATATGTGATTTGTACTGACATCAGTAAGGACGGTATGTTGGAAGGGCCAGCTTTTTCGCTTTATCGTTTATTATTGACGGAATGTTCCAATATTAAGTTGATTGCCTCTGGTGGGGTTTCGGATGTTTTAGACTTAACAAAATTGTCGGAGTTGGGATGTGAAGGTGTGATTATTGGTAAAGCGATTTATGAAAAAAAGATCAGCCTTAAAAGTTTAGAAATGTATATTGTAAATAATAATTGAGGCATGTTGGCTAAAAGAATAATCCCTTGTTTAGATATCAAAGATGGGCGAACCGTCAAGGGAGTGAATTTTGTTGACTTGAGAGATGCTGGTGATCCTGTTGAACTTGCCACCCGATACACACAAGAGGGAGCAGACGAATTGGTTTTTTTGGACATATCGGCTACAGAACAAAAAAGAAAAACCCTAGCAGACTTGGTATTGAGGGTAGCTGCTGCTTTGGATATTCCCTTTACAGTTGGGGGAGGAATCAGTAGCGTTGAGGATGCCAAAATATTGTTGCAAAATGGTGCTGACAAAGTATCGATCAATTCTGCTGCCGTGCGAAGGCCAGAGCTTATTAATGAATTAGCTGATGCATTTGGCAGTCAGTGCGTGGTCGTGGCCATTGATGCCAAAAAGATAGACAATCGATGGCTTGTTCATTTGGTAGGAGGGAAGGTCCCTACTCCAATTGAGCTTATTGAATGGGCCAGAGAGGCGGCAATACGAGGGGCAGGAGAAATCCTATTTACTTCCATGGATCACGATGGAACCAAAAATGGATTTGCCAATGAAGCACTAGCGGAATTGAGCTATAAGGTCAACATTCCAATCATAGCGTCGGGAGGAGCGGGTAATACTGCACATTTTGTAGATACTTTCATAAAAGGGAAAGCCGATGCTGCGCTAGCGGCAAGCGTTTTTCATTTTGGAGAAATAGAAATCCCTCATCTCAAAGAAACTTTAAAAAATAATAATATTGCTACAAGAATTGTAAAATGAAAAAAGCTGACTTTAACAAAGACCCCAATGGTCTTTTACCTGCCATCGTTCAAGATTACCAAACCCGCAAAGTACTCATGTTGGGTTACATGAATGATGAAGCCTTACAGAAAACCCAATCTTCAGGGAAAGTTACTTTCTACAGTAGGAGCAAACAACGATTATGGACAAAAGGGGAAGAAAGTGGAAATTTTTTGACTTTCAAATCTTTCAAATTGGATTGCGATCGTGATGCCTTATTGATTTATGTCGATCCAATGGGCCCAACTTGTCATACAGGTGCCGATACTTGTTGGGAAGAGGAAAATTCCTCAGAATTTTCTTTCATTAGTGAACTGGAAAGTGTCATTGAAAATAGAAAAACCCATTCTGTGAAAGGTAGCTACGTGAGTAGTTTGTTTGAAAAAGGGGTTGATAAGATCGCACAAAAGGTAGGTGAGGAGGCTGTAGAGACAGTGATAGAGGCTATTGCTGATCGAGAGGACTTGTTCATGGAAGAAGCTGCAGATTTGTTTTTTCACTATTTGATATTACTTAAATCAAAAGGCAAAAGCTTGAGAGATATTGGAACTGTGCTAGAAAAACGAAAAGGTTAGGAATACTTGTATTAGGGAATTAGTAATTTGGTGTAATTTAAAAAATCTTATTATGAAAAAAAACCTATTGATTTTATTGTGCATTCCTTTCTTGGCATGTCAATTGTCTGAAACAAGTAAAAACACCGCCTTTGATAAGCTTTTGGAAGATTATTTCGAAGATAGCTTGGAGCTTTATCGAATCAAAGCCACTTTTATAGGAGATATACGTTACAACGATACCCTTCCCAATTTCCTTTCTAATGAATTTGGGCTCAAACAAAAGGATTTTTTAACCCATTACAAAGAAGCTTTAGAGTCTTATGATAATGATCAATTGAGTGGGCAACAAATGATGAGCAAAAATATACTCCTCAGAGAATTGGCTCTAGAGTTGGAGGGTAAAACTTATCATACGGATTTGATGCCAGTCAATCAAATGTGGACTTTTCAGCTAACCATGGGGCAATTGGCCTCTGGTAAGGGAGCCCAACCCTTCAAAACACCACTGGATTATCGAAATTGGTTGATTCGTTTGCAAGGCTACTTGGATTGGATGCGTTCTGCAGAAGACAAAATGAGAGAGGGAATTGAAAAGGGGTATGTGCTTCCAAAATCTTTAATTGTTAAGGTACTACCTCAGTTGGAGGCCATGGCACAAAAAGAGGTCACCGATCATCTTTTTTACAGTCCAATAAGACAAATGCCAGAAGGGTTTAGCTCGAAGGATCGAGAGGAGTTAGAGATGAACTATTATTCCATGATCGAAAATCGTATTATTCCTGCATACCAGCGTTTATACGATTTCATGGCTACAGAATACTTAGAGGCGGGGAGGGAAAGTAGTGGTTTTAATGCTTTTGCTGACGGTGCTGAATATTATGATTATGCCATTAGGGTTTATACTACTACTGAAATGGACGCGGACAGCATTCATAGATTAGGTTTGAGTGAGGTTGCAAGAATACGTGGAGAAATGGAAAAAGTAAAGGATAAAGTGGGCTTTGAAGGTGATCTAAATGCCTTTTTTGGACACGTTCGTACCCACCCAGAATTGATGCCTTTTACCGATCCTCAAGAGGTTATTGATAATTTCAATTCGATATACAAGAAGATAAAGCCGAATGTAGATCGACTTTTTTCTCTTCAACCAAAGACTCCATTCGAAATCAGAAGAGTTGAAGCTTTTCGTGAAGCATCTGCTGCAGCACACTATAATTCAGGATCTTTGGATGGATCACGCCCAGGAATATTTTATGTTCCTATCCCCGATGTTAAGCAATACAATACATATTCAGACGAAGACCTTTTCCTACATGAGGCGATTCCTGGTCATCACTTTCAGATTTCATTGCAACAAGAGAACAAAGACCTTCCTCATTTCCGAAAAAATTTATTCTACAGTGCATTTTCTGAGGGTTGGGCATTGTACACTGAGTCATTGGGTGAAGAATTAGGTCTATATGAAGACCCCTATCAATATTTTGGTATGTTGGGAGCAGAAATGCATCGTGCTGTAAGATTGGTAGTTGATACGGGCTTACACGCCAAGGGATGGACTCGTGAGCAAGCCATACAATTTTCATTGGACAATGAAGCTGAGTCTTTAGCAGGAATCACCTCGGAAATTGAACGTTACATGGCAAATCCAGGGCAAGCGCTCTCATATAAAATAGGTCAACTTAAAATCCGATCCCTTCGCAAGCAGGCGGAGGACATTCTTGGAAATCAATTTGATATTAGAGTTTTTCATCAAAAAATTTTAGAATCTGGAGCATTGCCGCTTTCAATCTTGGAGGAAAAAATCAACAATTGGATTCAAAATCACAATTAAAAATATTATCATGCTGGGAATTAATCCTAAAGTATTCAATTTTTTCAAAGCCTTAGCTCAAAACAACAACCGCGATTGGTTTGAATCACACAAGCCAGAATTTAAGGTTTTAGAATCGGAGGTTAAAGAATTCGTAAAAGAGATAGAACGAGCCTTACAACTTCACGATAAGATTGATAAAAGTAAAATCTTTAGAATCTATCGTGATGTTCGTTTCTCCAAAAACAAAACTCCCTACAAGACCCATTTTGGTATGGTTTTTCATCGAGAGAAACCTGCCTTAAGGGGAGGGTATTACATTCACTTGGAGCCTAACAATAGTTTTTTGGGGGTTGGTTTTTGGGCTCCTGAACCTAAAGATTTGTTTCGAATACGAAAAGAATTGGAGGTAGATGCTGAGGAATTTAGAGAGATAATGGCCGATCCTACTTTTGAGAAGTATTGGGGGAGCTTACAGGGAGATGAGGTTAAAACAGCCCCAAAAGGATTTGATAAGGAGCATCCCAACATTGACTTGATTAAGAAGAAACAATTTACTTTTCTTAAAAAATTAAGCGATAAACAAGTCATATCCAAGGATTTCCCCACTTTGGTAGATACGCATTTTATTCACATTCGTCCTTTTTTTGATTACATGAGCAGTGTGTTGACTACCGATTTAAACGGTGAAAGCCTTTTAGATTGATTTGTTGATTTAAACCATTAAACATTTTATTTTATTGCTTGCAAAACTTAGTGATCCTTTGATGCTCATCAATCGATTATTTAACAGAGCTAAAGCGGGGAAGCTTCTTGTAAACTAAGAAATATCTTTCATTCCTTCCATGAGTTATGCAGCCTACTCACATCAAAACAAGTTGTTTGAAAATCTTCACGCTAATCTTGAAAACCATTAGAGCAATAGACCATAGTAACATTACAACAATTAAATTACTCGTCTTTTTTCGTTGGATTCGAAATATTCCACTTGATTTTTTAAACGCTCTACTACCATATTCATCATTCTTTTGTTTAAGGATGAAGAATGCTGAGCGTAGTCGTTGTATTCTTTTACAGTAAAATGACCAATGATCATTCCTTTCAAAGCATTCCTGAACTTTTGGTCTTTGAAAATTGCATTTTCTATGTAAGCCAATCGTTTTTCTAACGAAAGATCGTAAAAAACACCTTTATGTTTGACGATATAGTTTTGAAAAACAGCAAGTAAAAGAGGGTTTTGAAGTTTAATAATGGGTCTTAGTGTCTGGTTTTGAAACTTTTCCTCACTTCCCATCTGTTGAAAAGTTTTAATACTCCCAATTTCAGGACGAATCCGTTTGATATCGTTTGGTCTATCATTCATAAACATAGTTTTATTGAATTTACGAATTAGGTGAAAAAAATTATGAATAGGGGTGGAGGGTTTTAATGTTTTTATTAACAGCTTCGATTTGATTCAAACGTATGACAAGACTGAAAGAATACAATAGAGTATAAGCTTGGTGTATTCAAAAGGGACATTGAGAATTTACTATTCAGGTTTGGCTGCTCTAACCATATGGCTGAGTAAACCATTTTGGGCTTTATCATTCATCAACTGCCAAAACATGATGCCTTTAAGACCATTTTCTTTGGCGTATTTGGTTTTGTGTATTACAGAAATTGAGTCATCAAAAGTAAAAAAATAGCTTTTTTCTTTATTGTATGCATAAGGTGCTTTAGCGACTTGATCACGGTAGAATTCATAACCAGAGTCCAGTTGATCCCAGTTATTGTAGCCCAAGCTTTTGTAAAAAACGCCTGGCTGATAGAGTCCGTTGTTCAAATCGGGTACCTTTTTCCATATTCGACCATAAAATGCGGCTCCAATTACTATTTTATTTGCAGGTATTCCGATGTCAATGAGATATTTGACGGCTTGATCAGCGGACAAACTTTGCTGATCAGCATTTGAATAGAGCGGTGTATGGTGTCCTGTAAATTTACTGTAACCACCGTAAAGGTCATAGCTCATAATGTTAACATGATCTACCAATGGCATAACAGCATTCCAATCGATAGATTTTTCAAGATAAGATGGAAATCCACCCGCTGCGAAACTTAAGATGTCATCGGGATGCATAACTGCTTTAAGTTCTTTGATCAAGGCTGTAAAATTATCCTTGTCTTGGGAACTGTAGGGGTGTCCTGGAGGGCCAGGTACAACAGGATATTCCCAGTCCAAATCAATACCGTCGGCATTGTATTGTTCAATTATACGAGCAGTTGATTTAGCAAATTCCTTCCTGCCTTTTTCAGAAGAAAATACAGAGGAACAGCTTTTACAACCTCCCCAACCTCCCAGTGAAACTAAGACTTTGAGTTTAGGATAATTGTTTTTTAGGGCAGAGAGATGAATTAGAGTAAGACTGTCTGATTTATTATCGATACTCAATTCATTACCTTTGAGGTGAAGAAAACTGTAAATTAGCTGTGTAACACCACTCAGATCATATTCATCAATTGATTTTGTGTCTCCTGCATAATAGGCAATCAATTCTATTTCGTGTTGCTTCTCAATGAAATTTTTATTGCTAAAATTAGAACAATCAATAAACACACCCGGAAGTAAAATAATAAAGATGAGGCAGAAACCCTTGGAGTTAAAATTTTTCATGGTAGTAGGTTGATTTGTTGCGTCTAAATTATAAATTTACAACTTAATCGTAATGATTATCCCTAAATCTTAAAATGAAAACTTATAATTAAGTAACTACTCACTTATGACTGAAAAGCAAAAAGAAATTCTCAAAAGTGCACTAAAATTAATTGCAAAACAGGGTTATGAAGCTACATCAACCCGCTCAATAGCCCAAGAAGCTGGAGTTTCGGAGGGACTAATCTTCAGACATTTCCAAAATAAAGAAGGACTTTTGACTTCCATACTAAAAGATGGTCAACAAAAACTTGAGAAGATGATTCAACCTATTGAAAGTTTAACCCATCCTAAAGTAATACTTAAACACATCATTAGCTTGCCTTTCAATCTGGCTAAGGATCAGATGGATTTTTGGAAAGTATTTTACAGTTTAAGATGGCAGATGAAATTGGATCAGAATGATTTCGCTGATAAATTAAATCATAAAGTTAAATCTGCCTTTGAGGCACTTGATTTCAATGATTCCCAATCTGAATCAGAAACGTTTATGATGATTTGGGATGGAGCAATGGAATATGTTTTACTTAATGACCCTAAAAATTCCTTTGTGATATTCGAAACCTTGTTAAGTAAATACGATTTATAATAACGAAAGGGTTCTATACTAAGTGATTACTTACGTCAATTGTTTTTTATAATTAATATTATGTAAAATAGGATTTTAAAATCTACACTATCCTTCAATCAAATGAATATAAATATATATGGGTCATCGTTGCTATTGTTAGAATAGTAATTAATTTCATAATAGTAAATTTACAGTCTAAAAAGAAAAAGTGGTTATGGCCAAAAAAATAAATAGTCTTTCGGATTTGGGGATGATCAAATTTGAGGGATTAGCTCCTGATATAAATGAAGATGAATCCTTTGAGCCTGAGTTTCAAAAACAATTTCTTGAAGCACATTTTAGTAAAAAAGGCAGAGCTGGAAAAGTAGTCACGTTGATCAAAGGCTTTGAGGGAGAAAATGAAGACCTCAAATCTTTGGCCAAAACCTTAAAACAACTGGTAAATACTGGTGGTACCGTTAAAAATGGTGAGATTCTGATTCAGGGTAATTACAGAGATCAAATTATTGAGAAACTTCGTGAATTAGGTCATGAGGTCAAACGCATTGGAGGATAGTTTACAAGGACCAATCAATACTTTTTTTTCCTTTTTCTATTAAATAATCGTTTACTTTACTAAAATGACCATTACCAAACCAATATCCCCTATTGGCACTTAAGGGCGAAGGATGTCCAGAAGTTAATACACAATGCTTCTTTTGATCGATCAATTTTAATTTTTTTTTCGCATAGCCTCCCCACAACAAAAACACTAGGTTTTCGAATTGTTCAGAAAGGATTTGAATGACCTGATCAGTAAATTTTTCCCAACCCTTTCCCTGATGGCTTCCAGCTCGATGGGCTTGAACCGTCAAAGTTGCGTTGAGTAATAACACACCTTGTTCTGCCCAAGGCGTCAAATTTCCATTTTTTGGATAAGGTATTTGTAAATCTTTTTCCAATTCCTTGAAGATATTGATTAGTGAAGGCGGATAAGCCATCCCATCGGGTACAGAAAAACACAGGCCATGGGCTTGACCATCACCGTGGTATGGGTCCTGCCCCAACAGTACTACTTTGGTCTTTTTGGGTGGACAAAGATCAAAGGCATTGAAAATTAATTTTCCTGGTGGAAAACAAGGAGAACTCTTATAAGCAGATTTCACAAAATCAATCAGGGACTTAAAATAAGGAGCTTCAAAACTCTCCTGAAGTATATTTTCCCATTCAGGGTGTATGCTTACGGCCACGATTTCTTAATTTTGTTGTGCTAATTTAGAAAAATAGATGGGGCACATCCCAAAAAAAACTTTAGAAGATTTAGAATTTTTCAGGGTAACGGATCAAATCAAAGATTTCTCCATCACTCCGATGGGAAAGGAGGCCTGTCTTAATTTATCACCGCTTCCTGAACAGAAAACACTGCTCCAAGAACTTCTTTCTGTTTCTGAATATTTGGCTTCTTTTGATAACGATAACCGAATTCCCAACCATGGATTTGAAGACTTGTCCCCTGCTTTTCAATTGTTAAAAATTGAAAATAGTGTATTGGAAATCAATGATTTTAGAAACATTGCCGCGGCCTCACAAACGGTAAACACCTTGCTTAAATTTTTAAATAAATTCAAGACCTACTACCCTTCCCTTCATCAAATTGGAAGTGAGATCGAAGTAAATAAAGAGATCAAAAAGGAAATCGACAATGTGATTGATCGATTTGGCGAGATTCGGGACAATGCATCTGATAATCTTTACACCCTCAGAAAGCAAATTCAAGTTCTAAAGGGCAAGATTGCGCAAAGTTTCAACAAAGCTTTGTCTCACTATCAAAACTTAGACTATATAGATGACATAAGGGAGTCAGTAGTTGAAAATAAACGTGTTTTGGCGGTCAAAGCCATGTATCGAAGAAAGGTGAAGGGGGGAATCATGGGCAGTTCCAAAACCGGCAGTATCGTTTTTATTGAGCCCGAGGCCACTTTAAATTTTTCGAGAGAACTTCAAAACCTTATTTTCGAGGAAAGTGAAGAAATAAAAAAAATACTCAGTCAGTTAACCGACTACCTACGTCCACTATTGGGACTCATAAAAGATTACCAGGTCTATTTAATTCATTTTGACACTATTTTCGCTCGTGCTCGCTATGCTCAAGTCATCAATGCCTTACTTCCTATTTTTTCTGATCAGCAAGAACTAGAGCTTAAAAACGCATACCACCCCCTACTCTATCGCACCCACCAGTTGGAGGATAAAAAAACCTATCCTCAAGACATTCATTTGCACCCAGAAAGCAGAATCGTCGTTATATCGGGTCCCAATGCTGGAGGAAAAAGTATTACCCTTAAAACGGTAGGTTTACTCCAATTGATGCTACAAAGCGGTATTTTGATTCCCGTACATGAAAAAAGTAGGGTATGTTGGTTTGATACTATTCTGACCGATATTGGAGACAATCAATCTATTGAAAATCATTTAAGCACTTATTCCTATCGATTGAAAAACATGAAAGGCTTCCTTAAAAAATGTGATGAGAAGACGCTCTTTCTGATCGATGAATTTGGTACAGGTTCTGATCCGGAATTGGGTGGTGCTTTGGCTGAGGTCATTTTAGAAAATTTTTACGAGCGGAAATCTTTTGGGTTAATCACAACTCATTATGCCAATTTGAAGCTTTTAGCCAACGAACAACCTGCGATGGTCAATGCCAATATGCAATTTGACGATAGAACCTTAGAGCCTGTTTTTAAACTCATATTGGGCGAAGCTGGAAGCTCATTTACTTTTGAAGTTGCCCAAAAGAACGGAATTCCTTTTAGCCTTATCAATAGAGCTAAAAAGAAAATTGAAAGAGGAAAAGTTCGTTTTGATGCTACTATTGCCAAAATGCAAAAGGAACGACATCAAATGGCTAAAACCGGTAAATCGCTTAGGGAAAAGGAGAGTAAGTTTGAAAACGAATCAGAACGATTGGAAAAACTCAACGATAAATTAAAATCTAAATTGGTCAATTATCAAGAGTTATTTGATCACAATCAACGGATGATTGTTTTGGGTAACAAGCTCAATGACTTGGCAGATCGTTTTTTTCGAAACAATAAAAAACGTCCTTTGATTGCTGAGTTATTACAGTTGGTAGAATCAGAAAATGCTAAAAGGAAACGCAAAACTGCAGCTCAGACCAAAAAAGATCGTGAGGTAAAAAAAGAGATCACCAAGGAGGTGACACAGAAGTTGGTTAAAATCAGAAAGGAAAAAAAGAAAAAGAAATCACAGGCTCCACCGACAAAACCCAAACCAAAAGTGATTCTTAAGGTTGGCGATAAAGTAAGGATGCTTGAAGGTAAATCTGTGGGTAGTATCGACGCCATAGAAAAGCAAAAAGCCATTGTCAATTATGGCTTATTTACAACACAAGTGAGTTTAGATCAATTGGAAATTGCTCCATGACATGACGACTCCAATATTATTTTACGACGGTCATTGCCCTTTTTGTCATTTTTGGGTTAAATTTCTATTGAAATATGACAAAAAAAAACATTTTTATTTTGCCCCTTTGAGTGGAGAAATGCAAAGTTATTTTTTAAACAAAAAGGGATTGAGGTGCCTGAGAGTATTGTATTAGTGGATGAAAAACAGTACTATTTGGCTTCCGAAGCCATATTTTGTATAGCACGAAAATTAGGTGGTGTTTTCAAAATGATTTTGGTATTTAAAATTCTTCCTCGTCAGTTGACAGATCATCTTTACTACTTCATCGCCAAAAATCGATTTATTTTGGGAGGACCATACGATTGCTGTTTTTTACCCGAAAGGGAACACAAAAATAAGTTCTTGGATTGAGTTTTATTTTTTAGGATAGTGATCGTCCCATTTCTTTTCTTTGGGTCGTTTGTGAAGCTTTCCTACAGACTTTGCTACAAGTAATGATACGGAGGCATCTCCAGTAATATTAATAACCGTTCTGCACATGTCCAACGGCCTATCTATAGCAAAAATCAGAGCCAACCCAGCCTCAGGAATACCCGCTTGCCCCAATACAATGACCAGCATGACCATTCCGGCACCAGGGACAGCAGCAGCTCCTATTGAGGCCAGCGTAGCGGTAAGAATAATCCCTAATTGAGTAACAACACTCAGATCCATTCCAAAAGCCTGGGCTATGAAAACGGCTGCAACGGCCTGATACAAACTGGTACCATCCATGTTGATGGTTGCACCAACGGGAAGTACAAAACTCGCTACTTCTTCATCTACCCCTAGGTGTTCTTCAACTCGTTCCATAGTAACAGGTAGTGTAGCGGCACTTGAACTGGTAGAAAAAGCCAGCAGTTGGGCTGGGGCAATGCCTTCAAGAAATTTTTTGGGTTTGAATTTAACAAACACTCGCACCAGTATGAGGTAAAACAAACCCATCAAAAGTAAACCAATGAGAAGGGTAAGAGCATACATCCCCAAGGCACGAAACAAATCCAAACTTGGAGATTCAACCACTAAGGCAGCCAAAAGGGCAAAAACACCATAGGGAGCTACCAGCATGATCAAATCGATTAACTTTAAAATTACCTCATTCAAAGCATCAAAAAAGTCTTTGACTGCCTTGGCCTTTTCGGCAGGAATCAATATCAATCCAATCCCAAAAAATAGAGCAAAAAAGATGACTTGCAACATGTTTCCATTATCGGAGGTGGCTTTAAAAATATTACTGGGGACTAGATCTACAAGTGCTTGTAAGGGTCCAGCATCTTTTTGCTTTTGAGCCACGATCTGTTTTTCGGCAGCATCCGATTGATAAGCTGTAACAAGTTCTTGGCGGGTTTCTTCGCTAATACTTTTCCCTGGTTTGAAAGTATTGACCATGATCAAGCCGATCATTACAGCTACCACCGTGGTCATGACATAAATTCCAATGGTGCGACCGCCCATTAGAGAAAGTTTTGAAATGTCTTTAAGATCAGAAACTCCTTTTATCAAGGAAGCTAAAATTAGGGGCATGGCGATAAGTTTGAGGGCATTGATGAAAATAGTGCCAAAAGGTTTAATCCAATGGGATATTAGCTTTGGTCCAGCTTCAAATTGAGTGAATATGACCCCAACCAAGACACCAAGAAGCATACCGATCATGATGCTCCAGTGCAATGGTATTTTTTTCATCTTTTATGATTGTTTAATACTTAAATGTAAAACTTGTTTTCAATTTTAAATCCATTCCTGGCTTAAAATTGATTGCAATAAACGTTATTTTTTTACCGCTCGATTGAGGAGGGTAAAATCAGCCAAAACCAAGGCCGCCATCGCCTCTACTATGGGCACTGCTCTTGGAACAACACAAGGGTCATGTCTACCTTTTCCCTGCATTTCAACAGTTTCACCTTTCTTGTTGATGGTTTGCTGAGATTGCATGATCGTAGCTACGGGTTTAAAAGCCACTTTAAAATAAATATCCATACCGTTGGAAATCCCTCCTTGAATTCCACCTGATTGGTTGGTTTGAGTAGTTCCATCGGTATTAAACAAATCGTTGTGATTACTTCCTCGGTCTTTTGCTCCAGCAAAACCACTACCGTATTCAAATCCCTTAACTGCATTGATAGAAAGCATGGCTTTGCCCAACTCAGCGTGTAACTTATCAAAAACGGGTTCTCCCAATCCTGCGGGAACGTTCTGAATCACACAACTGATGATGCCTCCCACAGTATCTCCTTCTTTTCGAATTATTTTGATGTATTCTTCCATTTCTGCAGCCTTCTGAGGGTCGGGACAACGAACTGGATTTTGTTCAATGGTGTCGAAATCGAGTGTTTGATAAGGTTTATTCAATTCAATTTCTCCGACAGCAGAGACATAGGCAGTAAATTTTATATCACTGAGAAACTGCTTGGCTATTGCTCCAGCCACTACCCTACTGGCGGTTTCTCTGGCAGAACTTCTTCCCCCACCACGATAATCTCTAACGCCGTATTTGTCATCGTAAACTTTGTCAGCATGTGAGGGTCGATACTGATCTTTGATGTGATCATAATCCTTGGATTTTTGGTTGGTATTGAAAATGGCAAATCCAATGGGTACACCAGTAGTCTTTCCTTCAAATATTCCAGAAAAAAACTCAACCTCATCAGGCTCTTTTCTTTGGGTAACTATGGCCGACTGACCGGGTTTTCTTCGATTTAAATCTCTTTGAATGGCCTCTATATCCAATTCGATCCCAGAGGGACAACCATCAATTACTCCACCAATAGCGGGTCCATGGGACTCTCCAAAAGAGCTTAACTGAAAAAGTTTTCCAAATTTATTTCCTGACATATGATTCTAAAATGCAAATATAATGGGAAAGTTTTGATTAGGCTTGAGCGAAAAGACTCGATCCTTAGTTAGATAGAAATAATTGATAATGATTTTTGGATGGAGATGTTTGTTTAGAATCGAATACAACAATCCCTAGTTTGAAAAAGTTGATTGAAAAAACAACCCCTTTTTGAATGCGTATCTCTTGCCATGCTTTTCTCATTCCACTACTCCAATTGATGTCATCGAAAATTACAATGGCTTGATCGGCTAGGTTTTCTTTTAACATTTCAAAATAATTGAGAGTTGCATTGTAATGATGATTTCCGTCTATGAAAACAAAATCGAATGGGTTACTCTCTTTAATCAAATCCGGTAAGGTCTGATCATATAACCCATGAATGACTCTAAAACGATCCTCGGTGGTGAGGGTTTCAAATCGATTAGAAGCGATTTCACAAAGCCCCTTAACTCCCTCTAAAGTGGTAAAATAGGCTTTAGGTTTTTCCTCTAATGCTTTGATGAAATATTGACCTGATACACCTAAATTAGTACCAATTTCTAATACATTTTGAATCGATTTATTTTTTGTTAATTGATAAAAGAAATGGGTCCAAACTTCAGGGGATGCTGCCCGTTTCGATACTTGAGCAACGGACATTTTACTTGAAGATCCAATTTCTTCAAAATTTATCACTCTATTATCATTGTATAATTTTTCTCTAAACGCTCTTAAAAGTTGAAAAAGACGAACCTCATCATTTGTAAAATCTTTTGAACGAATTTTTAAATATGACTTAGCAATTATACTTCCTTGATTTCCTAATTGATTTAATTGAAAAATGGTTTTAGTTTGATTGAATCTACTCTTTAATAAATGTATGATCTTGAGTAATTTATGATAAATCATTTTAATTATTTTTTTCATAGAGAATAGGATTCAAAGGGCTATTGATGATTTGTCCAACTTTAGCACCTGGACACCAAGTTTCCCAATCGTTTTTTTGTCCCTCATTTTTGGGTGATATTAACTTCATGTCCTTATCCATGTAGATTATGGTCATTACTTTTCTTACCTGATCAGTAGTATTTGGTCCTGCTCGATGAAACACCCAGCCAGAATGAAAACTAATTTCCCCTAAAACAAAAGGCTCTGAAACCTTTTTAAAATTGGTGATTTTTAGTCTTTTTTCAATTTGTTTTTCGCTTTCATCACTAATTGCTAAGGATCTTCCATCGCAGAGAACCTGACTTCCAGCACTAAATTCTAATGGTCCCATCTCCTTGTTTATATTATGCAGGGGAATCCATGCTGTGATGGTTCTATCACTTTCCAAAGGCCAGTAATATTGGTCAGCGTGCCAAGGCGTAAAACCTCCATTCCCTTCCTTAAATAAAGCTTGATCGTGATACATTCTCACTCCACGAACCTCCATGAGCTCAGTCGCAATTTTTGCTAATTTTTTCGAAAAAACGAATCTTTTGATCTCTTCCTCTTCTTTCCAGAGGTTGAAAATTTGTAAGAAAGCTTTTCCATAAGTGTCTCGTTCGGAAAAATCATCGACATTCTGGGTCATCTCCTCTACTTTTTTAGAAATGAAATCCCCGAAATATTTTAGGGTATCCCCATCAAATATGTTTTTCAATTTAATAAATCCATGACTTCGGTAAAAATCAATATGTTTCTTGTTCAATGGATAACTTTCATCAAGTAAGAGTTGATTATTCATTTGAAATAGGAGTTTAATTACTTTAGTTCAAAGCTTTTAGAAGTATCGACAAAGGGTGCAATGCTTTTTTCCCTGTTCCGTCAAATATTTGATGCCTACAACTGGTACCGTTTGCCACTACCAAGGTTTTATCATTCATTTTTCTGATGGTAGGAAAAAGCCGCTCCTCTCCTATTTTCTGACTGACTTCATAATGTTCGGCCTCATATCCAAAAGAGCCAGCCATACCGCAACATCCAGTTGACATCAGCGTAACTTTATAATTTGTAGGCAGATTCAGTATCTTAAAAGTGTCAGCAGGGGTTCCCAAAGACTTTTGATAACAATGGGCATGTATTTTTAAAGTTTTGGATTGTTCAGTAAAATCCTTTGATGAAATATGTCCCTTGTCAATTTCTTGAGCAATAAATTCTTCTACTAACAGACAGCTTTGCGCCAATTGTTTTGCACTTTTTTTATCTGAGGCAAGCTTTTGGTATTCGTCTTTGAAAGTGTATAATGCAGAAGGTTCAATTCCTAACAAAGGGGTTTCAGGGCCGACAATGTCTTTGTATAAGTTAATATTTCGATTGGCACAACTCTTGGCTTGTTCCAAAAATCCTTTAGATAAGTATGATCGTCCGCTTTCTGTTGAGGGCAAAACTTCAACCCTGTACCCCAAGCGTGATAGTAGTTCAAAGGCATCTTGGCCAATTTTGACATCCAAATAGTTGGTAAACTCATCGAGATAAAGGTAAACCCGTCGTTTTGAATCGATTTTTTGTTTTTTAATCAATTTTCTATCTAGTGGGAAGTGTAGTTTAGGGATCGATCGATCTGTTGCAATTCCCAATGATTTTTTAATCAACCTCCCTATCAATGGGTTTTTAAAAAAACCATTTTGTATCCTTCTAACTGGATTTAGTTTTTTATTCAAAACTCCATTAAAGGCAAAAATACGATCTCTCAATCGAGGAGAATGTTTTTTATGATATTGAAATAGAAACTCTGCTTTGTAAGTGGCCATATCTACGCTACTGGGACACTCTGATACACAGGCTTTACAACTGATGCATAAATCCATTACTTTTTTGATTTCAGGGCTATCAAACGGATTGTCTGCCTTGGAGTTGGTCAATACTTCTCTTAACACATTGGCTCTGCCTCTGGTACTGTCTTTTTCATCTTTGGTAGCGCGGTAACTAGGACAAATAGTGGCATTTGTGGTTGTTTTCCTGCAATCACCCGATCCATTGCATTTTTCCACAGCTCTCAAAATGCCATGATCGCTACTGAAATCCATATAGGTGTCAATTTCAGGTTCTAAACGTCCAGGTTGATAGCGGAGATTTTGATCCATGGGTAAGGCATCTACAATTTTAGCAGGATTGAAGATATGGGTAGGATCAAAAATTTGTTTGACCCCTTTGATTAACTTATAATTATCTTCTCCCAACATAAATGGGATGAACTCAGAGCGAACAATCCCATCTCCGTGTTCACCACTCATTGATCCTTTGTATTTTTTAACCAATTGAGCAACAGCTGCAGTAATTGTCTTGAACTGTTTTACATCCTTATCTTTCTTTAAATTGAGAATGGGGCGTAAATGCAATTCTCCGGCTCCTGCATGTGCATAATAAACAGGGCTTTGATCGAACCTCTTCATCAAGACCGTAAACTCTTCAATGTAATCTGCCAATTGATTGACTGGTACAGCGGTATCCTCAATACAGGCCACCGCTTTCTTGTCTCCAACCAAATTCCCCAAAAGGCCTAAGCCAGCACTCCTAAGCTCCAGTGCTGATTGTATTTGGTCCCCTTTTAAAATAGTAAAATCATAAGAAAGACTAATTTCATTAAGTGTTTTAAGAAGGGATTCCAATTCACTTTCAAGTTCTGAATCTGAGGAGGCCCTTAACTCAAGCATTAAAATAGCCTGAGGATCTCCCTTTATAAAAAATCTATTTTTTGCTTGAGAAATATTGTTTTTGGTGCAATCCAAAATAGTTTTGTCCATCATCTCGCAAGTAAAAAGGGAATGCTCCATTAAAGGTGCTACAGATCTCAAACATTTTTCAATACTTTTGAAATGAGCTGCAACCATCACAGCTTCTCGAGGTGGAATATCATCAAGAGAGAGAGTGATAGATGTTACAAAGGCTAATGTTCCCTCACTACCAGAAAGTAATCTAGACAAGTTCAAGCAAGATGATTTTGTATCAACAAAATCATTCAATAGAGCGTCAAGTGCATAGCCCGTATTTCTTCGATGAACGGCTGCTTGGGGGTAGTTGGTTCGAATACTTTTTTGATGCTTAGGGTTTGAGAGTTTGTCACAAAAAAAACGATAAATCTGTCCCTCTAAAGTTTTTGATTTTTGTATTTCGTCAAGCTGTAATTTGTTTAACTTATCAAAAACTACAAGACTTCCGTCAGATAAAACACACTCAATAGCAATCACTTTGTCTCGGGTAACCCCATACTTTATCGAGGTACTACCAGAGGAATTGTTTCCAACCATTCCACCAATGGTACATCGATTTGAAGTGGAAGTATTAGGTCCAAAAAACAACTGATGGGGTGCAAGAAAGTTATTGAGATCGTCTCGAACCATTCCTGGCTGAACAACAATTTGTTTTGACTGTGGATCAAAATCGACAACTTGATTGAAATGTTTTGACACATCCACGACCAATCCTTTTCCTACTACTTGCCCCGCTAGTGAAGTTCCTCCTGCACGAGGTATCAGTGGAATTTGGTTTTTACGAGCAAAATTTACTAATTCAACAATTTCTTCCTTGTTTTTTGGAAAACAAACTCCCTCAGGATAAATTTTATAAACTGAACCATCTGTAGCATACAACTGCTTGTAAATTAAGTCCTCATTAACCCTAATCTTTTTTAGTGATTTAAAATCGTATCTTGACATCAATAATTGAATAACTTGGGTAAAGGTAATTTATTATCAACAGTTGCGTTGTTAATATTATGAATGCTTCTTATCCTTTCCATAGAATTTAAATTTAATAATTTAGCCCCTATTATGAAGAAAATATATTTTTTAGTTTCAGTTGTAGTTTTTATTGGATGCACGAGTAAAGATGGAGCATTCAACATCAAGGGTTCTGTCGATCTGAAGGACGGAAATATGGTGTACCGAATTGTTGCCGATTCCAACCAACAACCTTTGGTGGTTGATTCTATTGCAGTAATGAATGGTGCTTTTGAAATGAGTGGTATTGTAGAGTATCCTGATGTAAGCTTTTTTTCTGTTGAGAGCTTGAGAGGGAATTTTCCTTTCATAATTGAGTCTGGTGACATTAAGGTTACTGTTTACAAAGACAGTCTGATGAGTTCTAAGGCAGTTGGAACTGTTTCTAATGATGCTTTTATGAAATATAAAATAGAAACTAAAGTCTTTGTAAACTCAATGAATGGAATTGGCAGAGAACTACAGCAGGCTACTATTGCTCGCGACAGTCTTTTACAGGTAGATCTACAAGATCAATACAAGGATGTACAGAATCAAATCAAAGACTACGAAATAGATTTCATAGGTAACAATCCTGATTCCTATGTTTCAGTTTTGATTTTGGAGCGTTTTATCATGACCAAGCAAATTCCTACTGAGGATGCAAAGTCTCTATTTAATAAGTTTACTCCCAGGCTTAAAAAAAGTAAAACAGGTAAAAAGATAGAGAAGACACTTGAGACTCCAGTAACCTCAGCAGAGGTCGGGCAAATTGCACCTGATTTTGAAGGCCCTAATCCAAATGGTCAGGTTTTGAAGTTGAAAGATGAATTGGGTAAAATTACCATAGTCGACTTCTGGGCTTCATGGTGTCGTCCTTGTAGAATTGAAAATCCCAATTTGGTTAAAACCTACAATAAACTTAAGTCAAAAGGCCTTAGTATTGTAGGAGTTTCTCTAGACAAAACCAAAAGCAATTGGATCAAAGCTATTGAGGACGATGGTTTACAATGGTCTCACGTATCTCACTTAAAGTACTGGAACGAACCAATAGCCAAAACTTATCAAGTAAGATCGATTCCAGCTACTTTTATTTTGGATCAAAACGGCAAAATAATCGCTAAAAACTTAAGAGGAAAAGCTCTCGAGAAAAAAGTAGAGGAATTGCTCAACAATTAATATAACTCAACGGAAATTCTTAAACAGAAAAGCAGCAAAGACCAGTGTTCCAGCCAAAATGGCCAAGGTAAGTCCAGAATCTACCAAAACACTGGGGACAAATGCAATTGTGGCTAACAGCCCAGCAATGGCTCCTCCAAAATGTGCTGTATGACCAATGTTATCTCTCTGTTTTTTCATACCGTAAATTGTGTAAATCAAATAAAGAGTTGCCATAACGTAGCCAGGGAGAGGAATTGGAAAAAAAAGCAACATCATTTTCATCTCGGGATATAAAAGAACTGCACTGTAAACCACTCCAGAAACAGCACCACTTGCCCCAACAGCAGTGTAGTTGTCTTGCCGATTGTGATAACGAAAAGAAAGATAGTTTCCCAAATAGAGACTGGTGAGGTAAAGTGCCAAAAATTTCATTTCTCCCAAACTGTAGACCACATAACCTGCAAAAAAATAAAGCGACAGCATATTGATAAACAAATGGTTAAAATCCACGTGCAAAAATCCAGAACTCCACAATCGTAGATTTTCTCCTGCTTTAATTTTCGCCATTTGAAATTGATAACGGTTAAAAAAAACTTGATTCTTAAAACCAATTAATGATAATACAACATTAGCGATTATAATTATCACAACTACAGTGGGAAGAGTTGACATGGAGAATCTATTTCAATTACAAATATACTATCTTTGAAAAAAAATTGCCTTGCAAAGAATTGTATATATTCTGGCCTACCCTTTCATCTACCTTGTTGCCTCCATTCCTTTTAGCATCCTCTATATTTTTTCAGATTTTTTGAGAACTTTAATCTACAATATCATAGGATATCGTAAAAAAGTTGTTCGTTCCAATTTGAAAAAAGCATTTCCTGATAAGGATGAGAAAGAGCTCAAATGGATTGAAAAAAGGTTTTACCAACATTTTTGCGACATTACCTTGGAAGCTTTCAAATCGTACAAGATGAGCACTGCACAAATGCAAAAGCGAATGGTTTTCAAAAACCTGGAGGTTTTAACACAATTCGAGAAGGAAAACCGAAGTGTTATCATTATGTGTGGTCATTATGCGAGTTGGGAATGGATGTTGTCAATAGGATATCATACACAATCCCCAGGCTATGGTATTTACACTCCGATTATGAATCAATACTTTAATGATTTGATCATTAAAATTCGCAAGATGCATAAAGGAAACTTGCTTTCCCGATATGATGCAATGAAAAAGATTAAAAATATGCACGAAAAGGGAAAGGTTATTGTTTATGGTTTTGTTAGTGATCAATCGCCCAGACCCAAGCCAAAAACTTATTGGAGAAGCTTTTTAGGGGTTAAGGTTCCTGTTTTTGTGGGTGCGGAACTAATTGCCAAAGAGTTTGATTTTGGTGTAGTCTACGCCAAAATTAATCGCATCAAAAGGGGATATTATGAAGCGAGCTTTGAGTTGATTTCCGATTCACCAAAGAAAACAAGGGAAAATGAAATTACAGACTCATTTACTGAATGGCTAGAGCAAGATATCTATTGTGATCCTACTCAGTATCTTTGGACACACAATCGTTTCAAACACGCTCACAAAGCACCAAAAGATTAAATTATCGTTTGAATTTCGTCTAAAAAACGTTTCGCCAATTGATCGGCATCGCTTTCGTTTTTTGCTTCTGTGTACACTCTAATAATGGGTTCTGTATTTGATTTTCTTAAGTGAACCCAAGAGGATTCAAACTCAATTTTAACACCATCAATACTGATAGGAGAATGATCCGAGTATTTATTTTCAATTGCCAAAAGGATTGCATCAACATCCATTTCTGGTGCTAAAGAGATTTTCGCTTTACTCATTGCGTAATCTGGATAATACCCTCTTAAAGAAGAGACTTTTGTTTTTCTATTCACCAAAAGGCTCATAAACAATGCAACACCAACCAATGCATCCCTCCCGTAATGTAGTTCTGGATAAATCACTCCTCCATTCCCTTCTCCTCCAATTACTGCATTTACTTCTTTCATTTTCTCCACTACATTGACCTCGCCAACTGCACTGGCATGATAATCAAGATCATACTTTTGGGTGATATCTGACAATGCGCGTGTTGAAGACAAATTTGAAACAGTGTGTCCTGGAGTTTTAGAAAGAACATAATCCGCACAGGCCACTAAGGTGTATTCTTCACCAAAAACAGTTCCATTCTCATCCACAAAAGCTAATCGATCAACATCAGGATCGACCACAATGCCAAAATTTGCTTTTTCTTCCACAACCCTGCTGCTGAGTTCAGTCAAGTGCTCCCTCAAGGGTTCAGGATTGTGAGGGAAATATCCTGTAGGTTCGCAATAAAGTGGAATAACATTTACGCCCATCGCTTCTAATAAAAATGGGACAGCAATACCTCCTGTTGAATTGACAGCATCTACAACTACCTTAAATTTGGTTTTTTCAATACCATCCTTATCAACAATTGGGAGACTCAATACTTTTTCCACATGATCCTCAATAGCACCTTTAATTGTTGTAATTTTTCCGAGATTATCGATTGTTGCAAAATCAAAATCCTGTTTTTTGGCAATATCCAGAATCGCTCTTCCTGATTCAGCACTCAAAAACTCTCCCTTATGATTCAGTAATTTTAGAGCATTCCATTCTTTGGGATTATGGCTGGCAGTGATGATTATTCCTCCTTGTGCACGATGATGGGTCACTGCTAATTCTACTGTCGGGGTAGTTGATAAACCCAAATCCAACACATCAATACCATATCCTACCAGAGTTTGATTGACAAGCCCTTGTATCATACTGCCAGATATTCTAGCATCTCTTCCAACAGCAACTTTGTATTCATTTGAGGGTGTATTTTTTTTCAACCAACATGCGTAAGCAGCAGTAAAAAGAACAGTATCTAAAGGGGTCAAATTGTCTGAACTACCACCGCCAATGGTACCTCTTATTCCTGAAATAGATTTGATTAAACTCATATTGCAAATATAATGATAACTGGTTTTTGATGGGGCTGTTTGATGATTGAATAAATCCAACAGCAAAAATTAATGAATCAATTGTTTTAATTTTGAAAATCCATTTTCGAAAACAATTACAGGATGAATTATTTAGCACATGTTTACCTCTCTGGTTCCGACAATGAACTATGCATTGGAAATTTTATTGCAGACCATGTCAAGGGTAAAGCTTATTTGAATTATCCCGAAGGAATTCAAGCAGGGATATTACTACATCGTAAAATTGATCATTTTACCGATAATCATCAATTGTTTAAAAAAAATGTTAGTCTTCTCTTTCCGCAGTATCGCCACTACAGCAGAGTAATAGTCGATATGTTTTTTGATCATTTACTCGCAGCTCAATGGAAAAAATATCACCCAGACTCTTTGGAGGATTTTAGTCATCAATTTTACTCGTTGATGAAAAGATACGAGGGTCACCTTCCAGAAAAAGTTAAAAAGATGATTCCGATAATCAGTCATCACAATTGGTTTTTGAATTATCAAACCTTCGATGGGCTTGAAAAAATTCTTTTTCAAATGTCTCAAAGAATACAATTCCCCTGCAATATGTCATTAGCAATAACTGAACTTAAGGAGAATTATCATGAAATAATAAGTGATTTCAATACCTTTTTTGTAGAAATAAAGGATTTTGTGTTCCTAGAAAAACAAAAATCGTAGTAATTATTTAGTTTTTCGAAAATTTATTATTTTAAGAGGGTTAAGATCACTCTAGGGTTACATTACCCTTTTAAATTGTTATTTTTGCGGATTGACTATGAAAGAAAGCGAAAACTGTATCGACATTCAAGGAGCAAGAGTACACAATCTAAAAGACGTTAGCTTAAAAATACCCCGAGAAAAATTAGTGGTTATTACCGGTCTTTCAGGAAGTGGTAAGTCTTCATTGGCATTCGATACCATTTATGCAGAGGGGCAACGTCGATACATGGAAACTTTTTCGGCCTATGTGAGACAATTTTTAGGAAACCTCGAGAGGCCAGATGTTGATAAGATTGATGGGCTTTCGCCAGTTATCGCCATTGAGCAAAAAACAACTTCCAAAAGTCCTCGTTCAACGGTAGGAACGATTACGGAGCTCTATGATTACATTCGACTTCTTTTTGCAAGAGTGGGGACGGCATACAGCTATGTGACCCAAGAGAAAATGGTAAACTACAGTGATGATCAAATTTTACAACTCATTTTAGAAGAATATCTCAATAAAAAAATTATTATTTTATCTCCTCTTGTTAAGGCTAGAAAAGGACATTACAGAGAATTATTCGATTCTTTATCAAGACAAGGTTTTCTCAGAGTTCGAGTTGATGGAACAATCCTAGACCTTACTCCGGGTATGCGGGTAGATCGATATAAAACTCACGATATCGAACTAATTGTGGATAGAATTAGAGTTAAAAAAGAAGAAAATGATCTCAAGAGATTGAATGATTCCATAAAAACTGCCATGCATTATGGTGAGGAGTCCATTGTATTGATCGATGCAGAATCTGAAAAACTCCGCTACTTCAGCAGGAAACTGATGTGTCCTACTTCTGGAATATCCTACACCCTACCCGAGCCCAATTCTTTTTCGTTCAACTCTCCAAAAGGAATGTGCTTGAATTGTAAAGGACTTGGAAATCAGTTTGACGTAAGCCGAAACAAAATTATTCCTGATGAAAATCTTTCTATTGACAAAGGAGGTATTGCTCCACTCGGTGAAAAGAAAAGTAATTGGGGTTTCCGACAGATGGAAGTGATTGCTAAGCGATACAATTTCTCCCTTTCTGATCCCATTAAAAACATCCCTCCAGAAGCCTTGGATGTTATTCTAAAAGGGGGAAACGAAAAGTTTTCTATAGCCTCTAAGTCTTTGGGAATTACGAGAGATTACAAGATTGATTACGAAGGAATCGAAAACTTTATCAAACATCAGTTTGATCATACGGATTCATCTGGGATCAAACGTTGGGCTTATGGGTTTATGGACGAAAAAAAATGCAGTGAATGTGATGGATCACGGCTGAATAAAGAATCCTTAAACTTTAAAATTGACGGATTGAATATCGCGGAAGTTAGTGCATTAGATTTGGGAGATCTTTTTCTGTGGTTCGAAAGTTTGGACAAGCATTTATCTCATAATGAGCTTAAAATCGCCGGCGAAATTATCAAGGAAATCAAAACCAGATTACAATTTTTATTGAACGTAGGGCTGAATTATTTGTCCCTCAATCGTTCTTCGAAGTCTTTGTCTGGAGGGGAAGCCCAACGCATCCGATTGGCTACCCAAATTGGATCACAGTTGGTAGGCGTACTTTACATTTTAGATGAACCCAGCATTGGTCTTCATCAACGAGACAACGAAAAACTCATTAACTCCTTAGAATCTCTGAGAGACATCGGCAATTCGGTAATTGTTGTAGAACATGACAAAGATATGATTCTTCGTGCCGATCATATTATCGACATAGGCCCAATGGCTGGAAAGAATGGTGGTAAAATCATATCTGAGGGTACCCCAGAAATGTTGAAAAAACAACAAACCCTTACTGCTCAATACCTCAACCACCATAAGAACATTGAAGTTCCAGAAAAAAGAAGAAAGAGCAACGGAAAAAACATAATACTGTCTGGTTGTACGGGCAATAACCTCAAGGATGTAGAAATCAATATTCCTTTGGGCGTGATGATTG
>JAYNHF010000002.1:95893-98851 GCA_038107695.1 Flavobacteriaceae bacterium | reverse complement strand
ACCCTTCCAAAGGGACATCCTTTATGGCCATTAAAGCTTGAAGGTGTTGATGGTGAGATGGCTTGAAAAAGTAAAGGTAACCACTTATGGGGATGCTTATCATATGCTTACCGCTTTAACTTATGTTTATCCGGGAATGCCCCTACTTTACAGTGGTCAAGAATACGATTTGGACAAACGTCTTCTTTTTTTTGAAAAAGATGATTTTCCTAAGAGGAAAGGAGAAACCATGAGATTACTCAAAGATTTGGGTACGTTAAAAAACACGAGTGATGCTTTGACAGTTGGTGAAAATCAAGCGGGCTACAGTTCTCTCAGTTCAAAGGTTAAAATGAATTTTGGTGCTGAAAATCAAATTTTTGCTTTTCAAAGAACTGGACTAAAAGACACTTTGGTTTTTATTGCTAACATGAGTGAAAAATATGGACAATTCACTCTTGACCTTGATGGTAGATTTTCTCAATACCCCAAAAATCAGGATAAAATACTCTCCAGTAGTTATGAATATGTTATGAAGCCTTGGGAGTATTGGATTTTGATAAAATAGTCTTTAGTTGAATTAACAAATCAAATCAGTCTATTGTACTTCCCCACCAATCTTTATTGGGAAGGTAATTTGGATCCAGTTGAAACGCCCTTCGTTGCTCAACTTTTAATTTCATTTTTTGCTTGTGCTGAAGGAGCCATTCTTTTTCTTCCTCTTCATTGTGAAGGGGGTCCATCTCTGGAATTTTAGCCTCTGTGGTTTTGAGCCAATTCTCTAATTCGTTTTTGAGGCTGATTCCCAACGCACTATTCTGATCAAAAACATTAGTGGTTTCACCCACGTCCTTACCCAAGTGATAAAGTTCGTTTTTTCCATCTTCAAAATAGTGGATCAGCTTCCATTCTCCCTTGCGAATGATGGCACTTGGATCACCGCCCTGATTTCCGTAGTGAGGGTAGTGCCAAAACAGGGGACGCTCCTCAAAAGGATTATCTTTCATGAGTGGGATTAAACTTTTTCCATCAACAGGAGTTTTATTTGGAATATTGGCCAGTTCCAATAGCGTAGGGAAGAGATCGGCTCCAGTTACGGGAGTGTTTACTTTTTTGACTGGATTAATCATTTGTGGGGCTTTGATGAAAAAGGGTATTCTTGTACCCGCTTCCCACTGATAGCCTTTGCCACCGCGCAATGGCAAGTTACTTGTAGCATAATCATCCCCTGAGGAAACACCACCATTGTCAGACACAAAAACAACGACGGTATTTTTGTCTAAGTTCAAAGCATCTAGTGTATTCAAAACATGACCAACGGCCTCGTCAGTTTGCTCCAATAAACCAGCGTAGACAGGATTGTCTTGTTTGATTCTGATGGGCAATCTTTTTTCCATCGAAAAACCTTCCTCCAGCAGCCCCTGATTCACAGCCTTTTTTTGATATTTTAACCACTTTTCTTTGCTGGTTTGAATGGGAGCGTGAACTGCATAAAAACTCAAATAAGCAAAAAAGGGCTTTTCTTTATTTGATTTGATGAAATCGGCGGTTTCACGAGCTAATTTCATTGATAGTGAAATCCCTTTTTCATCTGGACTGTCTTCTAGAAAAGGGTTGTTGAAAGGAGAAAAATATCCCCCACTGTAAGGCCCTCCTCTGTGATAACCTCCTTTGTTAATCTCAAAGCCGTGGTCGGTGGGAAGAGATTGCTGTTCAGCAGAGCCCAGATGCCATTTGCCTGCAAAAAATGTTTTGTATTGATGCGCTCTGAAGACCTCTGGTAAGGTGGTCATTTCAAAAGGCAGATGCTTTACATAATCACTAGGTAGCAGCTGAGTTTTTCGACCTACCGATCGCCAATTTGTTCCATATTTTGCTCCAATCCAATCCGTGATTCCGTGTACTGTAGGATATAAACCCGTCAATAAACTCGCCCTGGAGGGGCTGCAAACAGACGCGTTGGCATAGCCTTGAGAAAACAATGTGCCTTCAAAGGCTATTCTGTCGATGTTTGGAGTTTCGTAAAATTCACTTCCGGTTGCACTCAGGTCTTTGTAACCTAGGTCATCTGTAACTATGAACAGAAAATTGGGTTGAGGTTTAGGAGTTTCACATTTCAAAAAAGTGAATAAAATAAGTGTAAAGGACAAAATTCTCATATACATGTCATCTTTTAAAATTTCGAATACTTTCTATTATTACTGTACTTAAAATTAATATTCCACCGAAGATAGTACTTAACGCTGGATACTCTCCCAAGATAATCATTCCTATGAGAATACCATAGACGGGCTGGACACCACTAATAATGCTTGCAGTACTGATGGTAAAATTTCTGAAACTATAAATGAATAAGGTATGACCGGTTGCTGTGGTGAGCAATGCCAAAATTAAAATGGCTGGAAGAGAAGACGATAATCCAGTGAGATCGGTAATGAAAAAAACAGGAGATAGCAACAAAGAAACAATGATCAATTGGTAAACCATTAAAATTGAACCTTCGTATTCGGCAGCTTTTGATTTCATGTAAATATTTCTAACGGAATAGCATAGTGCAGAAAAAACACCAAAACCAATGGCTTTAAATTGATCGTTTTTCAAGCTTAACTCTGGAGATAAAAAATAAATCCCAACTAACACCATCAACCCCAGAAACAAATTGGATTTCTCAAACTTACTTTTTAGCATTAGGGGTTCTAAAAAAGCAGTTATGGCAGGATAAGTAAATACTGAAAGCATTCCAATGGCTACGCTCGAAAGTTTTAAAGAAACAAAATAGGTGATCCAATGAGTACCCATGAGCACTCCGCTTAATAATATGACCATTCTGTCTTTTTTATGAATTTTAAAATTCAATTTTTTCCACCTGCAGAAAAAGTAGAGAAATATGCCACCCAATAAGGCTCTAAGTAATATGATGAGCGGAACGGAGAGTTGGATGTACCTGCCCAAAGTACCCGAGGTACTAATCACTAAAAC
>JAYNHF010000002.1:87181-95883 GCA_038107695.1 Flavobacteriaceae bacterium | reverse complement strand
ATAAAACAGCAAAATTGAGTTGTATTAGGTTTTTTAAGTATAGTTGCTTTTGCATTGGGCCAATTTATAAAATTCTTTTTCATCCTCGTTCAAGGGAATAATTATTTTAAATTTCAAAGTTGGAATGAATTAAACCCTCTTTCAAAAAAACAGTCTCTAATGATGTAAACTTAAATGATCGATGAAAAATTACAACTCTTTTTTATTACTAAGTTTGGTGACCTTCTCACTATTTGCGCAAGATTTTCAGGGCAAAGCTTATTACATGTCAAAATCTAAAATCAATCCTGAATTTGGAAAAAATATTCCGCCAGAGAGAAAAAAGAGAATCATGGAACGCATGAAATCTGATATGGAGAAGACTTATGTTTTGGATTTTAACAGTACTGTTTCATTGTTTTATGAAGAGGAGCGATTGGATGTTTCTGGAGGAAATGGACGCTTTAATTTTATGTCTTTTATGAATCCTATTCAAGGTGTGATCCACAAAGAATACGCTACAAAAACATTTACCAACCGTGTTGAGCTTTTCGGAAAGTATTTTTTGATTAAAGACACCTTACCAGAAAGTAAATGGGTGTTGTCGGGAGAGTCAAAAAATATTGGACAATACCTCGCTTACAAGGCTACTTTAACCAGAGAGATTCCTCAAGAGGTTTTTCAGTTTGGCAGACAAAGCGATAACGATTCAGGTCAAAAGCCCAAGATGAAGAAAGTAAATATTACCGCCTGGTTTTCGCCACAGATTCCAGTATCTACTGGCCCAGCCAAACATGGAGGCTTACCAGGTTTGATTCTTGAAGTCAGTACGGATAACACCACAATGCTCTGTACAAAAGTTGTGATGAACCCAAAAGAGAAAATAAAAATCAAAGAGCTCAAAAAGGGAACCAAAGTGGGACTTGAGGAATACGAAAAGATCAGAAAAGATAAAATTGAAGAAATGCGAGAAATGTTCCAAAAAAACAGAAGACAAGGAGGCGGAAACTTCAGAGCTCGTTAACCATAAAAATTTAAAGATTGAGAAATATATTTTATTTGGGATGTTTACTTATCTCAACAGCTTTTACCTGGGCTCAAAACATTGACTTAGATGGTTTCATCAAAGACTCGAATGGCATACCCGTCATGGGTGCCAATGTTGTTGCAATTGAAAAGGAAACCCAAATCCTCGATGGCTTCGGTATTTCGAATGATGAAGGTTATTACAAATTGACCCTAAAGAAAGAAACGGACTACGACATCAAAATTTCTTTTATCGGCTTGAAAGAGGTTAGTTTTGTGTTCAATGAATCGAATCATATCGAAAAAAACTTTGTTTTAGAGGAACAAGCTGAATCATTGGATGAGGTTGAGTTGGTTTATGAAATGCCAGTCACCATTAAAGGCGATACGATTATTTACAACGCAGATTCTTTCAATACGGGATCGGAAAGAAAACTTGAAGACGTTCTCAAAAACATGCCTGGAATTGAAGTAAATGATGAAGGTCGTATTGAAGTTGAGGGTAAAGAGATCACCAAAATTACTGTTGAGGGAAAAGATTTTTTTGATGGAGACTCCAAATTGGCGACTCAAAACCTTCCTGCTAATGCAGTTGGTAAAGTAGAGGTGCTGAGAAATTTCTCTGAAGTTAGCCAATTGAGAAGCGTAACCAATAACGAAGATAATATTGCGATAAACATCAGCCTGAAGAGTGGAAAGGATAAATTTTGGTTCGGTGAGTTGGGAGGAGGTATTGGTAATGATGACCGATTTATAGCTACTCCTAAGGTTTTTTATTACTCCAAAGACGTGAGTATGAATATTTTGGGAAATACTAATAACATTGGAGAACCTCCACTTTCTAGAAGAGATTTTTATCGTTTTGGAGGAGGATTTAATAATTTAAACGCCAGAACAGGAACTTCCATTGATATCAGCTCTGATGATGCTGGGATTACCAACCTTCAAAACAACAGGGCCAAATCTATTGAATCTCAATTTGGGGCTTACAACTTCAGCTATGCTCCTTCCGAAACAATTGAATTCAGTGGTTTTGCTATTTACTCCAGAGCTGAAAACAAACTGGAGGAGAAAAATACGAGGAGGTACACTGTTTCCAATGCTTTGGAGGAGACGGCCGAACTTACCGCTCAAGAAAACGAACAACAACTTTATAAATTCACAACAGAATTCAATCCCAACGAAAATTTACAAACGGAATACAATTTATTATACAAAATTTCCAATCAGAATGAAGTATCAGATTTGACTACTATTTCAGGAAGACAAGGGCAAAGGGTACCTGAACAAATTGGACAGTACAAAATCCAAGAGCCTTATTCACTCAACCAAGAATTGAGAATCTATTACACCCACAACGAAGATCATATTTTTTCTTTAGAATTGCAGCACCTGAATCAGAAAGAGGATCCTTTTTATCGTGCTATTAAACAATTTCAGCCTTTTGGAGGACTACTGAATTTGAACCTTGACCAGGAAAACTTCAATATCAATCAAGATCGACAGGCCAAAACCGATAAAATTGAAGCCAAACTGGATTACTACTTTATATTATCCCCAAAATCCAATCTTAACTTTACAGCTGGAGTTACATCTGTTAATCAAAATTTTAATTCTTCTATTTTCCAGATTTTGGATGATCAGTCGAACCAATATTTTTCTGAAAGTAACTTGAATAACGATGTTTCATTTCACTTTCGGGATGCTTATTTGGCAATGCATTATCGTTTTATCACGGGGATTTTTACTTTTGATCCAGGAGCGACTTTACATTCTTACAAGACCGTCACCCAACAATTGGGAGATACTGTGGACAATACTTTTAGTTTTTTTCGTCCTGACTTTAGGCTTTTAGTGAAACTTAAAGATTCCGAAACTTTAAGGCTTATTTATCGTTCTACTAGACAGTTTACCGACATCAATAATTTAGCCGAAGGTTATATTTTTAGAAATTACAATTCTTTCTTTCAGGGAAACCCCAATTTGGAAGCTGCTTTTTTCAACGTTGTTAATCTAAATTATCAAAGCATTAATATTTTTAATTTCACAAATATTTTTGCCAATTTAGGTTACTCAATTAGAGATAACGCCATCCAAAATACAACTTTGGTAAGTGGGATTAATAGTGTGAGATCCGCAACCAATTCAAATTTCCCAAGAGAAATTTATTCGGCCAGTGGAAGAATTGATAAACGATCAAAGAATCTAAAAGGAGGACTAAGCATAAATTATAATTTTAGTGACTTCAATAACGTAATCAATAACACTCCTACTGCTTCAAGTAATTTTACGCAAAGATATAGAGTGAATATCGCAACCAATTTCAGAACCAAACCTAATATTGAAATCGGCTATACTTACAGTATCAGAGATTACAAAACAGGAGGAGTTGAAAGTAAGTTTTTTACCGATGCCCCTTATGTCCAATTTGATGCATATTTTTTAAAAGGTTTTGTATTCAACACAAAATACACTTACAACTTTTATAGAGATCAAGAACAAACCCTCAACGAGTATCGTTTTCTAGAAGCCGAATTATTGTATAATCGCAATGGGTCTAAGTGGGAATTTGGTGTGAGTGCCACCAATCTGTTCAACGACACACAAATCAATCGCGATAGTTTCAATCAATTTTCATTTACCACCAACTCCTATATCATTCAGCCTAGATTTATTGTTTTTAAGCTGAATTATGATTTGACAGCAATAGGGGGGGAAGAGGGTAAAAAAAAGAAAAAATAATCAGTTGAGCATATCTATTTGCGCCATCCAGTCCACCATGTTGTTGAACCAGTTGTCTACAGGATACGTTGTTTTTCTCATTCCAAATCCGTGAGGTCCATGGTGATAAAGATGCAACTCACTCACAAAATCTTTTTTAGCCCAATCCATGTAGAGTTCGGCGGTTGGAATGGCGAGCTTTAATGGGTCTTCGGTTGTACAAGCTAAAAACAAAGGGGGGCCGTACGCAGGGGGTTCTTGATCCTCAACAATCACCAGCCAAGGATAAATAGGTGCTACAAAGTTGGGTCGATTGTGCTTTTCCGATTTATAAGTCGCTTCTATGGAAACTGCTCCACCAGCCGAAAAACCCATAATACCAATTTTTTCAGGGTCAATATTGTATTTCTTCGCATTTTCTCTCACGTGAGCTATTGCATTAAGGGCATCCAAATGTCCATAAGAAAGCTGTTTTTTTTCTTTCAAGTAGGGCTTGTCCAGTCCTTCTCCTTTTTTAATAAGGTGATGAGGAACCAGTCTGTACTTTAAAACAAAAGCAGCAATTCCCTCTTTATTAAGCGCTTTTGCTACATCCAATCCTTCGTGAAAAAATGCATTGGCGCGCATGCCTCCCCCAGGACAAACGACCATGGCTGTAGTAGGTCTGGAATCTCCCTCTGGAAGAAAAACCTGCAAAGTGGGGATGGAAATGTTTTGAAACTTATATTCACCTCCTGAAAATCCTTTGGTTTTAATTTCTTGTCCTTTGTAGTCTAGACCTGTATTGTCATATTCTAGATTGATGATCTCTTGCCCTTGAAGGGTGACGCTAAAAATAATCAATAGAATTTGTAATTTTTTTTTCATTTTCTCAAAAAATTTTTAAATAGTTTGAAATTTAAATAAAGATTTTTCGTCTCCCTATCTTTTTTGTCATCTATTTTAAAAATTATGATTTTCTTTACATTGTTTAAAGACCATCCAAACCTTTTAAATATTCATAACTTACTGTTTTATTTTTTTAATTGAGATAAAAACACTTGGTAGAATGACCAGAAATATCATTTTGATTTCATTATTTATCCTTTGTGAGGGATTGGTTGCACAAGAGATTCCTCCTATTCAACATTACAGGGATCAGATATCCTTTGCTGGAAACCAAAACTGGATGATTACTCAAGATGACCAGGGAACAATTTATGCTGCAAATAACAAAGGTTTACTTCAGTTCAGCGGAACAGATTGGAAGTTGAACACCAGCCCAAACCAGTCTATTATTAGGTCAGTTAAAGTGATTGATGATAAAATTTGTGTTGGGAGTTATATGGATTTTGGATATTGGGAACACTCCTCCAATGGTGAGTTGTTTTATACTTCATTGGCCAAAGAACTCGATATTGACGTGTTGGAGGATGAACAATTCTGGAACATCATTGATTATGGAGAGAAAATAATTTTCCAGTCTCTTAACCGTTTGATCATCATTGATATAGGAAATAAAAAATCTCAATTTGTACAAACTGATAATACCCTATTAAAATCATATAAGGTTGGGAACCAAATCTATTTTCAAGAGGCAGGGATCGGTTTATTTGAGGTAAGAAGTGGTAAGGCGTTTTTAGTCAATGACAACAAGATTTTGAAGGATAATGTTATTGTAGGTATTTACAAGAAAGAGGGTAAATTATTGATTTTGACAGATCAATCAGGTTTTTTCTTTTTGGAAAACAATCGCTTGAAAAAGTGGAAAATAGAGGGAGAAACAAGTTTCGAGGGAATTAAACTTTACAGTTCATTAAAACTTTCTGATGGCAGTTTTGTATTGGGTTCTATTGCATACGGTCTAATATGGATTGACTCGCAGGGTAAAACAATTATTGAACTCAACGTTGCTAATGGGATTTCTAACAATACCATTTTAACTCTTTTTGAAGATCGTTATCATAATTTATGGTTGGGACTAGACAATGGGATGGACTGTATCAACATTGATTCCCCTTTTTTAGAATACAATGACAATATTGGTAAGATAGGAGCAGTTTATGCATCAGCTAAAAAGGGAATTTATTTTTATTTGGGAACCAATCATGGTCTTTATTACAGAGTTAATAATGATAACTCAGATTTCAAATTAATAAAGGGTACGGAGGGTCAGGTATGGAGTTTATTTGATTTTGAAGGGGATTTACTATGTGGTCATGATTTGGGAACTTATTATGTTGAGGGCTCAAATGCTAACAAAATAAGTGATGTTGGAGGGACATGGACATTCAAAAAACACCCTAAATTTGACAACCTTTTACTCCAAGGTAACTATAACGGTATCAATGTTCTCCAAAAAATAAATAATCAATGGAGCTTCAAAAATAAACTAGAGGGATTCAACATATCTTCCCGATACTTTGAGATCATTAATGACACTACTTTGTTGGTTGGACATGAGTACAAAGGAATTTTTAAGCTTTCGATTAACAAAGCAGTTGATAAGGTAATCCAAACCCAAATAGACACTTCTGTTGAGAAGGGAATTCATGCCAGTCTTGCCAAATTTGACAACGAGATTTTTTATTTCAGCCCTGAGGGAATATTTAAATATGATACAATTGAATTTGAATTCGTCAAAGATTCTTTATTGTCTGATCAGATCAAACCCGAGGAGTATATTACTGGTAAAATGATTAACGATAGCAATGGAAG
The DNA here is from genome assembly GCA_038107695.1 of Flavobacteriaceae bacterium. Classification (GTDB taxonomy): domain Bacteria; phylum Bacteroidota; class Bacteroidia; order Flavobacteriales; family Flavobacteriaceae; genus UBA8316. The sequence continues at coordinate 89,460 of JAYNHF010000002.1, read as the reverse complement.
ACTTTGGATGTTTTCGAAAAATCAAATTCATTTTTTGAGAAGAGAAGTTTTTTCAGAGCAACTCAAATTTGAGTCCATTTTTTTTGAGAACAATACCCGTAAAAATGTTTTAGGTTTTGAACACATCAGTAAATACGATGACTCGAAATACCTTATTGCTTCTGGGATGGGTTATTTACTCATTGATACGGACAAGATCAAAAAGATCCAACCCAAGATTAGGATATGTAATATTGAAGTCAAGGATAATACGCAGAGTACAACTAGTATTGTTTTGCTAGATGAATTTGAGTTGGACTACGAAAAAAACAATATTAAATTTTATTATACGGCTACAAATTATCAGAAACATCAACAAGTAAAGTATCAGTTCAGATTGGAAGGTTATGATCTTTTGTGGAGCCCATGGAGTGAAAATACAGATGTTTCCTATTCCAACTTGAGTAGTGGTGACTATGTGTTTTCTGTCCGTTCCAAAATCGGGGATCAAACCTCCGAAGTAACTCAGTTCAACTTTCAAATAAAACCTCCTTGGCATTTATCCCGATGGATGTATTTTGTTTATATCATCATTTTCATTTCTCTTTTATCAATTATCAATAGACTTTACGATGCCTTTTACGAAAGAGAGCGTAAAAAATTGATCAAAAGAAATCAGCGTAAACTCCAAATCAATGATTTGGCAAGTCAAAGAAAACTCATGAAGATTCGCAATGAACAATTACAAAATGACATAGAAAATAAAAACAGAGAGATCGCTATTGCGACTATGAGTACCGCAAAGCGAAACGAGTTCTTGAATAAAATCATCAATGAGTTAAAGACTTTAGATCCTCACCCCAGAATTGATCGATTGACCAAGATGATCAATAAAAACCTCAAAGGAAATGAAGATTGGGAATTTTTTGAGAAGGCCTTTAACAATGCTGACAAGGATTTTTTTAAAAAAGTAAAAAAGGCACATCCTACATTGACTCACAATGACTTAAGACTTTGTGCTTTTTTAAGATTAAATCTTCTTTCAAAGGAAATCGCTCCACTTTTAAATATTTCTGTAAGAAGTGTCGAGATTAAAAGATATAGACTTAGAAAAAAAATGAAACTCTCGAGAGATGAGAGTATCGTCGATCATTTTGTGAATTTGTAGAGGCTATTTTACTATATTTTTTACCTATACTTTACCTATACAAAATTATTTTTTGCACTACCATTGACTCTTAATTTATTATCCTAATCTCCTATAAAAAAAGATATTTACCTTTTTTTATACAGTTAAACAAAACTATTTTCTTTATTAACTCCTTGTAGAAATTTTGTTGTATATAAAACTCTTGTTTTTTGAATTAGTAAATCTAAATTTATAGTTGAAATAAAACCACTTATTCAAATTAACATGTTTAAAAAAATATCATTATTTTTTCTTTTGCTCAATGTGTTCATTATATCAGCACAAAATGAAGTTAAAGGAATTGTTATTGATCAGAGTACAAATTCCCCAATCATTGGAGCCACAGTCGTCATTAAGAACTTAACTCGAGGGACAACCACTGACTTTGACGGTAATTTTACCTTGACCAATGTACCTGAAGGATCAACACTGATTTTTTCTTATTTGGGTTTTGTTACTCAGGAATTGGTCCTATCTAGTAACGAGATTATTAGTATTTCTTTGAAACCCTCAATTAGTGAGTTAAGCGAGGTTGTACTTGTTGGTTATGGAGCTCAAGCCAAAAAAGAAGTAACAGGAGCCGTTTCTGTTATCGACGAAGTTAAAATTCAAAAACTAAATCCCACAAGGGTTGAACAAGCCATGCAAGGTCAGATTCCCGGAGTTAACGTTACTTCTGGATCAGGTTCACCAGGAAGTGGTTTAAATATTAGAATTAGAGGTGTATCTACTAATGGTAACAATAATCCTCTGATATTAGTTGATGGTAATGTAATTGAAGATTTATCCGTTATCAATCCTAATGATATTAAAAGTATAAATATCCTGAAAGATGCTACAGCTGGAATCTATGGTGTTAGAGCTGCCAATGGTGTAATCTTGATTGAAACAAAAACTGGTAAAAAGGATACACCACTCAACTTCAGCTTTGATGCGTATTATGGCCTTCAACAAACTTCAAAAAAACTTGATCTTTTGGGTCCTACAGAATATGCCAAGATGGTTAACGATGCTTCTACAGCAGCAAACAGGGATCCTGAATTTGTATTGTATCCAGAGACTGGTACAGATTGGCAAGATGAGGTATTTAGTATTGCTCCCATTGTTGACC
>JAYNHF010000002.1:2832-87171 GCA_038107695.1 Flavobacteriaceae bacterium | reverse complement strand
CCTCAACCTGAATGGTAATGGAGGTACCACTAAGTCAGCTTATTCATTTGGAATATCTCTTTTGGATCAAGAAGGTATTGTTGCTCCAGATAAATCAAATTTTAAAAGAATAACTGCTAGAGGAAATATTCGCTATGACATATTTGATGATTTAGAATTATCTGCATCTACCATTTATACTAAGTTTGATATTAATAGACTGCAAGAAAATTCTACTGGATCTGTTTTGTTCAATGCTACAAATATGAATCCCACCTTGTCAGTTTATGACAGCGAACAATCTGGAGGTTACACACTTGCCGAAAGACTGGGTGGGGAAATCATTAATCCAGTTGCACAAATTGCAAATACCTACAATACCACTGATGCAGATAGAATCAGTGCAAATCTAGGGCTGAAGTATACACTTTTTGATGAATTAGTACTTAATACCAAAATCCAATCCAATTATGCTGTTGTTAATGGTTTTACCTTCAAACCCGAAGTTTATTATGGGAGTAGTAAAAACGCAACCACTGAAACCAATGAGGTATTTGAAAATAAAGACACTTACATGGATTACACTTGGGACACTTTTTTGACCTATCATAAAAATTTCAATGATGTTCACGATTTCAATTTTCTGGTTGGAACTTCAGTTTTCAAAACAGTCGGAGAGTTTACAGGAATGGTCGGTAGAAATTTAAATGGCAATACCTTAGCGGATGCATACATTGATAATGCCAATCAAGTAACCAATCGATTTCCTCAGTCTATATTGGAAAGAGAGGCGAATACATTCGATGTTAGATTACTCTCTTACTTTTCGAGAATCCAATACATGTACAAGGGTAAATATTTACTCTCTGGAGTGATCAGACGAGATGGTTCTACAAGATTTGGACCCAACAATCGTTTTGGATATTTCCCCTCTGCTTCAATGGGATGGGTAATCACTGAGGAAGAATTTATGAATGACAATAGTATTTTTGACCTTTTGAAACTGAGATTGAGTTATGGAATTATAGGAAGTGATAGAATCCGAGATTATGGTTACCTATCCCTACTTAACGGTGAAGGCACCTACGTTAATAATCAGGAAATCACATCAGATGACTTACTTGTTGGTCTTGCTGAAGGTGGGTTGGCCAATCCTGAAATTAAATGGGAAGAACAAATAACAGCCAATATAGGTGTCGATGCATATTTGTTAAATGATAAATTGAACTTCACAGTAGATGCCTTCTCGAGAAGAACAGAAGGTTTATTAATTAGTGCTCAAGTTGCTGGTGTCCTTGGAGCTTATGCGCCGGGTTCCTCGGCTCCTGTAATTAATGCAGGTACAGTAGAAAACAAAGGTTTGGAATTTTCGATTGGATTCCAAGATGACCTGACAGAAGATTTATCCATCAATACTAGCTATAATGTTACTTATGTCGATAATGAAGTGACTTTTGTTTCCTCCGAAGGAGGCTTCGAACAAGACGGAGAATTCGGTGTTGGATTGGGAATCATTCCTTCTAGAATGGAAGCAGGATTTCCGTTGGGATATTTTTATGGTTTTAAAACCGATGGAATTTTTCAAACCCAAGACGAAATAGATGAATCTCCAGTTTTGACTGCTGGAGACAACCAGCCTGCTATAGTAAAAACCCGACCTGGCGATTTAAAGTTTGTTGATATTGATGGAGATGGTATCATTAATGATGAAGACAAGACATATATTGGTGATCCTATAGCAGATTACACCATGGGCTTCAATATTACTCTCAATTACAAAAAATTTGATTTTGGAGCTTCAGCTTTTGCTTCAATTGGTAATGAAATGGTCAGAAACTATGAGCGAGTAGAGTTGTTAGCCAACAGAGGCTCTTATCTTTTGGATCGATGGACTGGACCAGGCACCAGTAATACTGTTCCCAGAGTTAGTGGGAAAGCTACGGTCAACAATCAATTTTTTTCAGATTATTTCGTTGAAGATGCCTCCTTCTTGAGAATTCAAAATGTCCAGTTGGGATATGAATTTGTAGATATGTTACCCAATTTCTGGATAACCTCATTGAGAACTTACTTATCCGTCAACAACTTGCACACCTTCACTAAATACCAAGGATACGACCCATCTGCTTCTACGGGTGAACCAATTGGGGCAGGGATAGATCAAGGGTTTTATCCCATTGCTCGTTCTTATTTCTTTGGAATTAATTTAAAATTTTAGCCTGATTGTTATGAAAAACTTTAAAAGTATATTCTGGTCAAGTTTTTTGGTTCTCCTCATTTTTTCGTGTGCTGACGACTTTATCGATGTGCCATCAAAAAACCCTAATGCAGATGATTTTTTTAATACAGAAAAAGATTACGAAGACGTACTTATTGGAACCTACGATCTTTTACAATCTACCTTCTGGAATGTATTAATTGGAGAAATTGCTTCGGATAACACCCTTGCGGGAGGTGATCCTTTGACTATTGATCAGCCCAGTATTCAGCAAATTGATGCCATGACTCATAATGACGTGAATATTCATCTCAGGGACATTTGGAGTTTTATGTATGGAGGTATGAATAGAGCGAACTACATACTTGAGTTTAAGGATAAATCTAGTTTCGACAACCACGAGAACATTATAGGTCAAGCATATTTTTTGAGAGCTTATTTTACTTTTGAATTGGTGAAATGGTTTGGCAATATTCCCTTATATACAGAAGAAATAAATGGTTTAAATCGTATTCGTCATAGACGTGTACAATTTGGTGAACAGTATTCGATGGAGCGTGTTGCTGATATACCAACTGCTTATGAATTGATTGAAGCTGACTTATTAGATGCTATAAACATGCTTCCTGTAAGTCAACCAGAGGATTATAAAATAACAAAAGGGGCTGCTCAATCCCTGTTGGGTAAATTATATCTGTTTCATGGAAAATACGATAGTTCTAAATTTACATCTGCCGCTGAAGTGCTTGATCAAGTCATAGAGAGTAACCAATATTCCTTGGTTTCTGATTACGCATCCATTTTTGAACACAAGGGTGAAAATGGACCTGGATCAGTTTTTGAAGTTCAATATACAGATGTTGAGGGTGCTAGTTTTGACTGTTTACAGTGTAGTGAAGGCAATGTTACTGTTGGATTCAGCGGGATTCGATCCTATTCAGGTAATACATTCGATTCTGGTTATGGTTTCAACACCCCAACCCAAGAAGTGGTCGATCAATTTGAAGAAGGAGATCTGAGAAAGGAAGTAGCCATACTGGATATTGCCAAATGGAAAGAAAAATATGCTAGTGTAACTTATTCTGAAAGTAGAGGTAATACAGGTTATTACAACCGTAAATATATTCCAAGAAAAGGTGACTTGAATTTAGGAGATAATAACTTGACCAATCCCAATAATTACAGAGCCATTCGTTATGCAGATGTTCTATTGATGGCTGCAGAGGCTCACAACCGTAAACCTTCTCCAAATGATCAGAAAGCAAAAGACTATTTGAATCAAGTCCGAAGAAGAGCGTTTGGTGTCAGTAATGATAGTAAGGATGTGACTAGTACAGGTTCACAACTTACCCAAGCTATATATCACGAACGCAGGGTTGAATTGGTTGGAGAAGGACACCATTTCTTTGATTTGGTGAGAACCGAACGTGCTGCAAACGAAATCGAAAATTTCGTCCCAAATAAAAATGAAATTTTTCCAATTCCTAAAGTCGAGTTGGAATTATCTAATGCTATTGAAAGATGGGGTCAAAACCCTGGTTACTAAAACTAATTAATTAAATCTATTCTTATGAATTACTTAAAAAAAGGGATGTACGCCCTAATGTTTATTACTGCAATTTCTTGTAGTAAAGATGATGACGGAGAGACTGTGTTGGAATCCATCAGTGGTCTTGATTTCACCATTTCCGTTGAAAATGATAAAGGAAATGAAATAGGTGTTACCCCTACTTCAGATTTGTCATCTAATGTCCAATACTCTATTGATTTTGCAGATGACGCTGCCAGTGACGATGCTGATGTACTTTTATCCAGTGGACCTAAAGCCAAATATACTTATCCCGAAGCATCTGCTACCTATACTATTGTTGTAACGGCTTCTGCTTCAGGATACGCTGACACCACAGTTAGCAAAGAGGTTGTTGTTGAATTTGTTGGGTCAACTATATTAGCAGATTTTGAAAATCCAAGTGCATTAAATTTGAGAGATGATCTAGGAGATGGTGCTACCATTACCATTGAGTCTCAAACTGGAGCTGATGGAAGCACTACAAATGTAGGTGTAATAACCAATGTTGGACTCCCTTATGAGGCTCCCTCAATCAATTTGACAAGTCATATAGATGTTAGAAATAAATCCGTAATTACAATGGATTTCTATCAATCAGAGGCAGTTGCTCAAGTCGTTTTGATGAAGTTAGAACAAAAACTTACTGATAACGAAGCTTCAAAACCATCGATAGAAGTTAAAGTCGATACTGCTGCAGAATCAGGCTGGCAAACACTAACTTTCGATTACGGAACTGAAGCCACCAACTCTTATACTGATTGGGGTGACCATAACCAAGAAGTCGTTTTGGATCAATATCAAAAAATGGTCATTTTTGTTGGTTTTGGCGTTGAATTGTCTGGTACTTTTTGGGTTGATAACATCGCTGGTGGAGAACTAGGAGACCCTGTTCCTGATACAGATGGTGATGGTGTGATGGATTCAATCGATAAATGTAAAGATCTTAGTGGGACAGAAGCTAACGGATGTAATCCTGCCGTAGTTGGGGTTGATCCTACCGACGATTTCGAAGGTAATGGAAACATTACATGGGTAGGGGATAATGCCGGAGCAGATGTAGTGGATAACCCATATCCAACAGGAATCAATACTTCAGCCAAAGTAATGAAGTACAATGATACTGGTGCACAATATGCCAACATCAGATTCGATTTGGCTGATGGCGGTCTTTTTGATTTGTCCACCAAAAACGTTGTTAAGGTAAAAGTTTATGTACCTTCTCCCGATGTTGCTCATACCGAATCTACAACTTTATGGTTGAAACTTCAGGATGGTACATCTAATGAGCCATGGGCTTCACAAACACAAGTTTCGCAAGTCTATGAATATGATAAGTGGCAAGTGCTTACTTTCGACTTTTCAGCTGCATCTGATGTTACTAACTACAACAGACTTTTGTTCCAATTTAACGGAGAAAACAACTATGAGCCTGTAACTGCTTACATCGATGATATTTCCTATGGAGCTCCTGTCAATCCCAATGATGACAACGAAGGTGCTGGTAACATTACATGGTTAGGCGATAATGCTGGAGCAGATGTAGTGGATAACCCATATTCAACTGGAATCAATACTTCAGCCAAAGTAATGAAGTACAATGATACTGGGGCACAATACGCCAACATACAATTTACTTTATCAGAAGGTCAAACTTTTGATTTAGCTGACAAGGCCATATTTAAAGTAAAAGTATATGTTCCCACACCTGCAACAGCTCATGCTGAATCCAAAATACTTTGGTTGAAGCTTCAGGACGGCACTAGTAGTGAGCCGTGGAATGGACAAGTTGTCGTTGAAAATGCTTATGAATATGATACATGGACAGAATTGACTTTTGACTTTTCTGCTAATGCCGCAACTACCAATTTCAATAGGGTAGTGTTACAATTCAATGGCGAAAATAACTACGAACCACTTGAAGCCTATATTGACGACTTCAAATATGTAGCTGAATAATTAATTATTTTTACAAAGCCCCTACCTTTGGGTGGGGCTTTGTTTTTTAATTAATATTAAAAAAAATCACCCATTAATGAGAATCTATTCTCGCCTTATATTCTTGTTTTTTTTACTTTCCTGTAGCTCTGGGAACGAAGACGATAGTGCCTCTAATGACCCAAATACTGTTCAAAAAAGAGGATGTCCAGGAGATGTAACTGACAGTATTCCCTCGGGGAATAATGATGTTCTAATTTGGGCCGAAGAATTTGATGAAGAGGGTTCTCCCTGTTCTCATAATTGGATATTTGAAGGGGGTAACAATAATGGTTGGGGTAATAATGAACAACAGTATTATAAAAGAAATGATCCAGACAATGTAATTATTGAAGACGGTATTCTAAAAATTACTCTTATCAAAGAAAAATACAATGGGTATAATTATACCTCTACGCGAATGACAACCTTCAATAAATTTGATTTTAAATATGGAAAAATTGAAGTTCGTGCCAAATTGCCTCAAGGGCGGGGTACGTGGCCTGCTATTTGGATGTTGGGAAAGGATTATACAAATGTAGGGTGGCCTGCGTGTGGAGAGATTGACATAATGGAACACAAAGGATCAGAACCTGGTTTGATTCATGGTTCGTTGCATACACCTTCGAGTCATGGAGATACCACTAACACTGAGATTGTCAGTGTAGATGATGTTTCTACCCAATTCCATGATTATGAAGTAATATGGACTGAAGAAAAAATACAATTCTTAGTGGATGATAAATTGTATTACACCTATAGTCCAACAAATAAAAATAGTTCTAATTGGCCTTATGATGATAATTTTTTCATCATTCTAAACATAGCTATGGGCGGAAATTTTGGGGGTTCAATCGATCCTAATTTTTCTCAGTCCTCTATGGAAATTGATTACATAAGAGTATACCAATAAGATAAATCAAACAGTATTCAGGAAAAATTCCTTTCACCAAATTAATTTTTGGAAAGCTATTTTCTTGCTTTTTTTAGGAAAAAGATACGGTTTGCATAAAAATATTAATTGAATGATTGAGTTTGAAGAAGTTTACTTAGAAGGAGACGGTAGTTTACATGCAAATAACCCGGTTAGTGGGCACGAAGTTCAAATTGACGGAGAAAACTTCTACAAAATCTCCAACGTCGATGCAATGCGTCCCTTTTTTATGAGTTTGGTAAGCAACTCCAACCACTGGCTTTTTATTTCCAGTACTGGCGGTCTTACTGCTGGTAGAAAAGACAGTAGTAATGCATTATTTCCTTACTATACAGACGATAAAATCACTCAATCATCGGAAAGTACTGGAAGTAAGTCCATTTTTTGGGTTACCAAACACGACTCTACATTTCTTTGGGAGCCCTTTTCCATTAGGCAAAGAGGTCGATACAAAACCACTAGAAATCTTTACAAAAATACATTAGGGAACAAAATCATATTTGAAGAGATCAATCACGATCTGGATTTAACATTTTCATATTCATGGAAATCAAGTGATCGATATGGTTTTATCAGACAAGCTGAATTGAAGAACCTGTCGATGGATTCAACAAAAATTAGCTTGATTGACGGCCTTCAAAATATTCTTCCTTGGGGGATTGAAGAAGGACTTCAAATGACCAGTAGCAATTTGGCTGATGCTTACAAAAAAAATGAACTAGATCGAGACAGTGGCTTGGGTATTTACTCATTATCTGCTTTGATTGTTGATCGAGCTGAACCTAGCGAAGCTTTGAAAGCCAATACCGTTTGGTCTTTAGGATTTAATAACCCAAAACATTTACTGTCTTCGCTCCAATTGGATCAGTTTAGAATGGGTCAAGTTGTTGAAAATGAACGGGATGTAAGAGCCGAAAAAGGAGCGTATTTTTTAAATACTGATTTCGAATTGGATCCCAAATCTTCAGAAAATTGGACCATCGTAGCCGATGTGAATCAAAACATCAACCAAATAGTAAAGATCAGAGAAGACCTAATCAATAATCAAGACCTCATTAATGAACTCAATCATGACATTGATTTTGGGTCTGATGAATTGATTCGCTTAGTGGCTGCCGCAGACGGTTTGCAATTATCGGCTGATGGCCCAAAAAACACCAGACATTTTTCCAACACGCTTTTTAACATCATGCGTGGAGGTATTTTTGACTTCAATTTTACCATAGAAAAAGCAGATTTTATCCAATATTTGGAAACTGCCAATAAAGAATTGTTTCTCAAGAAATCAAATACTCTAAACCAGCTAGAGGATCAATTCCAACTGAGTACATTATATGATCTTTTGGCAAAAGACAGCTCCCCCGATTTAATAAGATTGGTCAAAGAATACCTTCCATTGAAGTTCAGTCGGAGACATGGAGATCCCAGCCGTCCATGGAACAAGTTCTCTATCAATACCAAAAATGAGGCGGATGGTTCCAAAATATTGGACTATCAAGGGAATTGGAGAGACATATTCCAAAACTGGGAGGCACTTGCACATTCTTATCCTTACTTTATCGAGGGCATGATTTACAAGTTTTTGAATGCTTCTACTTTCGAAGGTTACAACCCTTACCGACTCACCAAAGACGGTTTCGATTGGGAAACCATCGAGCCGGACAACCCATGGTCCTACATCGGCTACTGGGGAGATCACCAGATCATCTATCTTCTTAAGTTCTTAGAGTTTTCAGAAAACTATTTTCCAGGCAAACTCAATGGCATATTCGATCAAGATTTATTCGTTTTTGCCAATGTACCTTACAAAATCAAATCTGTTGAGGAAATACTCAAAGACTCCAAAAACACAATCGATTTTGATGTTCAAGCCCACGAGCAAATTCAAAAGAGAAAAAATGAGATGGGTGCAGACGGGGCTTTGCTCCAAGATGCAAAAGGGGAGATTTACAGAGTCAATTTTATTGAGAAAATTTTAGTTACACTATTGGCTAAAATTTCCAACTTTATCCCTGAAGGAGGGATATGGATGAATACCCAGCGCCCTGAATGGAACGACGCCAACAATGCACTTGTTGGCAACGGGGTCTCCATGGTTACTCTATTCTATTTGAGAAGATTTTTATCTTTTTTCAAAAAACTTATTTCGCAAGCAGATTCACAGGAATTTAAAATTTCCTTTGAACTGTATCAATTTTTTAGCCGATCCCTGCAAACTTTTGAAAAGAACGAATCTTTACTGAATTCAAAAATCAATGACCAAGATCGAAAGAGCATTTTTACTGATTTAGGAAAAGCAGGAAGCGATTATCGGGAAGCAATTTATGCCCGTGGTCATGACTCAGAGAAAGTGAAAATAAGTTCAGCCGAATTGATCGCCTTTGTCAAAATTTCACAAGCTTTTGTGGATCATACCATTAATTCCAATAGAAGGGAGGACAAACTTTATCATTCCTACAATTTGGTTAGCATAGCGAAAGATCGGTTTAATATTTCTTACTTACCCGAAATGTTGGAGGGTCAAGTTGCGGTACTAAGTTCTGGTTTTCTCTCAACCATTGAGAGTGTAGAATTGCTGGATAGCCTGAGGAAAAGTAAACTCTATCGCAAGGATCAAAACAGTTATATTCTCTACCCTGACAAAGAGTTACCTCAGTTTCTTCAAAAAAACATCGTTCCATCCGAAAGGGTAGATCAGAGTATTCTTTTACAGAAACTCATTCAAAATAATAATAAAGATATCCTATCAAAGGATATTCTTGGTCAATATCATTTTAATGCTAGCTTCAACAATGTCAATGGTCTTAAAAAAGCATTAGAATCACTACCAGACGAATATCAGTCATTGGTATCAAAAGAGTCCCAAAATCTATTTTCATTGTATGAATCAGTTTTCAATCACAAATCATTTACTGGAAGGTCAGGAACATTTTTTGGTTACGAAGGATTGGGATCAATTTATTGGCACATGGTGTCAAAACTATTGCTGGCCAATTTTGAAGCCGTAACAAAAGCGATAGAATCGGGTGATGAAAAAAAGTGGATCGATCGATTGGCAATCCATTATCATCAAATCAATGAAGGTATTGGCGTTAACAAATCTCCAGAACTTTACGGTGCTTTCCCAACAGATCCCTACTCACATACTCCAAAAGGAAAGGGAGCCCAACAGCCCGGTATGACGGGTCAAGTAAAAGAAGATTTGCTCAGCAGGGCCGGAGAGTTAGGGGTAAAAGTCAAAGAAGGAACCTTGTCTTTTGAGCCTGTGTTGTTAAGAAGTCAAGAGTTCATGGAGGAAACACAATTATTTTCATTTGTTGACATACATCAAAAAAAGAAAAAAATTCAATTGGCTCAAAACTCATTGGCTTTTACTGTTTGTCAAGTTCCTGTGGTCTATCAAAAATCAGATGAAAATGTGATCGAAGTTTACACCAATGACGAAGGCATTATTCATATAAAAGGAAATCAACTTGATTCAAAAATAAGTCAATCCCTATTCAGTAGGTCAGGAGAATTTGTGAAAATCGTTGTATTTATTGATCCCGAAAACTTTTAAGCCAGATCAACTTGAAAAATACCAAGATTCTTGTGAAAACTGCTGTAAAAAAAACCTTCAGTCAACTGTTGCCTTTGTTTGCAATTTTGTTTCTGGGGTCTTGTCAGGAGCGCACTCAAGTAGACCAAAATCAATTCCCTTTTGCTGCTCATATTTTGGGAAATCCAGAATACAAAGCCATCTCATACGGTGGCTATCGAGCCAAAACGAGAGAGATTCAACCCACAGTAGAGCAAATCATGGAGGACCTGAAAATTTTACAGGCACTAGATTTCAAACTGATTAGAACTTACAATGTTCATTTTGAATTCGCTCAAAACGTATTGAAGGCCATAAGAATCTTGAAACAGCAAAATTCCGATTTTGAGATGTATGTCATGTTGGGAGCATGGATCAACTGTAAAGACGCTTGGACTTCCCAGCCCGACCATGAGCAAGAAGATGAGCAAGCCAATGCACTTGAGATTCAAAGGGCAGTAACACTAACTCAAAACTATTCTGATATTGTCAAAATTATTTCTGTAGGTAATGAGGCAAGAGTACACTGGGCGACTTCCTATTTTGTTCAGCCCAAAGTAATTTTAAAATGGGTAAACCATCTCCAAAAACTAAAAGAAGAAAATAAGCTTTCCCAAAACCTGTGGATTACAAGTTCTGATGACTTCGCCTCTTGGGGTGGAGGAGACCCTTCCTATCACCATCCTGATCTGGAAAAACTCGTCAATGCCGTGGATTTTATTTCAATGCATACCTATCCCTTTCACAATACCCATTACAATCCTGAATTTTGGATTTCATCAACCCATTCAGAAAATTCTTCCGCTAATCAACAACTTATTTACAAAGCCATGATTAGTGCCCAAAAATTTGCTATTTCTCAATATGAAAGTGTAAAAAATTACACCAAAAGTTTGGGAATCAACAAGCCCATTCACATTGGAGAAACGGGTTGGGCTTCGCAAAGCAGTGGTTTTTATGGAAGTCAAGGTTCTCGAGCTGCTGATGAATACAAACAGGCATTGTATTTTCAGTTGATGAGTGATTGGGCAGTAAAAAATAAAACCACCTGTGTTTTCTTTGAAGCATTTGATGAGCAGTGGAAAAATTCCAATGACCCTGCCCACTCCGAAAATCACTTTGGAATGTTTACTACAGAGGGTAAGGCCAAGTTTGTACTATGGGAATTCCTTGATGACGGAACTTTGAACGATTTCGGCAGAGAAAATACGCCTATTCGTAAAACCTTTGAGGGAAATAAAAATCAATTGCTTTCCTCGGTACTAATTCCTCCAAAAAAATGAAGAACTTTTACTTTTTACTTTCCGTCTTTTGGTTGGGAATATTCGTTCTTCTCAACAGTTGCAATAACACTTTGGATATTGTCAGCACCCAGGGCAGACAAATTTTGGTTAATGAAACTCCCTATTTTATCAAAGGCATCTGCTACAATCCAGTACCTAAAGGAGAGAGAAATAGGGACTTCAGTAGTTTGGAAACCGACTTAGCCTTGATGCTCGAAGCAGGAATCAACACCATAAGGGTTTATAGTCCTATTGATGATGTTGCTGTTTTGGACAAAATTGATAAAGCAGGTATCAAAGTCATTATGGGAATAGGATACAACCAAGACGGCTTCTACGACTTGTATTCCAATTCTTACATCCACTACATCGAAAAGTTTAAAGATCACAATGCCATTTTGTTTTGGGAATTGGGTAATGAATACAACTATCATCCCGAGTGGTTCGAGGGCGACATAAAAAATTGGTATGAAACCTTAAACTCCGCCACCAAATCCATCCAGATGATTGATAAAAATCATCCGGTATCGTCAGCCCATGGCGAACTACCCGACAGTTTGGCCCTGTCCATGTGTCCCAATCTAGATTTGTGGGGGCTCAATATCTATCGTTGGGACAATCCAAGTGCACTTTTTGAACAATGGGAATCCATTGGTGAAAAACCGTTTTATTTTTCTGAAGCTGGAAGTGACAGCTACATGAGCATATCACGGGATGGTTTTGCCGAGGGGGAAAATCAAAAAGCCCAATCAAAAGCCAATGAAAAAATTGTAGAAATCATTTTTCAAAACCAACATTTGGTCAGCGGTTTAGCCCTTTTTTCTTTTTCAGACGAATGGTGGAAAGCGGGAAATCCAGATCAACAAGACGTTGGTGGTCAAGCTCCCAACAGTTCTGGTGTTCCCTATGATGGGAATCCAAACGAAGAGTATTGGGGAATTGTGGACATTGAAAGAAACAAAAAAGAATCTTTTCATGTTTTGAAAAAACAATTCACTCATTTTGAAATACAAAAACAACAATAAATAAACCAACCAAGGATATGAACGATTATGAAGGAAGTGTAGAGAAGAAAGTACCTATGGGTCAAAAAATTGCCTTTGGGATTGGTATGTTTGCCAACCAAATGTTTCCTGCTATTCTGGGAATCTTCATGGTGGTTCTGATTGAAGATTTGGGATTCTCGGGATGGATGTGGTCCTTAATCTTTCTTTTCCCAAGAATTTTTGACGCCATTACAGATCCTATCATGGGGTTTATTTCAGACAACACCAAGTCAAAATGGGGTCGAAGACGTAAATATGTCTTTATCGGTAGTTTAATTTTGGGGCTTTCCTACATCTTTATGTGGCAGCTCACCAAAGGAGATAGTTTACAATACAACTTTTGGTATTTCTTTTTGTGGTCGTTGGTCTTCTACCTAGGTTTAACCTTGTTTAGTGTGCCCTATGTTGCCATGGGTTATGAAATGAGTGATGATTTTCACGAGCGTACCTATATTATGGCAATTGCGCAATGGATTGGTCAATGGGCATGGGTCATTGCCCCCCTGTTTTGGATCATTATGTACGATCAAGAATGGTTTCCTTCGGCCGATATTGCTGTTCGAGAATTGGCCATTTGGGTCGCTATCCCTTGTACCTTGTGTGCTTTGGTTCCTGCATTTTTCATCAAGGGTAAATCTACCTTAGAGGAAGATTATGAACCCTTGAATTTTGCCAATATTGGAGGGAGTTTAATCAAAATTTACGAAAGCTTTATCGAAGCCTTTAAAATCTCTGAGTTTAGAAAATTATGTGGAGCAACTTTTTTGATCTTTAACGCTTTTAATACAGTTGCTGCTCTTACTTTTTTTGTGATAGTTTACAAGCTGTTCAATGGAGATGCAGATGCCAGTGGTATTTGGGTTTCAATGTTTGGCTGCCTGGGGGCTTTGGGAACCACATTTATTGTAATCCCAACCGTTACATGGATGTCAAAGCAATGGGGTAAGAAAAAGGCATTTATGTTTTCACAATCCATATCGTTGGTGGGCTACATCATGTTGTATTTTTTGTTTATCCCAGGGAAACCATGGATGTACATCTATGCGTTGCCTTTATTTTCTTTTGGCATAGGAAGTCTATTTACAATTATGATGTCAATGACTGCAGATGTTATCGATTTGGATGAAATAGAAACCGGAAAACGCAGAGAGGGGATCTTTGGAGCTATTTATTGGTGGATGGTCAAAGTGGGCTATGCTATCGCTGGTGCACTTAGTGGGCTGATCATCAGCTTTGTAGGCTTCAATCCTGATTTCCCAACAGTTGACCAACAAACTGCTGTTGACGGTCTTCATGCTTTCTTCTGTTTTTTCCCTATGGCAGGAACCATAATTGCCATGTATGTGATGAGAAATTATGGAATTTCTGAAGAGCGAGCTGAAGAAATAAAAGCCGAGTTAAAAGCTAAAAACCAAGCTTTAAAGTAAATTTTAGGTCAATAAATTCGGGTACTAACAGTTTGCTCACCCTCTAGCTATAAGCTTAGATTAGCTCTAAAGATTCAATTATTATCAAGAATTTTTGAAAGCTTTGAGTTTTTCAATCAATTCTGGAACAACTTCAAAGGCATCACCTACTACGCCGTAGTCAGCAGCCTTAAAAAAAGGAGCTTCTGGATCGTTATTGATGACTACTTTCACCTTTGAGGAATTGATCCCTGCCAAGTGCTGAATGGCTCCAGAAACACCTATGGCTATGTACAAATTCGAGGCAACTGGCTTTCCAGTTTGCCCAACGTGTTCACTGTGAGGTCGCCATCCCATATCTGATACAGGTTTGGAACAGGCGGTAGCGGCTCCCAAAGTTGTGGCCAGGCCTTCTATTAGATGCCAATTTTCGGGACCTTTCAACCCTCGACCACCAGACACCACAACATCCGCGTCGGCGATGCTTACCGTACCGCTTGCCTTCTCCACTTTTTCTACTTCAAATGAAATGTTGTTGACGATTGCCGTGCTTTCTTCTACAACGATTTCCTTTTGGTTTTCAAAACTACCATAAGAGTTGTTCGACAACCCTATGATATTGATATCGTTGTCGAGAGTACAAGTGTTAAAAGCTTTGTTGGTAAAACAAGAACGCTTGACAGTCAGGGGATCCAGGCTTTGGGGTAGCCCCACAACATTAGATGCATAACCAGCTGAGGTTAAAACTGCCAACTGTGGCGCCAAGTATTTTGCGTTGGCACTCGAGCTGAGGACAATCAGTTTTGTTTGGTGCGCTTCAGCAACAGCTGCCAAGTTCGCTGCATACTGCTGGGTTGTAAAATTTTCTAATGACGGATCATTGAACTGTATCACCCGATCCACTCCATAAGTCCCTAAAGAGCTATTGTCCCGGTGATTAAAACTTACAGCGATGAGTTCGACTCCCAGTTGATCTGCAATGGCTCTTCCGTAGGAGGCCAACTCATAGGCAGATTTCTTAAATTTTCCGTTTTCTGTTTCTGTGTAAATTAATATACCCATAATTGAATTTCTAGATTACTTTGGCCTCTTTGTGGAGCAAGTCGATCAGCTGATCAATTTGATCCGGTTCAACAAGTTTTACAGCTCCTTTTGGGGCAGGCTTTTCAAATTTTGTAATGGCAGACTTTGCCTGACCATCAACGGGTGGCAGTACCGTCAAACTTTTTTGTCGTGCCTGCATGATGCCCCTCATATTGGGAATGATCAAATCTTTTTCTTCTACCAATCCCTTCTGGGCCCCGATAACCAATGGAAGCTGACAAGAGATGGTTTCAATACCTCCATCAATTTCTCGGGAAGCTTTGGCGGTTTCTCCTTCCACCTCCAGTGACATACAATTGGTTACAAAATTACAATTCAACATGGCGGATAACATTCCAGGAACCATAGCCCCATTGTAGTCTATTGATTCTCTACCAGCAATAATCAAATCGTAATTTTCTTCTTTGCAATGGACACTCAACTGCTGCGCCACTTGAAAGCCATCGGTTGGATTGAGATCAATCCTAAATGCTTTGTTGGCACCAATGGCCAAACACTTTCTCAAGGTAGGTTCGCAACTTGCATCTCCAACGGTAATCACCGTTACCTCTGCTTGTTGTTTTTGCTGGAACCAGATGGCACGTGTGAGTCCGAATTCGTCATTGGGATTGATGACAAATTGAACTCCATTGGTGTCAAAGACAGTATCACTCTCTGTAAAGTTTATCTTAGAAGTGGTATCGGGAACGTGACTAATGCATACCAATATTTTCATAAAAAGATTTTTTAGCCAATCAAATGCATGATTGTATTAATAAATTTTAAAAATTAAGACTAAAAATGACCATCAAAACAATCAATAGATCATGAAGCAAAGTTATTAAAAAATATTATGCGTGCATAACATTTTTTAATACTTTTATCTAAAGATGATCGAAGGGATAGTGATCAACATTTACAATCGGGGTTTGATTTTTTGCAATATTCACTCAAGCTCATTCCCTTGAATTGTTCGAACAATTTATCAAATTTTTCTTTGGAACCGTAGCCACAAATTCTCCAAACCCGTTCCAAATCTCCACTGATTTTGTGGGCATCTTTTGACTTGATGATGCTATCAACAATAGAGATGGCGTAGAGCAATTTAGATTTGTCAGCTTCTCTAATAATTTGATTTTCCCTGTTGGTTTCTAAACCCATATCAAGGATAAATATATAAAAAAATGTAAAGCGAATTATTCGGTCAAAAAAGGGGAGGAATCAAGGGTTTTATCCCATCAAGGATTGGACTTTCATCGCCAATCCCATGTCACCATCAATTTTGATCTGCCCACCCATTACTGCCATCATAGGGTTGAGTGCCCCATCTCTGAGTTTCTCCAAAACCTCAGTGGAAACAGTTATGGTACAATCGGCTTCTAAGTCATCCATAGAAACAGTATTTTGTTCTCCATTACCGTCGATGAATACAGCATTTTCATCGACCATAAATTTGAGAGTGCCTCCCAAAGGACTCGCGTTTTCGGCTCTTTCTTTAAACTGTTCGAATACTTTCTGATGACTCATAAAATTATATTTTTGACAAATGTATAAAAAAATGCAACCTTCTCAATTTTTAAATTTACTTGTGATATTAAGCAAATGATGATTTCTCAATGAGATTCAGTTTTAATTTTTATTTAAATTAAACTTTCAATTTTCCCCGATGTTCATAATGAAACAAAATGCAAATACTGAATGAAAATAAATACAAAAGATAAAATCCGACTTGTTTTTAAACCCAAATTATTATGCACGCATAATAATTTTTTAATAAATTTGCTAAAAACCTAACAATGCAATACAGAATAAAAAATGTTGCTGTTTTGGGCTCTGGTGTCATGGGATCCGGAATAGCATGCCAATTGGCCAATGTGGGACTTGAGGTATTGATGCTGGACATTTTGCCCCAAGGAACATCAGACAGCAAAACAAATAGAAACAGTGTGGCCCAAACCGCACTGACAAAAGCCATCAAATCTAAACCTGCTCCCCTCTACAAAAAAGAATATGCCAATAGGATAAAGATTGGAAACTTTGATGATGATTTTGAAAAAATCAAAGAGGCAGATTGGATCATTGAGGTAGTAGTAGAAAGACTGGACATCAAACAACAGATTTTTGAAAAAGTAGAACAATACCGAAAGCCTGGGAGTATTGTGAGCTCCAATACTTCTAGTATCCCAATCTCACAGTTGTCAGAGGGTAGATCTGATGAGTTTAAAAAACATTTCTGTGGGACCCACTTTTTCAACCCACCAAGATATTTGAGATTACTTGAAATCATACCCATTCCCGAGACTCAGAAAGAATTGGTCGATTTCTTCATGCGTTTTGGCGAAATCAACTTGGGTAAACAAACAGTATTGTGTAAAGACACCCCTGCTTTCATAGCCAACAGAATTGGGGTAATGTCAGGCTTAAAAGTTTTTGATTTAACACAAAAATATGATCTTACCATTGAAGAGGTGGACGCATTGACCGGTTCCTTAATTGGCAGACCCAATACGGGAACCTTCAGGCTACAGGATTTGGTGGGATTGGATACAGGTGAAAAAGTCACCAAGTTTGTCGTTAATAACGTAAAAAATGATTCTTTTTTTGAATCCGTAGGAAAAGCCCCAGAAACAAAATTCATGACTTTTCTTCTGAAGAATAATTTTTTGGGGAACAAAACTGGAAAAGGATTTTATCACAAAACAGATCAAAAAGACAAAAACGGCAAAACGATCATCAATGCTTTAGATTTAAAAACATTGGAGTACCAACCTAGTGTTCGTCCCAAAAATCCCATTATCAAAGAAGCCAAAGCAATTGAGAATATGGGCAAACGAATGTCGTTTTTGATCGCCAAAGAAGACAAAGAAAGCCTCTTCCTGAAGGAGTATTTCGCTGCGATTTTCGCATATGCAGCCCAAAGAGTACCTGAAATATCAGATCAGTATTACCCTGTTGATGATGCCATGAGGGCAGGTTATGTATGGGATTTTGGACCATTTGAATACTGGGATTTAGTAGGATTCGAAACTGGGCTTCAGATGATTGAGGCTGCGGGGGAAAACATCCCCAATTGGCTCAGTCAAATGCAAAAAGCCGGAGCCGATTGTTTTTATAAGTACGAAAAGGGGCAAAAGAAATACTTCGACATTCAAGCCCAGCAATACAAAATCGTTCCTGGCTCTGACGCTTTCATCATATTGGAAAGCTTTAGGGAAAGTACACCCGTCATCAAGAACAGTGAATGTTCAGTTCACGACATCGGCGATGGTGTTTTGTGTTTGGAATTTCAAAGTAAAAGCAATGCAATCGGTGAAGGCATAGGTAAAGCCCTTGCCGAATCCATTGACCTCGCTGAGAATGAAGGTTGGAACGGACTGGTGATTGGAAACAATGCAAAACAATTTAGTGTTGGAGCCAACCTAATGAACATAGGAATGTTGGCCATGCAAAAACAATTTGACCCTTTGGATCAAATGGTTGCTGATTTCCAATCGGTAAACATGCGGATGAGAACCTCAAAAATTCCAGTAGTCACTGCCACTCAAGGATATGTTTTTGGTGGAGGTTGTGAGATCACCATGCACAGTGATGCTGCCGTTTGTGCTGCCGAATCCTACATAGGTCTGGTTGAAGTAGGCGTAGGTCTACTCCCCGGTGGCGGCGGAACCAAAGAGTTTGCTTTGAGAATTTCAGACGGATTCTACGAGGGTGATGTGAAAACACCAATGCTCATTGATCATTTCAAGTCCATTGCTACTGCTGCTGTTTCCACTTCCGCATCCGAAGCTTTTGACCTACACTATTTATTGGAAAATCGGGATACCATTTCCTTCAATGTTCAACGCAACATTGGGTTGGCCAAAGACAAAGTATTGGAATTGGCCAAGGACTACGTCCCTCCTTCGCCCAGAGAAGACATAGAAGTGTTGGGAAGATCAGGTTTGGGAGCCCTCTATTCTGCAATCAATGAATTCAGATTGGGAGCCTACATGTCTGAATACGACGAAGAAATTGCTCGCAAAGTGGCCTATGTCATTTGTGGAGGCGACCTAACCAGTCCACAAAAAGTAAGTGAACAGTACTTACTCGATCTGGAACGTGAAGGATTTATGAGTTTACTAGGAAACCAAAAAACCCTAGACAGAATTCAATATTTATTAATGAACAACAAGCCCTTAAGAAATTAGAATTTATGGATGCATACATTGTAAAAGGTTATAGAACCGCAGTAGGAAAGGCCAAAAAAGGAGGTTTTAAAAATTACCGATCCGATGATATGGCTGTAGATGTTTTAAAACATTTGGTCAGTCAAGTCCCAGCATTGGATCCCACCACTGTTGACGATGTCATTGTAGGCTGTGCCAATCCCGAGGGCGAGCAAGGTCTTCAAGTTGGAAGGCTTATTTCGGCCAGGGCCCTAGGGATCGAGGTACCCGGAATCACCATCAACCGCTATTGTGCCTCTGGACTGGAAGCCATTGCTATGGCAGTAGCCAAAATCAAAGCCGGTATGGGCCATGTTTACATTGCTGGAGGAACCGAGAGCATGAGCCTCATCCCCATGACAGGATACAAATTGTCCCCCAGCTACAAAGCCAATATGGAAAACATCAATTACCATGTCAGTATGGGAGCCACTGCCGAGGCGGTAGCTGAAAAATTCAACATCAGCCGCGAAGCAGCCGATGCCTTTTCCTTTAGCTCTCATCAAAAGGCTGCTCATGCCATAGACAATGGATATTTTGAAGAGGAAATTGTTCCCATTACTGTTGAAGATGTTTTTGTAAAAGACGGAAAAAAAGTAAGCAGCTCCCACACCGTTTCGGTGGACGAGGGAGTCAGAAGGGATACCACCATTGAGGGATTGGCCAAATTGAGAGCTGTTTTCAAAAAAGGAGGAATCATCACCGCTGGAAATGCTTCACAAACTTCCGATGGCGCTGCCTTTACCTTGGTAATGAGTGAAGAAAAATTAAAAGAACTGGGCTTGGAGCCTCAAGCGCGTTTAGCAGCCTGCTCCGTCGGAGGAGTTGACCCGCTTTACATGGGTATTGGCCCGTGCGAAGCCATACCCAAAGCCCTGCAACAAGCCGGATTAAAATTATCCGATATCGAGCAAACAGAACTCAATGAAGCTTTTGCTGCTCAAGCTTTGGCCGTAATTCAAGAAAGTGGCTTAGATCCAGATACTGTCAATGTCAACGGAGGTGCGATTGCTATGGGGCATCCACTGGGCTGTACCGGTGCCAAACTTTCCATTCAACTGCTGAACGAAATGAAACGTCGCAATCAAAAATTTGGGATGGTCACCGCTTGTGTTGGAGGAGGTCAAGGGATTGCTGGGATTTTTGAGCGATTGTAGTTTAAACTTTTTTGACCACATAAGTCACCACACCCCAGATGATCAACTGATTGTCTTCAGTCACTTTGATAGGTTCGTATTTGGGGTTTTCGGGCATCAGGTAAACACAGTTTTCCTCTACTTTAAGGCGTTTCACTGTAAATTCCCCATCAATAAAGCACACCGCTATTTTATTGTCTTGAGGTTCTAGGCTGCGGTCAATGACCAACAAATCTCCATCATCCAGACCTGCACCCTGCATGGATTCGCCCGATACCCGAGCGTAGAAAGTAGCCTCCTCGTTTTTGACCACTTCACGATCAATACTGATGCGCAACTCCTTGAAATCATCTGCAGGAGAGGGAAAGCCAGCCGAAATGCCCTCTTGAACCAAAAAAGAAGATTTTCCCTGTTCTTGATCCGGTTGAAAAAAAATGATTTTATTTTCTGTACTACTCATTTGACTCTGATAATTTCATTGATTTCTGTTGTGAAACGATTGGAAAGGTGCTCCCGTTTCATTTTCCATGTTTGTTTCAAATCTTGATTGGCCAGTTTCATACGGTGTGGGCCATAACGACGATGAATTTTATCCAAGCTTTTCATCAGTGCGGTATGCTTTGCGGTGTCCTGTTCAAACAAAGTAATTTGCCTTGAGGAAGAAGGAGTTAGCCCCAATAAGATTACCCCTGCTTTTTTGTATTCAACTCCTGGTTTGAAGATATTCTTCAAACCCATCAGCGCATAGCGGTTCAAAATAAAATTGGAATCTGTAGCGTGGGGTAGGGTCATCGTACAACCGTTTCGGTATTGCGCGGCATCAGGATTAAAAGGATTGCTTCTCACAAAGACATGGAGGGCGGTGGCACAACTTTTTTGTTTCCTCAGTTTCTCCGCTCCCAGTAGGGTGAAGGTCGTGATGCGCTCTTCAAGATTATTAAATATAGTAAGTATATTTTTAAAACTTCGCGTAGTAGCAATAGACTTTTTTGGGGGACTAATCTCTTCCAATTGAATGGATGGAACCCCTTCGAGGTCTCTTTTCAATCGGAGTCCCAATATGCTCATGTGTTTTTTGACCCATTCGTCGGATAGATTCACAAAATCCAGTGCGGTCACAATGCCCATGGCTTGAAGTCTTTTGGCGTGTTGTCTGCCTACTCCCCAAACATCTTCGATCGGAGTCCACTTTAGCGCTTTCAAACGTTTTTCGTTGTTGTCGATACAGTAAACACCTTGGGTTTTTTGATCGAATTTCTTGGCGATTTTATTGGCGATTTTCGCCAATGCTTTGGAAGGTGCCAACCCCACCGATACGGGAATCCCTGTCCACTGTCGCACTTGCTTACGCATTTTTAAACCCTTTTCGATCAGATCGAAATGGTCAAAGCCTTTAAACTGTAAAAAAGCTTCGTCAATGCTGTATATTTCTACATCAGGGGTGTAGGTTTCCAAGATTTTCATCACCCGATTACTCATGTCTCCATAGAGGGGATAGTTGGAAGAAAAAACCTTGATGTTGTGTTTTTTGAATTCGTTTCTAAATTTAAAGGCAGGGGCTCCCATGGGAATTCCCAACGCTTTGGCTTCGTTGCTTCGCGCAATGACACATCCGTCATTGTTGGAAAGAATGACCACTGCTTTCCCCTCGTATTGGGGTTGAAAAACCCTTTCACAGGAAGCATAAAAGTTATTGCAGTCTATTAAAGCAAACATTTTGTAAAATTAAATATAGAAAAGGATAACCGTAAAAACAGCCTTGATCTTTAAGCAAAAAACAACTCCGTCATCCACATCGATCCAATACAAATTTAATAAGAATTGTGTTGTTTTACGGTCAAAATTAAACCTCTTTGGGCAAAAATTGTAATTTTGTCTTAAAGGACTAGTAGTAATATATAATGGACAAATTTTCATTCTTAAATTCGGCACATACCGCATACTTTGCCGAGTTGTATGATCAGTACTTACAAGATCCAGATGCAGTAGAACCCAGTTGGAGGGCTTTCTTTCAGGGTTTTGATTTTGGGGTTGAGCGAGGTGAGTGGCCAGCAGAAGTTGCAGAAGTAGAAGTACCAGAGTCGGTGAGGAAAGAATTTCAGGTGGTGAGACTGATTGAAGGTTACCGTACTAGAGGTCATTTGTTTACCAAGACCAACCCTGTTCGCAACAGGAGAACCTACAGCCCTAATCTTGACTTGGAAAACTTTGGTTTGTCTCATGACGACCTCTCAACAGTATTCAATGCAGGATCCTTAATGGGTATTGGTCCCAGTACATTGACGACCATCATTGAACATTTGCAAAGAACCTATTGTGACTCAATAGGGGTGGAGTATATGTATGTCAGGAATGTAGAGAAAAAAGATTGGATCAAGGACCGATTGCATCAAAACGAAAATCATCCTAATTTCAGTCCTGAGCAAAAAAAAGAAATTCTTAACAAACTCAATCAGGCGGTAAGCTTTGAAAGTTTTTTACACACCAAATATGTGGGGCAAAAACGATTTTCTCTCGAAGGAGGAGAATCACTGATTCCTGCCCTGGACGCTTTGATTTTAGCTGCCGATGAAAAAGGGGTGGAAGAATTTGTTATGGGAATGGCGCACCGTGGAAGGCTGAATACATTGACCAATATTTTTGGAAAATCACCCAAAGATATTTTTAGTGAATTTGATGGAAAGGACTATGATGAAATGGTTTTTGACGGTGACGTTAAATACCATATGGGATGGACAACAAAAATTGATCGTAACAATAATGGTAAAAAAATCAACATCAATTTGGCTCCCAACCCTTCGCATTTGGAAACAGTAGGAGCAGTTGTAGAGGGGATTACCCGTGCCAAGATGGAAAACAAATTCAATGGTGATCCGTCAAAAGTTTTACCCATAGTAGTACATGGAGATGCGGCCATTGCAGGTCAGGGTATTGCCTATGAAATTGTTCAAATGGCCCGTTTAAAAGGCTATTCAACTGGAGGAACCATTCACATTGTGGTCAACAATCAAATTGGATTTACCACCAATTATTTGGATGCCCGATCCAGTACCTATTGTACTGATGTCGGGAAAGTAACCTTGTCTCCAGTAATGCACGTCAATGCCGATGATGTCGAAGCAGTGGTGCATTCGGTTTTGTTCGCATTGGATTTTAGAATGCATTTCAACGCCGATGTTTTTATTGATCTTTTGGGTTACAGAAAGTACGGACATAACGAGGGGGATGAACCTAGATTTACCCAACCCAAACTCTACAAAGCCATTGCATCTCACAAAAACCCCAGAGATATTTATGCCCAAAAGCTCATTGCGGAGGGAATTATCGACGCCAACTACGTCAAAAAAGAAGAGGAAGCCTACAAATCTAAATTAGAACAAAATCTTCAAGTTTCAAGAACAGAAGAAACAACTGTGGTCATCCCTTTCATGGAAGATGAATGGCAAGGCTTTCAGCAAGTGGACGAAAATGGAATGCATCCAGCGGTGGACACTGCGGTTGATCCTGACGCTTTGTCTGTGGTAGCCAAAACCATATCCAATGTCCCCCCCGACAAAAAATTCTTGAGAAAAATTGAACGTTTGATCGGTGACCGCAACAAAATGTTTTTTGAAACCGATAAGCTGGACTGGGCCATGGGAGAACTCCTGGCCTATGGAACCCTACTCAAGGAAGGTTTCGATGTCAGGCTTTCTGGTCAAGACGTAGAAAGAGGTACCTTTTCGCATCGACATGCTGTACTCAAGGCTGAGTCTTCTGAAGAAGAAGTAATACTGCTCAACCATATCAACCCATTAGATCAAGGGAAATTCAGTGTTTTTAATTCT
The DNA here is from genome assembly GCA_038107695.1 of Flavobacteriaceae bacterium. Classification (GTDB taxonomy): domain Bacteria; phylum Bacteroidota; class Bacteroidia; order Flavobacteriales; family Flavobacteriaceae; genus UBA8316. Next base: position 62,933 of record JAYNHF010000002.1, on the reverse strand, counting down.
TTCCTGTCGGAATATGGTGTTTTAGGTTTTGACTATGGTTTTGCTATGGCCAGTCCAAACACCTTGACCATTTGGGAAGCCCAATTTGGAGATTTCTCTAATGGTGCTCAAATCATGATTGACCAGTATATTTCTGCTGCTGAAGATAAATGGAAAACTCAAAATGGAATCGTTTTGCTATTGCCGCACGGTTATGAAGGGCAAGGTGCTGAACATTCCTCAGGACGGATGGAGCGTTATCTTCAGCTTTGTGCTAAGGACAATATGTTTGTGACCAACTGTACCACCCCTGCGAATTTCTTCCACCTTTTGAGAAGACAAATGAAAGGCAACTTTAGGAAACCCCTTATTGTTTTTACTCCCAAGAGTTTGTTACGTCATCCCAAGGCTGTATCAAAAGTTCAAGATCTTTGTCAAGGGAGTTTTCAAAGTTTGATTCCCGATGATGTTGTTTCGGCTGATCAGGCTAAAGTCTTGGTTTTCTGTTCGGGTAAGTTTTACTATGATTTGCTCGATGCAAGAGAGGAGAAAGACCGAATGGATGTAGCCATAGTTCGATTGGAACAATTATTTCCCTTGCCCTACGAGGAAATTCAGGCGCAGCTCAAAAAATATCAAAAGGTAAAAGAAGTGGTTTGGGCTCAGGAAGAACCCAGAAATATGGGGGCTTGGGGTTATCTGCTACTTCATTTGCCCGAGGCCAGTTCAATGCGCCCCGCCACCCGAAGGTATTACGGATCCCCTGCAGCAGGAAGTGCCGCCAGATTCAGAAACAGACACCTACAGGTGGTTGATTATGTGTTTGACCCCAAGTTGGATAATTTTGTAAGGAAAAAAAGTTAATTGTCATAAACTATGATTTTAGAAATGAAAGTCCCTTCACCGGGAGAGTCAATAACAGAAGTAGAGATTGCCCAATGGTTGGTAACAGATGGAGACTATGTTGAAAAAGATCAAGCCATAGCGGAGGTAGATTCTGATAAAGCTACTTTGGAATTACCTGCCGAAGTGAGTGGCACCATTACACTGAAAGCGGAGGAAGGAGATGCCGTAGAGGTTGGACAAGTGGTATGTTTGATCGATACCGAAGGAGCACCGCTAGAAGGACAGAGTTCGTCTTCCACTCCCAAAACTACTCAGGATTCTGAGGCGACCGCCGTTGTTACTACTCCATCGGTGGCTCAAGAAAATTATGCCTCAGGTTCCGCCTCTCCCGCCGCCAAAAAAATCATTACCGAAAAAGGAATGGATTTAGACGCAGTGGTGGGTACTGGACGAAACGGAAGGATTACTAAAGAAGACGCTGTTAAAGCCGTCCCTTCAATGGGCACTGCGCCACAGGGAAGCAACCGAGGCGAAGAAAGGAAGAAACTCTCCATGTTGCGTAGAAAAGTTGCGGAGCGACTCGTGGCCGTTAAAAATGAAACGGCCATGCTGACCACTTTTAACGAAGCGGATATGGCTCCTATTTTTGCATTGAGAAAAAAATACAAAGAGAAATTTTCCGAAAAACACGGTGTAGGACTTGGATTCATGAGTTTTTTCACTAAGGCAGTAGTCAGGGCTTTACAAATGTATCCAGATGTGAATTCCATGATTGACGGTGATTTCAAAATTGCCTATGATTATTGTGACATTAGTGTCGCTGTGTCTGGTCCAAAAGGATTGATGGTTCCTGTAGTTAGAAATGCTGAAAAATTATCGTTCAGAGAAATTGAACAAGAGATCAAACGATTGGCCATACGAGCGAGAGAAGGTCAGATTACTGTTGATGATATGACTGGAGGAACTTTTACCATCTCCAATGGAGGGGTTTTTGGATCGATGCTTTCTACCCCGATCATTAATCCCCCACAATCCGGTATTTTGGGAATGCACAATATTATTGAAAGACCAGTTGCTATCGATGGTAAAGTTGAGATCCGCCCCATGATGTACTTGGCATTGTCTTACGATCACCGCATCATTGACGGTAAGGAGTCAGTAGGCTTTTTGGTGGCAGTCAAGGAAGCGTTAGAAAGTCCCGAAGAGATTTTGATGGACAATAATGTTGGAAAATCATTGGAGCTCTAGGCTTAGGGTCTTGGTTTTGTAATCAATTAATGCTCCATTTTTTCGAAGAAAATCGGCACCCAGTATTCCGTCTATCGGTTGGGTACTTTCTTTCACCAGTGTTGTGTTGATGTGTTGCATGTCCAAAAGTACAAAGGCTTGTTTTCCAGTCGAATGCCTCCCCAATGTAAGATCGCATCCATGACCCAATACAGCTTTGACCTTGTCTTTACCAGCTCCCGATGCTTTAAAATGATCTCCTTTCTCTTTGATTTTAAAATGATTTTTTTTGGAAAGTGCCACACAACTGCTGGAGGCCCCAGTATCAATCAGTAAAACAGCCTTTAAACCATTGATTCTCGCCCGACAAATTAGGTGTCGGGTTTTGGTAAGCCTTAATTTCACTTTTCTAGTGGAAGCTTTTTTTAACAAATTGTAAAATTTTCACAAAGGTAAAAAACGAAATCTTATTTTAGCGGTCAATGAAACTGATAGATACCCATACTCATCTTTATGTCGATGCGTTTGACGATGACAGAGACGAAGTGATTCAAAATGCAATAGCAAAGGGTATTGACCGTTTTTACCTCCCATCCATTGACAGTTCCTATACTTCCAAAATGTATGATTTGGAAAAAAAATACCCCAACCAAATTCGTTTGATGATGGGACTTCATCCTACCCACGTAAATGAAGGATATGAGGAGGAGCTCAATCATGTAAAATCAAATTTGACCCTTCACAATTTTGCAGCCGTGGGTGAAATTGGGATTGATCTTTATTGGGATCAAACTTTTTTAAAACAGCAACAAGAGGCTTTTGATATGCAAATTGGCTGGGCAAAGGAAAAAAAATTACCCATTGTGATTCATTGTCGCAATGCTTTTGATGAGGTTTTTGAGGTTTTGGAGGGTCACAGGGGGGAAAATCTAACGGGAATATTTCACTGTTTTACAGGAACTCAAAAACAGGCAGAGCAAGCCATTGGTTTAAATTTAAAACTAGGTATCGGAGGAGTGGTAACTTTCAAGAATGGCAAGATTGATCAGTTTTTGAGGGAGATTGAACCTAAAAATATTGTTTTAGAAACCGATGCTCCCTATTTGGCACCAACTCCATTCAGAGGAAAACGCAATCAAAGTGAATATTTAATATTTATTTTAGAAAAATTGGCAACCATTTATCAAATAAGTGAGTCTGAGCTTGCTGCAATTACTACCAAAAATGCACTTTCTGTATTTAAATTTTGAACTCATTTTTCATCTTACTGATAGACAATATGTTAGAGAGAATCTTTATTGGATTAAAAATTTTATAGAAAAAATATTTTTTGTTAATTGGAAAGGTTTTAATATGAATTAGAGAGGTGGCCGAGTGGTCGAAGGCGCACGCCTGGAAAGTGTGTATTCCGTTATCGCGGAATCGAGGGTTCGAATCCCTTCCTCTCTGCAAAAAAAATGCATTAGTATGTATTTTTTTTTATCTTTAAAAAATTATAGAATAGAACAAAACTTTGATCAAAATGAAAAAATTATTTTTTGCCCTAAGCCTTGTTGGGATGATTATGACCCAAACACTGTCTTACGCTACAACAATTTCAAATCCAACCTTTCAAGAAACAGAGCAACAAGAGGAAGCCGTCGCAGAAGAAACAATGGAGGAAAATTCTGCAATGGAAGAGTCCCCCGCTGTTGAAGAGGCTCCTGTAGTGGAAGAAGCAGCAGCTCCTGTCGAAGCTTCTTTTACTCAAGAACTCAAGAAAAGATTTATTGAAGGAGGCCCCGGATTTATGGGAATCGTTCTTATATGTTTGATTTTGGGTCTTGCCATTGCCATTGAGCGTATTATTTACCTCAACCTTGCAACTACCAACTCTCAAAAACTGACTGCTGGTGTTGAAGAGGCATTGTCTTCTGGTGGTGTTGATGCAGCCAAGGAGCTTTGTAGAAATACCAAAGGTCCTGTTGCTTCTATCTTCTACCAAGGTTTAGATCGTGTTGACGAAGGCGTAGAAAGTGCCGAAAAAGCCGTTGTGGCTTACGGTGGAGTTCAAATGGGGCAATTGGAAAAAAATGTTTCATGGATATCATTATTTATAGCATTGGCACCAATGCTTGGTTTCATGGGTACAGTAATTGGGATGATTCAGGCTTTTGATAAAATCGAAGCGGCTGGAGACATGCAGCCTTCGCTTGTTGCCGGGGGAATTAAAGTAGCCCTATTGACAACCGTATTTGGTTTGATTGTAGCTATTATTCTTCAAGTATTTTACAATTATATCATCGCAAAGATTGATAGTATTGTAAACGACATGGAAGACGCCTCTATCAATTTGATCGACATTTTGGTTGCTCAGAAAAAATAATACGGAACATGAAAATTCAAAACATAATTAAAATTGTAAGCGCCATTATCGGTGTTCTTGCGGCCTTTTTCCTCCTTAGGATTATTGGCACGGGAGACGATGATATCAAGATGGCTGCTACCATGGGTGATTTTGGAGCCGTTTCTCCATTGGTCGAATTGGCGAGAATTGTATTGATTATTACCATAGCAGTAACACTCCTTTTTTCACTTAGAGGATTGTTTTCTGACTTTGCCAAATTGAAAAAGGCTGGAATTTCTATCGGACTGTTCGTGTTAGTAATTCTCATTTCGTACCTGCTATCTGATGGTGTTGAAACTCCCCTGAAAGATGGTGAGATGCTCTCCGCCAGTGGTTCAAGATGGGTTGGTACTGGAATCAGAACATTTTACATACTTTCAGTGATAGCCATTGGCCTAATGGTGTTATCCGGTGCGAGTAAAATCTTTAAAAGATAAAAAGCCATGCCCAAAAGATCAGCACCAGAAGTTAATGCAGGTTCAATGGCAGATATCGCTTTTCTATTATTGATATTCTTTTTGGTCACTACAACCATCGAAACTGACAGCGGAATCAACCGTAAGTTGCCTCCAATGGAAGAACAAGAGGAAGATATTGTTATCAAACAAAAAAATATCTTCACGGTGGTGGTGAATAAAAATAACCAATTGTTGGTGGAAGAAGAGTTGACAGATATTTCTGATCTACGATCCTTAGCAGTTGAGTTTTTAGACAATGGAGGTGGAGAAGGAGAAGAGGCTTGTGATTACTGCCAAGGAGCACGCGATCCTAAATCTTCTGATAATCCCGATAAAGCGATCATTTCATTAAAAAATGACAGAGAGACTGCCTACAAGGTTTACATCGCTGTACAAAATGAATTGGTAGCTGCCTACAACGATCTTAGAGATCGTGAGTTCATGAGACTTTTTCCCAATGAGGCAATGAGTTTTGTTGCGGCCAACAAAAAGTACTCTGACCCAAGAACCTCTCCCGACGAGAAAGAAAGACTCAAGCCAAAATTGGCTGAGATAAAGTTGATGTTCCCACAGAAACTTTCTGAAGCAGAACCGAGTAAAACCAATTAAAAAAACAATAATGTCAAAATTTAAAAAGAAAAAAGGAGGAGATTTGCCCGCGATTTCTACGGCGTCTTTGCCTGATATTGTATTCATGTTGTTGTTCTTTTTTATGGTGGCTACTGTAATGAGAGACAGCACCCTGATGGTTAAAAATCAACTACCCGCTGCAGATCAAATCCAGAAATTGGACAAGAAAGATCGTGTGATGTACATCTATGCTGGTGAGCCTTCAAGTCGATATTCTGATAAATACGGTACGCAAGCCCGTATTCAGTTAAACGATAAGTTTGCTACCGTTTCTGAGGTAGCTGCCTTTGTTTTGGCAGAGCGAGCTTCCAAACGCCAAGAGCTGCAAAATGTATTGACCACGGCTTTGAAAGTAGATGGTGACACCAAAATGGGTTTGATTACCGATATTAAACAAGAGCTTAGAAAGGTTAATGCGTTGAAAATCAATTACACTACCCGTATAGGTGATTATGCTCAAAATATTGATTAAAGTTTTTATTTGAATCAAAAAAGTGCCCTTGAGGCACTTTTTTTTTACTCAATAGTCATAGTACACTAATTTTGTATTAATGACCATACAAAAATGAGAGTTCGATTTATATTCTTCGTCTTTGGTATCTTGCTGACTGGTAAAGTAGTTTCTCAGACAAATATACAGACTACTAAATACCGCGAGGATCAATTTTACCTTAGTTTTTCCCTATTGCTTCAACAAGAAAGCCTAGAAGGATTTAAACAAAATGGATTTTCTAATAATTTTCAAATAGGTTTCGTTCGTGATATGCCCCTCAATTCTCAGGGAACATGGGCAATGGGTTTGGGGTTAGGATATGGCTTTAACAGGCTTATTTCCAATCTCAATGTAGAGAAATTGGATGGAAAATTTATTTTTGAGGTAGACGAGAATCAAAAAAATCTTCAAACTTTCTCCTCACTCGTAATACCTTTGTCTTTTCGATTTCGTACATCCACAGCGGAGCGAACAGATTTTTGGAGAATTTACGGAGGCTTGAAATACAAATTGAATTTTGCAGCAAAATTCAATCCCTTTTATGGGAGTTCTTCCAAGAATGAATTTATCAGGAAAAATAATACTGCGGTATTTTTATCAATGGGTTTTAATACATGGAACATAGCCTTAGAGTATGATTTAAGCCCTATTTATGTTGAGGAGGCACAAACTCCTGAAGGAGCTGATCCCAACATACAAATTCTGAAACTAGGCTTAGTTTTTTATATTTTTTGATCAGATAGACTTCCTTAGTCTTGCAACGGGAATGTCCAATTGTTCCCGGTATTTGGCTACGGTTCTTCGGGCTACTTTATACCCTTTTTCTTTGAGTAAAACTGAAAGTGCCTGATCGGCAAGTGGATTCTTTTTATCTTCTTTAGAGATAAGATCTCCCAAAATATTTTTTATTTCAATGGTAGATACGTCCTCCCCCTCTTCGTTTTTCATTCCTTCAGAAAATAGACTTTTTAAAAGCTTTATACCATAGGGTGTATCAATGTATTTACTGTTGGCAACCCTCGAGACGGTTGAAATGTCCATGTCTATTTTATCGGCAATATCCTTTAATATCATGGGTTTCAACTTTTGCTCATCTCCAGAGAGGAAATAGGCGCTTTGATAATCGACGATGGCATTGATGGTTAGAAATAAGGTCTGGTATCTTTGTTCTATGGCATCAATAAACCATTTGGCTGCATCCAATTTTTGTTTGATGAATTGAACCGCCTCTTGTTGTGATTTATTTTTATTGGGAGCCTCAGCATAACCAGACAACATTTCTTTGTAATTATTAGAGATTCTTAGTTCTGGTGCATTTCTTCTGTTCAAGATCACTTTCAAGGATCCATTTTCTATGGTTAAAATGAAATCTGGGACAATGTGATTATTTTGATTGGTCTCTGACAGAGCACCACCCGGTTTGGGGTTGAGCTTTGCAATTTCGTCAAAAACAATACGTAGTTCTTCCTCTGTTATGTGGAATCGGTCTTGTAGTTTTTGATAGTGTTTTCGGGAGAACTCATCAAAAGCATTGTCTATTATGTTTCGTGTCAATGCTACCTCTGGTCGGTTCTTCTCCTTTCTGGACAATTGGATAGAAAGACACTCTTGAAGCGTTCTGGCTCCCACACCTGGGGGATCCATGGACTGTATTTTTTTGATGATTCTTTTCAGATCCTGCCTATTGATCACAATGTTTTGGGTAAATGCCAAATCATCGATTATGTCTTCCTCTAACCTTCTGAGATAACCACTGTTATCAATGCTTCCAATCAAGAATTCAGCGATAGGTCTTTCCTGATCGGTCAGTATCAAATTTTGTAATTGATTTTCTAAATATTCATGAAAACTGGTGCCACCAGAAAAGGGTATGTCACTGTCTTCATCGTCCGAAGACTGATTGTTGGATTTTATCCTGTAATTCGGTATTTCATCATCACTCAAATATGCATCAATATCAATGTCCTCAGTATCTATCTTCTGATCGTTCTGATAGTCATCATAGGGATCGGATTCTTGGAATTCATTTTCATCGATCTCCTTTCCTTTTTCGAGGGCTGGATTTTCTCCAATTTCGGATTGAATGCGTTGCTCCAGATCCAACGTTGACAATTGGATGAGTTTCATCAACTGAATCTGTTGTGGAGACAGTTTTTGAGAGAGCTTTATTTGGAGCTGTTGTTTTAACATTCTATGAAATAGCTTTCATAAAGATAAAAAAAGTCAAGGGAGCATTAAGAATTAAAATGAAGCGTTTTGTGGTGTACGTGGAAAAGGAATAACATCTCTGATGTTGGACATTCCAGTAGCAAAGAGAACCAAACGCTCAAATCCAAGGCCAAATCCACTGTGAGGAGTGCTGCCATAACGCCTTAAATCAAGGTACCACCACAGCTCTTCGGCGTCAATACCCAATTCTTTAATCCTTTGTTCCAGAACCTCAATACGTTCTTCCCTTTGCGACCCACCAACAATCTCCCCGATTCCTGGAAAGAGTATGTCCATGGCTCGGACTGTTTTTTGGTCTTCGTTCATCCTCATATAAAAGGCTTTGATTTTGGCGGGATAATCAAACAGTATTACAGGTGCATTGAAGTGTTTTTCGACCAGATAACGCTCATGCTCACTTTGCAAGTCAGTTCCCCATTCATCAACCAAATAATCAAATTTTTTCTTTTTATTGGGTTTAGAGTTTTTTAGAATATCAATGGCCTCGGTGTAGGACACTCTTTTAAACTCGTTTTCCACCACAAACTTGATTTTTTCCTCCAGACCCATAGGACTTCTTTGATTCTGTGGCTTGGTTTTTTCTTCATTGGCCAATCGTTGATCCAGAAAAGTCAAATCTTTTTTGCAATGATCTAAAATATATTTTAGGGTATATTTGATGAATTCTTCCGCAAGATCCATATTATCTTCTAGTTCATAAAAAGCCATTTCAGGTTCAATCATCCAAAACTCAGCCAAATGTCGGGAGGTATTGGAATTTTCTGCCCTAAATGTTGGACCAAAGGTGTAAACATTTCCCAACCCTTGGGCGTAGGTCTCGGCTTCTAATTGCCCAGAGACGGTGAGGTTGGTTTCCTTTCCAAAAAAATCTTTATTGAAATCAATTTCTCCTTCATTGTCCAAAGGGGGATTTTTGGGATCCAAAACAGATACGCGAAACATTTCACCTGCTCCTTCAGCATCACTTCCCGTGATTATGGGAGTATGAACATAGCAGAAGCCTTTATCCTGAAAAAACTTGTGAATGGCAAACGAGAGTACAGATCGAATTCGCATAACCGCACTGAAAGTAGCCGTTCTTATTCTTAGGTGGGCTTTTTCCCTCAAGAATTCAAAACTGTGTTTTTTGGGTTGAATAGGATAGTGATCAGGATCGGCTTCACCAATAATTTTTATGGTTTTGACTGACAATTCTATGGATTGCCCTTTGCCCATGCTTTCGACCAATTGACCTGAAATTTCCACGGCAGCTCCTGTATTTATTTTTTTAAGAATACTTTCATCGGTATTTTCAAAATCTACAACACATTGGAGGTTTTCAATTGTAGAGCCATCATTGAGTGCGATGAATCGGTTGGCTCGAAAGGTTCTTACCCAACCTCGGACTGTCACGATGTTCTTTATTTGCGGTTGTTGGAGTAATTCCGCTAATCTAAGGTTTTTCATGGCCATTTATTTTCAGCGCAAATATAGGCTTATTTCAAAATAGGTTTAGATTTTTTTATTGTCCTCTTTGGAGATAATATTGATTTTAGGTTCTTTGAGTACTTGCTCATTGCTAACAGTATCTTCCAATGAGATTAAAAGAGAAGGAAGTAGAATCAAATTGGCCAGCATGGCAAAAAGAAGGGTGACTGATACCAGTCCACCTAGAGCTACAGTTCCACCAAAATTGGAACTCATAAAAACTGCAAATCCAAAGAATAAGACTATGGAGGTGTAGAACATACTGACTGCTGTTTCTCGCAATGCATTATACACAGCAGTTTTTATCTTCCATTTATTCGCGATCAATTCTTGTCGGTATTTGGCAAGAAAATGAATGGTATCATCCACAGAAATTCCAAAGGCAATACTAAAAACCAAAATGGTTGACGGTTTTAGAGGAATGCCCCAAAAGCCCATCACTCCAGCTGTAATAATCAAGGGCAATAAGTTGGGAATGAGTGAGATGATGATCATTTTGATCGATCGGAACATGTACGCCATAAATAGCGCTATGAGTAAAATTGCCAATGAAAGAGAAATGATTAAATTTCGAATGAGATAGTGGGTTCCCTTAAGATACAATAAAGATTTACCAGTCAATTTGACTTTGTAGCGATCGGGTGGAAATATTTTATCGATCTCTTTAATCAACTCTTCTTCAATTGCTTCGATTCGTTCTGTAGGAATGTCCTTCATGAAGGTGGTGACCCTATTGAATTGTTCGGTACTGTCAATAAAATTGCGCATCAAACTTTTAGAGTCTTCGACGTTCTTTAGATATCGAGCAATAAAGGAATTTTCTTGTGATGTGGGTAGTTTGAAATAGTTTGGATTACCGTTGTAATAGGCTTGCTTGATGAATTTCACTCCACCAACGGATGAAAGGGGACTAGAAAGTTCAGGAATTTCAGATATGATTTTCTCTAATTTATCGATTCTTTTAAGAGTTGACAAGCGGACTGCACCTCCTTTTCTTTGAGTGTTCACGATGATTTCGATAGGAACAATACCATTGAATTCAGCATCGTAAAACAAAATATCTTTGAAAAACTCCGATTTCTTTGGCATGTCCTCAATAATACTCCCCGAAATATTGATTTGATAAATACCAATGATACCAAACATCAAGCTGATGATGGAGATGATGAACACATTGATTCTTTTGTGCCTTACTTTATTCTCCATCCACTGAACGAACTTTTTCAGGTAACTACTTTTGAGGTGTTTCAAATGCTTTTTACTCGGGCTTACCATGAAACTGTAGGCGATGGGTATGATCAAAAGAGAGAGTAAAAAAATGGCAATAATATTGATAGAGGCTACTATTCCAAACTCTTTCAAGACTTTACTGTCTGTTAAGATAAAAGTAGCAAAACCCGAGGCAGTAGTAAGGTTGGTCATCAGGGTGGCGTTACCAATTTTCATGATGACTCTCTGCAAGGACTTTACTTTGTTGCCATGTTTGGCAACTTCTTGTTGGTATTTATTGATCAGAAAAATACAGTTGGGTACTCCAATAACAATTATCAATGGCGGTATGAGAGCCGTTAAAATGGTGATTTCATAGCGTAACCAACCCAAGATTCCAAAAGCCCACATCACTCCAATGATGACTACAAACATTGAGATGAAAGTAGCCCGAAAGGATTTGAAGAATAGAAAAAATATCAGGCTGGTCAACAACATTGCTGACAAGACAAAAATCCCAATTTCATCTACAATATTTTGAGCATTTAATGTTCTGATGTAGGGCATGCCCGAGATTTTCACATCAAAACCAGTCTCCTCTTCAAAATCGACAATCAGAGGAAGAAAAGTTTCAAAAATAAAATCTTTTCGCTGAACCGTATTGATGATTTTTTTGTCAAGGTAAATGGCTGATCTGATGGTTTTACCTTGCTTGTCATAAAGTATGTTGCTGTAGAATGGAAGCTCTAGAAGAAGTTTTTGTTTGAACTTTTTAATATCCGAGGCATCGTAATTCGATATGTCAAAAACAGGTTTTAAGACAAACTTTTTTTGTTTTTCATCCTTTACCAATTCCTGAACATTGTTGGTGGATAAAGTAAAATCTACTTCACTGAAGCCTTCGATTTTCTTATTGAGGGCAATCCATCTATCAAATGTTTTTTGTTCAAATAAACGATCATTTTTGACAGCGATGACCATGAGATTGCCTTCCTCTCCGAAAGTTTTAACAAACTCGTTATATTGTTTGTTTTCGGGATGATTGTTGGGTAAAAGGTTGGCTTCTGTAAACGTAAACCTCATGTGTTGCCACTGGGAAGAAAAAAATAGGGTGATCATTATCACACCTACTATAATCAAAAAACGATTTCTTAGGATTAGATTTGCAACAGTGCCCCAAAAGTTTTGTCTACGCTTCATTTTCAACAGGCACCACTATAATATGTAACTATACCGTTAATATTTCTTTTTCTTTGGTATTAAAAATATCATCCACCTTTTTGATGAACTGATCGGTAAGCTCTTGGATATCTATTTCAGCATTTTTTTGCAAGTCTTCAGAGGAGTCAGTTTTTTTAACCTCATTGTTGGCATCTTTTCGAGCGTTTCGGATTCCCACTTTGGCATTTTCTGCCTCAGCTTTTGCCAATTTCACTAGATCTTTTCTTCGTTCTTCAGTCAATGGAGGAATGTTGATGATCAGAGACTCTCCGTTATTCATGGGGTTGAATCCAAGATTGGCTTGCAGGATGCCTTTCTCGATTTCGGGCAACAAAGATTTTTCCCAAGGCTGAATACTTAGGGTTCTTCCGTCTGGGGTATTAATATTGGCAACTTGACTCAAAGGGGTGGGAGTACCATAGTATTCCACGACAACACTATTCAACATGATGGGATTTGCTTTACCTGCTCTGATGTTAAGCAATTCTTTTTCCAAATGTTGGATAGACATTTCCATGCTTTCCTTGGCAGTTTCCGTAATGATAATTATTTCTTCATTCATTGTAGGAGAATTTAGAGATCAACTCTGGTTCCGATTTTTTCGCCTTTGATAATACGGCTAAGGTTCCCTTTGGTATTCATATCAAAAACAATAATGGGTAATTTGTTTTCTTGACTCAAAGTAAAAGCAGTAGTGTCCATTATCTTTAAACCCTTTTTTAGAACATCATCAAAGGAAAGATTATCGAATTTGACCGCTGCTTTATTTTTCTCAGGGTCTTCATTGTAGATACCGTCTACACGAGTACCCTTTAGAATTACATCTGCATTAATTTCTATTGCCCTGAGAACAGCGGCTGAATCGGTAGTGAAATAGGGATTTCCTGTTCCCGATCCAAAAATCACCACCCTGCCTTTTTCGAGGTGGCGTGTTGCTTTTCTTTTGATAAAAGGTTCTGCGATGGCTTCAATTTTAATGGCGGTTTGTAATCTGGTAGGGACATTGTGATTTTCCAATGCTGATTGTAATGCTAAGCCATTAATGACTGTGGCGAGCATTCCCATGTAATCTGCCTGAACACGATCCATACCTTTACTAGCTCCCGAAACTCCTCTAAAAATATTCCCCCCACCAATTACAATAGCGATCTCGGTTCCTGTTTTTTGTATTTCTTTGATCTCAGCGGCATAATCATTAAGCCGAACGGGATCAATACCGTGATTCTGATGCCCCATAAGTGCTTCGCCGCTTAATTTCAGAAGAATTCTTTTGTATTTCATAGCTTGGAATTCTACAAATATAGGAAATATAGAGGGAAACTTTATACCGCTTTCAAACTCAAATCCACAGCTTTTGAAGCATATGTAAGTGCTCCCATAGAGATGTAATCTACTCCTGTTTCTGCATAGGATACCAAATCCTGCTCTTTTATATTTCCCGAAGCTTCGGTTTCAAATTTACCGTTGATTCTTTCGATATTTTCTAGGAGCAACCTGGGAGACATATTGTCCAATAGAATTCTTTTCACCCAAGGAAAAAGCATTACCTGATCAATTTCCTCTTTATTTCTAACTTCAACTATCACAGGGATATCCAAATCATTTTGCTCCAAATAAGTTTTGGTTTTTACCAAGGCTTTTTTCATGCCTCCACAGAAATCCACATGGTTGTCCTTGATCATAATGGCATCAAATAATCCCATACGATGATTACAACCTCCTCCGATGGCAACCGCCCACTTTTCAGGATAACGGAAACCTGGAGTGGTCTTTCGAGTGTCGAGAATTTTACAAGAGGTGTGTTTGATTTTTTCACTCAGTTGCCTTGTAAAGGTTGCAATTCCACTCATCCTCTGCATACAGTTCAATACCAGTCTCTCTGTGGCAAGAACAGATTTAGCTTTGCCTCTTACTTTGAAAGCTATGGATCCCGATTCAAGACGTTTTCCATCATTGATCATTGTTTCAATAAACAAAGTTTTGTCATAATTGTGGAAAATCTTTTCCCCCAAAGTTATGCCTGCAATCACACAGTCGTCTTTTACCTTTAGTACTGCCTCTTTTTCAATTTCTTCATTAAAACATGCATTACTGCTGTGATCCCCTCCTTCAATATCCTCCTTAAGGGCTTGGACAATAAAGCGATCAATGTAAGTTTTATGTTTTTCGTAAAAATTATCCAACGTAGTCTTGATTATAAAATACTCCTATGTTTTGTTTTAAATCTTGAGATTGTTTGATCATCAGATAAGCGACACTAACCATATTTCTCAATTCACAAATGCCCAGTGTTAATTTGTTTTGTCGATAAATTTCTTGAGTTTCAACAAAAATATGCTTTAACTCCAGTTCAGCTTCTGCTAAACCTTTGGAGGTTTTGAAAATTCCGACTTTTAAGGTCATCAAATTTTGTAATTGTTTTTTCATTTTACCAATTGCACTTATTTTTTCATTAGAAATGAAGTGTTCCCCTTTCCAATCGGGTAGCTGGTCATAAAATTTTTGAGGCGGTAGAACGCCTCGTATTTGCTTTATGGAGTCCAGTGCAGCTCGATGAGAAAATACTAGCGATTCTAGGAGTGAATTAGAAGCCAGTCGATTGGCGCCATGTAAACCTGTGTAACTACACTCTCCAATAGCGTACAAGCCTTTTAACTTTGTTTCTCCAGATTGATTTACACTGATGCCCCCACATAAGTAATGGGCGGCTGGGATCACTGGGATGGGATCTTTTGGGGGATTGATTCCTAATTTTTGACAATTTTGCCTTATCGTAGGAAATTGATTCTCAAAATCTTTTTTGCTGATGGCTTTGCAATCCAAAAGCACATATTTATCTCCGGTTTGATTGACTACTTTGGCAATAGATCTCGCAACAATATCTCTGGGAGCAAGTTCGGCCTTCTCGTGATAATCAGGCATGAATTTTTTACCAGATAATGTTTTCAAAATACCCCCTTCGCCTCTGACTGCCTCTGAGATTAAGAAAGTATTTCCTTTAATTTTTGGAAATAGAGCCGTTGGATGAAATTGAACAAAGGGTAGCCCTTCAATAAAGACTTTGGCTCTGTAGGCAGCTCCCAAACCATCACCTGTAGCATTTTTAGGATTAGTAGTATGAGAAAAAAGTTGTCCTGCACCTCCAGTGCTGAGCACTGTGACTTGCGCTGAAATTTTGATGATTTCTTGCTCCAGATTGGAAATGACATAAGCTCCATAGCACCGCTCATATGAGCTCCCACTATGGTGGTCGGTGATTAAATCTACCAGAGTGTGGTTTTCCAGAAGAGAAATATTGGAAAAAGTTTTTATTTTTCTGATCAGCGATTTCTGAATTTCAAGACCGGTTTTATCCTTATGATGAACAATTCTTTTTTCGGAATGCCCCCCCTCTTGAGTAAGGTGTAATCCATTTTGTTGTTTGTCAAAGTGTGTCCCCCATTGGATCAATTCTTCCAGTCGTTCACGCCCTTCTTTAACAACAAACTCGACGACCTCTTTGTCGCAAACTCCAGCCCCTGCTATGAGGGTATCTTCAACATGTTTGTCAAAGGAATCTTTCTCAAAATTGGAAACAACAGCAATTCCTCCTTGGGCATATCGAGTGTTGCTTTCCAGGAGATTATTTTTTGAAATCATCGTGATTTTGAGATTTGGATCTTGTTCTGCCATTTTAATGGCGTAAGTCAATCCTGAGATACCACTTCCAATGACGAGTATGTTGGTATCCATATTCTTAACCTAGATTTAGCATTCTCGTTATTGGACGCTTGGCTTTTTCGATCAGGGTTTTGGAGAGTAGAACCTCGGGTTGTTCGTGTTCCATACAGAGGTACAGTTTCTCTAGTGTATTGAGCTTCATGAATGCACACTCACTGCAAGCACATGTTTCATCCTCTACCGGTGCAGGTATAAAAGTTTTTTCGGGGCATCGCTTTTTCATTTCATAAAGAATACCTGCTTCGGTTGCAACGATAAACGTATCAGATGGGTTTTGTTGGACGAAGTTTAATAGACCCGAGGTACTGCCAATGTAATCAGCGATTTCCAGTACTTGGGATTCGCTTTCTGGATGGGCAATGAATTTAGCCCTTGGGTATTCTTTGGCTAAGGCTACGATCCTCTCAAATGAAAAAGCCTCATGGACGATACAAGATCCATCCCATAATATCATATCCCTGCCCGTTTCTTTAATCAAAAACCTACCTAAGTTTTTATCGGGTGCAAAAATAATGGTCTCTCCCTTAGGGATGGATTCAATTACTCTGACAGCATTGCTTGAAGTACATACAATGGTACTTAGCGCTTTGATTTCGGCAGAACAATTGATGTAGGTAACTACATGCGCTCCTGGGTACTGATCGATGAATTTTTTGAAATCTTGAGGAGGGCAGGAGTCGGCCAAGGAACAACCAGCTTTTAAGTCGGGTAAGAGGACTCTTTTGTTAGGGTTGATAATTTTGGCGGTTTCAGCCATAAAATGAACACCAGCAAAAACAATCAAGTCTGCTTCTACTTTTGCAGCAGCTTGTGCCAAATACAGACTGTCACCCAGGTAATCAGCCAACTCTTGAATTTGAGCCTCTTGGTAGTAATGCGCTAATAATACAGCATTTTTTTCCTTTTTCAACCGTTTGATTTCTGCAATCAGATCGATTTCCTTGGGGATGTCTAAGTCTAGAAAACCCCTTAGGCTTAACCTTTTTGTTATCTCCTCAGAGGTGAGTTCCATATTGAATTGATTTACTACAAAATTATTAAAAAATGAAAGATTCTCCATTCATACTAGGATGATATTCCCAGTAGTTTATCTACTAATTGTTCTGGGTCGATAGCATTATCAACACTGTAGGGTCCTATTGCTGTCCTTCTCAATTCACTTAGGTAAGCTCCTGAATTTAGTGCTTGACCAAAATCATGTGCTAAGGAACGAATGTAAGTTCCCTTGGAACATTGGACACTAAATTGAATATTTGGTAGGTCAATTTGGGTTAAATCAAATTGACTAACCGTTATTTTTCTTGGCTTAATTGCTGTTGATTCACCTTTTCTAGCATACTCGTAAAGTCGCTTCCCATCTTTTTTAATGGCAGAAAATATAGGAGGACATTGTTCAATGGTTCCTTCGAACTGTTTTTTTGCCTGCTCTAGCATTTTTAGATTGATATGATCTATGGGGAAATGTTGGTCGAAGGCAGTCTCTAAATCGAAGGATGGAGTGGTGGCACCCAGAGTAATGGTTCCAGTATATACTTTTTCAAGAGCTTGAATTTCACTAATTTTTTTGGTTAATTTTCCTGTACAAATCAGTAGTAGTCCAGAGGCAAGAGGATCAAGGGTTCCAGCATGACCTACCTTAAGTTTTTTGAGATGATACTTTTTTTTAAAAGCCCATCTTAGCTTATTTACGACTTGGAATGAGGTCCACTCCAAGGGTTTATCCAATAATAAAAGCTGTCCTTCTAAAATAGAGTTTAGTGATAAGTTCATTTTACAAACCCAGTATTATGGCCAAAACACCAATTAGGATGCAATAGAAACTAAAGTATTTGAGTTTACTTTTTTTAACCAAAGCCAACATCCACCGACATGCGAAAATACCAGTAACAAAAGCACTCAGAAAACCAACCATCAGAGGAATCATGGAAGCCTCATCTTGGGATAAATCGCCATCCAATATGTTTTTGGCCATACTGCCAAAAATAAGAGGGATGACCATTAAAAAAGAAAATCGTGCTGCCTTCTCTCGATCAATCTTGAGTAATACAGATAAGGCAATAGTGGCGCCACTTCTTGAAATTCCCGGAAGAATGGCAACCGCTTGAATAATTCCGATCAGGAAAGAATTACCATAACTTAATTTTTTATGATTTTCATTGACCCGATCAGCCATAAACAAAAGTACAGCTGTCAAAATCAAAAACCCACCCACAAGTACAATTTTACCATCAAATAGGGTGGTGATAAAGTCTTCGAACAAGAGTCCTACCAGTACAGCAGGAATCATAGAGAGGATGATTTTCAGGCTGAATTCTGTGTGTTCCCCTTTTTTGAACTGGAGTAAATCTGAGAGAATTAGAGCAATATCTTTTCGGAACACAAAAACAGTACTCAGTGCAGTTGCTGAATGAAGGGTAATGGTGAGAAGCAAACCTTGTTGTTCGTAATCGGTCCCATAAAGCGCTTTGACCAACTCTAAATGTCCACTTGAGGAAACGGGTAAGAACTCTGTTAGACCTTGAACAATTCCAAGAACTAAGGTTTCTAAAGCACTCATTTACTTTTTTTTGGTGGTGTAAGGATGGCGTATATGGCAATTCCAAACCCAAGTAATACCATGCTTGGAGCCAATCTTATCCTACGAAAACTAAATATTTCAGGATTGAAAATATTAGGATCATCACTCCCTCCTCCCGACATAAGTGAAAAACCCACAGAGATTACCACCAGTGAGAGTAACAAAAACTTATAGTTTCTCTTACCGAACAAGAATTGCTTTTTTGGTTTTTCTTCGCTCATCACATGGTTTTAGTTTACAGCGTCAGATTTTAAGTTTAGATAACGTTGAGTGGCAAAGAAAGTACTTATAAGTGTGATCCCCAAACCGAGTAGGAAGACTCCAGCAAAAATTAATGCAGGTTCAATGGGATTCTCAAAAATTTGTAGTTCAGGGAAGCGTTTTTGTACTTCATAAATAACAGTAGCCATTCCTGCCATAGCAATCAATGAACCCAGTGTGCTCATCATTAAATGAGTTTTGATAAAAGGTAATCTTATGAATCTTTTGGTTGCCCCGACTAATTGCATGGTTTTAATTATCAGCCTTTTGGAATAGATAGACAAGCGAATGGAGCTATTGATTAGAAGTAGCGCTACGAGAATAAAAATACCACTGGCCAAAAGCATCCAGAATGTTATTTTCTTTATGTTTTGATCCAATAACTCAAGCAGGGGTTTATCGTAGACTACTTCATTTACATAATTGTAAAGTTCAATATCTTTACTGAGTTTGGAGACCATGGCAGGGTTTAAAAAAGCAGCTTTGAAATAAACGTCAATAGAATTCAGCAGTGGATTGTAGCCTAAAAACTCCATAAAATCTTCCCCAATTTCATGGGCATGTCTTTTAGAAGCTTCTTCTTTTGACACATAATTAACCTCCTTAGTTGCGGTATTCAACTTTAAGGTTTTCAGTAATTGTTTCAATTCGATTTCTTTAGTAGCGTCTTTAACATATATGGTCATTGCAATTTGTTCTTTGAAATGATCTGCTACTTTTTTAGAATTGACCAACAGAATGCCTAAAATACCTGTTAGAAACAGTACCAAGGAAATGATCGTCACCACCGAAAAATAAGTGGTAATTAACCTTCTTTTGTTGAAATTTTCCTCTGGTAGTTGTTTCATAGTATTACTATGTTTTTGGTAAAATTAAAAAACCCTCATTAAAAAAAACCTTGAGAGCCGGAAACTTTTTCCTTTCCTTCAATAAATGTATTTTTACGCATTCAAAAAATAAGCCTACAATGAATTACGATTTTTGGGAAATAGAAAAAAAATGGCAGGACTACTGGGCGACCCATAAAACGTTTAGGGCGAGTAACCTTAGTGACCAACCAAAATACTATGTTCTGGACATGTTTCCTTACCCTTCAGGTGCTGGTCTTCACGTCGGTCACCCCTTGGGTTACATTGCCAGTGATATTGTAGCAAGATACAAACGACATTTGGGCTTTAATGTTTTACATCCCCAAGGCTATGATTCTTTTGGACTTCCTGCGGAACAATATGCCATACAGACAGGGCAACACCCTTCAAAGACCACCACAACTAACATCAACAGGTATCGTCAGCAGTTGGATCAAATGGGATTTTCATTTGATTGGGATCGCGAAGTTCGGACTTCGAATCCTGATTACTATCGCTGGACACAATGGATTTTTATCAAGTTATTTGATGCCTATTACGATATCGATGAAGATAAGGCACTTCCTGTGTCAAAACTGATCGAAAGGTTTGAAAAGGAGGGAAATTTTTCTGTGAATGCTCACTGCGGTAAAGACACTCCTCTTTTTGATTCAAATCAATGGAGTACCTTTGATGCAGATGAAAAACAGAGAATATTGTTGTTTTATCGACTCACTTACCTTTCCGAAACTCAAGTCAACTGGTGCCCAGCCTTGGGAACTGTTTTGGCCAATGACGAAATCGTGAATGGAGTTTCTGAACGAGGAGGACATCCGGTAATCAAGAAGAAAATGCGCCAGTGGAGCATGAGGATCGGTGCTTATGCCAATCGTTTGTTGAAGGGTTTAGAGGATTTGGATTGGTCAGACTCGCTCAAAGAGATACAAAGAAACTGGATTGGAAAATCCGTAGGTGCGAGTATCTATTTTAAATTGGAAAAGTACCCAGAAAAATTGGAGGTTTTTACTACCCGTCCTGATACTATTTTTGGTGTTACCTACATGACCCTTGCTCCAGAGCACGATTTGGTAAAACTGATTACTACCAATGAACAACAAAAAGCCGTGAGTGAATACATAGAACAGATTTCGGGTAAATCTGATCGAGAGCGTCAAGCCGATGTAAAATCCATTACGGGTGTATTTACGGGAGCTTATGCCTTACATCCTTTTACGGGTAATCTCATTCCTATTTGGATTGGTGAATATGTTTTATCCAGCTATGGAACTGGTGCGGTTATGGCGGTCCCTGCAGGTGATCAACGAGATTTTGATTTTGCCAATCACTTCAAGTTACCCATTATCAATATTTTTGAGGGGATTGATATCTCTGAGGGAGCCTTCACTGAAAAAGGAAATGTCAAACTCACTCGATCAGAGTTTTTAAATGGTTTGGATGTTAAAACTGCTGTAGAAAAAGTGATTGTTGAATTGGAGTCGAAAAGCTGTGGAAAAGGAGCCGTCAATTTTAGACTTCGAGATGCGATTTTTAGCCGACAAAGGTATTGGGGGGAACCTATTCCTATCTACTTCAAGGGTGAAATACCAGTACCTTTAAGACAAGAACATTTACCTTTAAAATTGCCTGAGGTTGAAAAATATTTACCAACCGAAGATGGAAAACCTCCTTTGGGTAACGCCAAGGAATGGGCGTGGGACGAAATGAACGAGCAAGTGGTTTCCATTGATCTCATTGATAATAAATCTGTTTTTCCTCTAGAACTCAACACCATGCCAGGTTGGGCAGGTAGTTCTTGGTATTTCAACCGATACATGGATGCTAATAACGAAAATGAATGGGTGGGATCTTCAGCTTTAGAGTATTGGAAGGAGGTTGATTTATACATGGGTGGAAGTGAACATGCTACTGGTCATTTGCTGTATTCACGATTTTGGCAGAAATTTCTTTTTGATTTGGGATACACCAACAAAGAAGAGTATGCAAAAAAATTGGTTAATCAAGGGATGATTCTTGGAAATTCTGCTTTTGTGTATCGAAAAAAAGGAACGCAGACTTTCCTCTCCAAAGGATTAATTAAAGGAGAGGATGTTGAACCTATTCATGTAGATGTTAGTTTGGTCAACCACCATGACGAGTTGGATGTTGCAGCTGTAAAAAAATGGCAGAAAGATTTCGATCAAGCCGAATTTGTTCTTGAAAAGGGAAAATATATTGTGGGAAGAGAGGTCGAAAAAATGTCTAAATCGAAATACAATGTGGTTAATCCCGATGCGATTTGTGAGACTTATGGAGCCGATACACTTCGAATGTACGAAATGTTTTTAGGACCAATCGAACAAGATAAACCATGGAATACTGCCGGCATATCTGGCGTTCATAATTTTCTAAAGAAATTTTGGCGACTTTTTTACCAACAAGGTCAATGGATTGTTAAGCATGAAGATCCCGATGCTGAAAGTTTGAAAATTCTACACCAAACCATCAAAAAAATTACTGATGATATTGAACGTTTGTCTTTTAATACCTGTGTCAGTACATTTATGATATGCATCAATGAACTCACTACACTGAAATGCTCAAGCAAGTCGATTTTGGAGCCTATTTTGATTCTCCTCTCTCCTTTTGCACCTCATTTTTGTGAAGAATTATGGCAGCAACTTGGAAACACTAAGAGTATTGAGTTTGAGCCCTTTCCAATTTTTGATCCTACAAAGGTAACCGAGGAGACGAAAGAGTATCCAGTTTCTTTCAACGGAAAAATGCGTTTTACCCTCAAGCTGTCATTGGATTTAGGAGTTGAACAAATTAAGGAACTGGTTATGCAAGAACAACGAACATTGGATCAAATTAAGGGTGCTACACCTAAAAAAATCATTGTAGTTCCTGGTAAGATCATCAATATTGTAATCTAATGAGTGATTGGGAAATCGAAATAATCGGACTGGTAGCGGCTACCCTCACGACTTTGGCTTTTGTTCCTCAGGTTTTTAAAATTTGGAAAAAACGAAGTGCTAAAGGAGTATCTGTTTCCATGTACTTGATCATGTTAATAGGAATCAGTATGTGGTTTTGGTATGGTGTGTTGATTAATAGTATCGCTGTTATGGCGGCGAATTTGGTATCGGGGGTACTGCAATTATTCATAATTGTGTTTGCACTACTTCACCGAAAAAAGAACTAAACCATCCGAGTTAAAGTTCAATTTGCCTTTTGATCTGTTGATTAAGTGAAATAAAAGTTTCAGTTCTGGATACTCCTTCAATGGCTTGAATACGATGATTTAACAGTGACATCAAATGTTCGTTATCTTGACAAAGTATTTTGATCAAAACACTCCAGTCTCCTGTAGTGTAATGACATTCGATCACTTCGGGAATTTTTTCCAATTGCTTTACTGCTTCAGGGTTTCTCATCGCTTTGTCGAAATAAATTCCAATAAAAGCCATGGTTTTATATCCTAAAACTTTGGGGTTTATCACCATTTGTGAACTTGCTATGAGTCCAGAACTCTCAAGTTTTTTTAAACGTTGATGGACTGCTGCTCCTGAGATTCCGGCTGTTTTTGCAATTTCATTGATCGGTTTTCTTGCATCTTTCATCAGGGCTCGAAGGATGGTTTTATCGAGTCCGTCAATCAGTACCTTTTCATTTTTTGTCTTCAAATCTTAACTTTTAACGACCTTTAATCATTAAATTAAAAACACAAATTACATTGATAAAATTAATCAATTATTCAATGTAAGTTTATATTTAAAAACTAAATTCACTTTATGAAAAAACACATGTTAGCAGGAAGCTGTTTTGCATTGGTAGCTGTGGTACTGGGAGCGTTTGCAAGTCATGCTTTGAAAAATTATTTTGAGGCATCGGTTTTACAATCATTTCAAATAGGAATACGTTACATGATGTATCATGGCTTGGCGTTATTGATTTTTTCTCAATGGACTCTAGCAAAAAATAAGTGGATTTTTAGACTGTTTTTTTGGGGCGTGATTATATTTTCTTGTAGTATTTTCCTGCTTTGTTTGTCCAGTACGCTCCTGCTAAATCTTTCTTGGCTAGGCCCTCTCACGCCCATAGGAGGGAGTATGTTGATTATGGGATGGGTATTGCTTTTGTGGGAAATTTATAAAAGCAATTAGGGTTCGTACTAACTATTTTTCGTTGTTGCTGATGTACTTCTCGATTGCCATGGTCATTGAAGGAGTTTCAGGCGTCGGAGCTTTGATGTCAATCCGTAATTTTGCTTTGTCGGCTGCCAAAACAGTTGCATTTCCGTATGCTGCAATCCGGGTATTATTTTGCTCAAAATCCGGGAAGTTTTTCAAAAGAGATTCGATACCTGACGGACTGAAAAACACCAATACATCGTAATATACATCCCTTAAATCTGAAAGATCACTCACTACTGTTTTGTAGAGTTGAGCACGGGTCCAATCGATTCCCATTTCATTGAGGCATTCAGGGATGCTAGGTTTCAATCCATCTGAGGTGGGAAGTAAGAATTTCTCATTTTCAAATTTTTTAAAAACAGCTTCCAAATCATTGATTCTCTTTTCGCCTACATATATCTTCCGTTTCCTGTAGACAACGTATTTCTGAAGATAGTAAGCTACTGCCTCAGATTGGCAGAAATATTTGGTTGAATCTGGAACTTTATAACGCATCTCTTCAGTGATTCTGAAAAAATGATCTACTGCATTTCTACTGGTAAGAATTACATTGTCAAAGTCCGAAAAATTAATTTTTTGCAACCGTACCTCTTTAGCAGTTAATCCCTCTACGTGTATGAAAGGGCGAAAATCAATCTTGAGCTTGTGTTTTTCTTTAAGCCGCGAGTAAGGTGATTTTTCGTTCGTGGGTTCAGGTTGAGAAACCAAAATAGTCTTCACTTTCATAATCTTTTATCTTATTTTATGGTATCTAATAAATTGAATTGTAGAGCCAAAGCCAGGGCGCTATTTTGAATGCACAAAGATACAAAATTAAATAAATCAATGAACTTGGTTGTTTGCCTATTATTTTAGCGTAAAGAGAGAAGTGAAAAATAAAAATAGAATTCACGATTAAAATTAAAAGTATCAATAGTAAAACGGTCATCTCAATAAAACTGTAATAATAAACTGAAAACATGAGGATTCCGTAAACACTAATCACGAAGTGAAAACTGATACTTCTAAAAATATTATGCTGATAGAATTCTACCACTCCTAAGTTGCTAAATATTAATTTCAAAACCCAATAACGGATTACTACCACGCCAGTAATAGATCCAAATAGCAACAGAAAAGAAATTTCCCCTAAAAATGACATCAATAGCTTTTCATGAATAACAAACCCTATGATGGAGAAGCTAATCAAAGAAATGGACATCATAACTAGGTTAAAGAGGTTCAATGGATTGGTAAACTTGTCTTTATCGTATATGTTGAGATAGTTTTTGTAATTCCAAAATGAGACCAGCAGCTTGAGTTGATGATAATTTTGATTTGATAGGAAGGCAATAAGTCCAAATATCAATAAGACTAAAAGATTTACCCAGTCATGATGAGGTTCAAATTTTTCGGTCCATTGAAACATGCAATAAAATTAAGGAAGTATTTCCACACTCTGTTTTTTTGATCTTGATTTAGTATTTTTACCACTGCGCTATGAAGAAAACATTGGTAGTTATTCCAACATTCAACGAAGTTGAAAATATTCAAAAAGCGATTGAAACAACCTTAGGGAATCAATCTTTTGATGTTTTGGTAGTGGACGATTCTTCTCCCGATGGTACTGCAAATCTTGTTTTGAAGTTGATGGAATCAAATCCCAACCGACTTTTCCTAGAGCAACGAGCGAGGAAAGAAGGTTTGGGTAAAGCATACCTCCACGGATTTAAATGGGCGCTTAAAAAAAAATATGATTACATTTTTGAAATGGATGCCGATCTGTCTCACGATCCCAAAGAGTTGCCACTGATGCTAACTCATTTAAAATCCGGTTTCGATATGGTCATTGGTTCGCGTTATAGCAAGGGTATCAATGTAGTGAATTGGCCCTTGAGTAGGATTTTACTTTCCTATTTGGCATCATTATATGTAAGGTGGATCACGTCTATGCCCATAAAAGATCCTACAGCTGGGTTTGTGGGTTACAAAAGGGAAGTTTTGGAACAGTTAGATTTGGAAAAGATAAAGTTTGTTGGCTACGCCTTTCAAATTGAAATGAAATTTAAGGTTTGGAAAAAAGGACTAAAGTACATAGAGCATCCCATTGTTTTTACCAACAGAACCATGGGGGTGTCCAAAATGAATGGAAAGATCATTTGGGAAGCACTACCTGCTGTATTAATTTTGAGAATCAGCAGTATTTTTAATAGAATTTGATGAGAGAGATATTAATTCAAAATGCTCAATTGGTCAATGAAGGAGAAGTTTCTCAAAGAGATCTTCTGATTCGTGGAGAGAAAATTGAAAAAATCGACAAACAGATTTCGCCCAGAGGCAAAGAATTAATTATTGATGCTTCAGGCCTGCATCTTTTGCCAGGTTGGATTGATGATCAGGTTCATTTTCGAGAACCAGGACTGACTCATAAAGCGACTATTGCCACTGAATCTAGAGCTGCTGTCGCTGGGGGTATTACTTCGTTTATTGAAATGCCTAACACCCAACCCCAAACCACTACACAGACAGCTTTGGATTATAAACTGAAAAGAGCTGCTCAGCATTCGTTGGCCAATTATGGATTTCTTTTTGGGGGTACCAACAATAATATAGAAGAAATTAAATCTTTTGACAAAACTAAAGCCGCAGGCTTAAAATTGTTCTTGGGATCCTCTACGGGAAACATGTTGGTTGATGATGAGAAAGTACTTGAGAAAATATTTTTGAGTACCGATCTGCCAATAGCTGTTCATTGTGAAGACGAGACCACTATCAAGGAAAATCTGGCACAATATGTCGCTCAATATGGCGATGATATTCCCATTGAGAATCATCCATTGATTAGGAGTGAACAAGCCTGCTATCGTTCTTCTTCCAAAGCCATTGAGTTGGCAAAAGCTACGGGAGCAAGATTGCATGTTTTTCATCTCTCAACTGCTATAGAGACGGATTTGTTTTCCAATGATGTGCCTTTAGCAGAAAAGAAAATAACCTCTGAGGTATGTGTACATCATCTTTGGTTCTCAGAAGAGGATTATGCCGAGAAAGGAACTCTAATCAAATGGAATCCTGCAGTAAAAAAAGCCAGTGATCGTGAGGCTCTTTGGAAAGCCCTCAATGAAGATAAGATTGATATTTTGGCTACGGATCACGCTCCCCATACACTTGAGGAAAAACAGAATCCTTACACTAAAGCTCCCTCTGGAGGTCCCCTGGTTCAACACGCCTATCCAGCGCTTTTGACTGCTGTCAAGCAAGGGAAAACAAGTTTGGAAAAACTGGTAGAAAAAGCATGCCACAACCCTGCAATACTCTTTAAAATACAAAACCGTGGTTATCTCAGAGAGGGTTACTATGCTGATTTAGTTTTGGTCGATCTCCAAAAGGAATTTACTGTCGGTCGAGATGAACTATTTTATAAATGTGGTTGGTCTCCATTCGAAGGAACTACTTTTACAGCAAGTATTGAAAAAACTTTTGTCAATGGGAATCTGGTTTATGATCAAGGTGAAATCATTGAAATGGCAATGGGTAAATCACTAACTTTTGAACGTTAGATGAAAAACTCCATCATTTTAATATTGTTTCTTGTTTTTTCCTGTACCGAAATAGGAGACAACAAACCTCCGGATAACCTCATTCCTCCAGAACAAATGAGTGATATTATGATGGATATCATTTTGATGAAAAATATTAAACGTAACAATTATGCACCCAAAGAAAAAAAATACCTTTTAACAGATCAATATCTATATGATAAATATGGGATTGACAGTCTTCAATTGGCTAATAGCCAAGAGTTTTACACTAAAAACCCGAAAAAGTACATCCCAATATTCAAACAGGTACAGATCAAAATTGAAAAAATTAAAGACAGCGTTCAAAACATCATGAGTCAATCGGAAGACTAAGAGTCGTTAATGAATGTTTCATCAACATTTACAGCAGTGTTTTAATGGGCGTATATTCAAAATCAATAAATGATTTTATTTTACCTCCCAAAATATTTTTTTGCTCGTATTGGCTTGTGATCATAGCTCGAGTTAGGAAACGTTTTCTAATGCCTAACAGCTGAGTTATGTGATCCAATATCCACAGAAAATACATGAAATTCTTAGGTATGCAGATGGCTTTCCTTTTTTTTCCATTTTTGGTGAGTAGATGATTTGCAACTTCTTTTCCCGTCCAGTTTTCGGCAACCAAAATAAACCGTTCTGTATGAATTTTAGAATCCATAAGTAGATTCATGATCTTAATGACATCGTGAATACCTACAAAACCATTGGTTCCGGGAGTATACCACCTAAAACCTTTTTCATATCGATTTAATAATTTTTCGATTGGACTGTCTTGTCCCAGTACAATTCCGGGATTGACAATAACAGCATTGAGTCCCTCTTGAATGCCTCTCCAAACCTCCATTTCACCGCCGTATTTGGAATAGGCGTAGGGTGTTTTGTCCGTATTGTTGTCCCAGGGTGTATTTTCGTCAATGTCAGGGTCGGTAGGTTCGTTGCCCAAGGCGGCTATGGAACTTACATAAACCAACTTTTGGATGGAGTACTTCAAACAAAGATCGATCAAATAGGCAGATCCTTTCTCGTTAATTTCTAATAGTTTTTGAGAGTCTTTGTGTGATAAAGAAATGTATCCTGCGCAATGGTAAACATGTGTTATGCCCTCAAAAGCGTCTGTTAAACTGGAAAAATCCCTAAAATCAGCTTTTCTCCAGATAATTTTTTTAAAACGTTGCTCAGCATCAGTAAATTGGGATTGAAAAAGCTTTAGAACAGTTTTTTTATTGGATTCGTGACGATACATGGCCACGGGAAAGGTATTTTCATGAGCCAAAAGACACATCAAATTAGAACCAATAAAACCCGTAGCACCCGTAACCAAAATCATGATTTAAAACTAATGCTTTTTGAATAATAATTTTTTGTTTGAGGTCATAAATATATCTTTGTCAGCAAATCAAAGTAATGCAGATAAATTTTGTAGAGGAACTACGTTGGCGAGGTATGTTACATGACATTATGCCTGAAACAGAGGATTATTTGAATGACCACAATGCTTCGGGGTATATTGGTTTTGATCCAACAGCCGACTCACTTCACATCGGAAGTTTGGTGCAAATCATGATATTGATCCATTTTCAGAGAGCAGGCCATCGACCCATCGCTTTGGTGGGGGGAGCCACAGGAATGATAGGAGAT
The DNA here is from genome assembly GCA_038107695.1 of Flavobacteriaceae bacterium. Lineage (GTDB taxonomy): Bacteria > Bacteroidota > Bacteroidia > Flavobacteriales > Flavobacteriaceae > UBA8316. The sequence goes on along the minus strand of JAYNHF010000002.1, from coordinate 33,993 downwards.
CCCTCGGGTAAATCAGACGAAAGGAATCTTTTGGATGCTGAAGCGCTCCAAAAAAACATAGACGGTATCCGAAGTCAGTTGGAGAAATTTCTTGATTTTGACCCAAATAACCCCTTGGCCGCTCAATTGGTCAACAATTTTGATTGGATGAAAAACTACACTTTGATTGATTTTTCCCGAGACATTGGAAAACATCTTACTGTCAACTACATGATGGCCAAAGATTCGGTAAAAAAACGATTAGGCAGTGATGCAAAGGTGGGAATGTCTTTTACAGAATTCACTTATCAATTGCTTCAAGGCTATGATTTTTTACATCTCTATCAAAATATGGACTGTAAGGTTCAGATGGGGGGGAGTGACCAGTGGGGGAATATCACCACAGGAACCGAATTGATCCGCCGGAAATTGGGAGGCAAAGCCTATGCCATCACTTGTCCTTTAATCACTAAAGCTGATGGAAGTAAGTTCGGTAAAACTGAAGGAGGTAATGTTTGGTTAGATAAATCTAGAACTTCTCCTTACAAGTTTTACCAATATTGGTTGAATGCCTCCGATGATGATGCTGTAAATTTCATCAAAATATTTACATTGTTAGATAAGCAAGTCATTGATGATTTGATCGTTCAGCATCAAGAAACCCCGCATTTGAGATTGCTGCAAAAAACGATAGCAGAGGAGGTAACCCGATTGGTTCATTCTGAACAGGATTTAAAAAAAGCCATACATGCTAGTCAAATTTTATTTGGAAAGTCCACCGCTGAAGATTTGAAAAATTTGGATCGCCGAACCTTTTTAGAGGTTTTTGACGGTGTACCTCAGTCCGAAATCGCCCTCACAGAGTTAATCAATGGTACTGATATGATTCAGTTGCTGGCTTCAAAGACCTCTTTTCTCAAGTCGAATGGGGAGGCTCGAAGGGCACTGAGCGAAAATTCGATTTCAGTTAATAAGCAAAAAGTAGATGAGACCTACCAAATTACTGAAGAGGATTTGATTGATGATCAATATGTTTTACTTCAAAGAGGGAAGAAAAATTACTTTATTCTAAAAGTAATAAGTTAGACCACCATCAAATTACAACCTCTGATTTCCGAGGTGTCAAAACGTCCCAAAACTTCGAATTCGGTATCGGAATGAACTCGACCCAAGTCTTCGGTGGCTATGAAAGAACAAGTATCGCGGTTGGCCAAATCAATGATATTCAATCCACCAGTTTGTCCCCGTGGTAGTTGTTGGAACGGATCCTGATTTTCTCTGGCGTTGATCCGCATCCATGGGGAACATTCAAAGATCCCACCACCTCTTGAATAAGCTTGAGATAACAATTCTGTCATGCCGTACTCGGAATGAATTTTGGCACACCCAAACCCTTCGCTTAATTGTTGGTGTAGCGCTTCACGTGTCAATTCTTTTCTACGACCTTTCATACCTCCGGTTTCCATAACAACTGTATGTTTTAGGTCAAATGAAAAACGTTCTATGAAGTCTAGGAGCGCAAATGAAACTCCTAACAATAATGTTTTCTGTCCTTTTTGTTCCAAAAAATTCAATTGTTTTTGAAGTGCATCCCATTGATCTAGGTAAAAACCACTCTCAGGCTTTTGACTATTGCCAATCATGTCATTGACCATGTAAATCAGTGAGGAGCCATTTCTTTGCAAATAGGAGGGTAAAAGAGCCAAAATAACATAATCTTCAATGTTTCCGTAAAAGTATTCAAACCCTTTTCGAAAACTTATTTGGTAATCGTTCAAATTTCGATAAAAATGTTTTGATGGTTCCAAGCCTGATGTACTGCTAGAACTGAAAAAATGAGCATTAGGATCTTCGAAAGCACAAACTCTTTTGGACTTAAAAAAAGAAATGGGTAGATAGGGAATGTCTATGACAGATTTTACATCGACTGGGTTGCAATGAATCAAATCGCAGAAAGATCGGTAAACAGGATTTTTTTCGTATTGAAATTTGAATGTTTTTAGAGCCAAAACATCAAAGTCGGATTGGTTCTTGATCTCCCAAAAATTTTCCAAACTATCGGTTGTCATCTTTTCGTTAAAGTCAAGGTACTACGAGACGACTTAGCCCTTGTCGGCCAGCTTGTTTTATTTTGACAATGTAGATGCCAGATCTCAGATTTTGGGGTATAATATAATTTTCATAGGTCGAGGTTTGAAATACCACTTCACCCAAAATATTGAGAATTATTATTTCCATCACACCTTGTTCTCGGGAGACAATGTTAAGGGTGCCTCCAGTGAGGGGATTGGGATACAATTGAAATTCCAGCTTCTGCTGAAATTCCTGAGCATCATGGTCGTACTGCACACCTTGTTGGGCAGTCGCCAAGTGTGAACAGAAAAGTATTAGAAGAACAACTATAATCCTCAAATTCAAAATTATTTTATGCCATCGCATTCAAAGTTAGCAAAATTAATATCTATGTTGATTTTTACTGTAATTCAATGTGTTTTTTTTCGATATGGAAGAAGATAAATTTTTATATTAGTGAACTACTATAATACCCATGAAAAAAAAGGACATCAACATTTTATTGGTGGATGACGAGCCAGACGTAATAGAGATTATCAAATACAACTTGGATCAAGAAGGATACAACGTCAAGACGGCCTCTAATGGAAAAGAAGCTTTAAGAAAAGCAAGAAAAAAAACACCTCATCTAATTATCATGGATGTCATGATGCCTGAGATGGACGGAATAGAGGCTTGCGAACATTTACGAAAGGATGCCCATTTTAACGACACCATAATCATGTTTCTTACTGCTAGGGGAGAGGAATATTCTTACGTTGCGGCTTTTGACGCTGGAGCGGATGATTATGTCACAAAACCCATTAAGCCTAAAATCCTTGTTTCAAAGGTAAAAGCACTTTTAAGAAGGCTCAAAAAAGAGGAGCAAAATCAAGATAAAATTCAACTTGGTAAACTCATCATTGACAAGGAGCAGTATGAGGTGACCCATAAAGGAAAAACTTTTTCACTGCCAAGAAAAGAATTTGAACTGCTCCATCTTTTGGCTTCAAAACCAGAAAAGGTAGTCAAAAGAGAAAAAATCATGGAAATTGTTTGGGGGAGTGAAGTAGTAGTCGGCGATAGAACCATTGACGTACACATACGAAAATTGAGAGAAAAAGTAGGAGATAAATATTTCAAAACTGTAAAAGGGGTAGGCTATAAATTTATCAAACCTTCCAAGTAGTGGCTGGATTTAAGTTAAAAAACTTTAGAACTGCGATCAGACTCTCGTTCCATTTGCTTTTGACTTTGGTTTTTTTCTCATTCCTGATTTTTTACATTAAATCCATTGAACTGTCCTACGAGAATTTGATTCCACTAGTATTTGTTCTTCTTTTATTTTTCGTGATTTCTGTTTTCCTTATCCATTATAGAACGGAGAGATTTATCCTCAACAAAATTAAAGGTATCTACAATGATCTTTCACCTTCAGGAGTTTCGATGAGCCAGCAAACCGTTCAAAGCGATATGGATGCGTTAAGAGAAAGTATGCAAAAATTTGCAGATGATAAAAAACTAGAAATAGAACTTTTGAAAGATAAAGAGGATTACCGAAAGGAATTCATTGGCAACATTTCCCATGAGTTAAAAACACCTCTTTTCACCATTCAGGGATATGTACTCACCTTGCTGGAGGGAGCAGTAGAGGATAAAAATGTTAGACAAAAATACCTTAAGAGAACCGCCAAGGGAGTAGAGCGACTGATTTATGTAGTCAAAGATTTGGATTTGATTACGCAGTTCGAATCGGGTATCAAAACGATTGACAGATCCTATTTCGATATCATTCAGCTGATAGAAAATGTTTTTGATCTTTTGGAAATGCAAGCAATAAAAAACAAGATTGAAATTGCTTTCGACAAAAAATATGACTTTCCTCAGATGGTTTTTGCTGATGAAGAACGTATTCAGCAAGTTTTGACCAACCTGATCATAAATTCCCTAAAGTATGGAATTGAAAATGGAAAAACTGAAGTAGCCGTCCAAGAACTCAATGCGGAAAAAATTATTATTAGAATCAAGGATAATGGAGAGGGAGTGTCTGAGGAACATTTGCCTCGACTTTTTGAACGTTTTTATCGAGTGGATAAATCTGGAAACCGAAAGGCTGGTGGATCAGGCTTGGGGCTGGCCATCGTAAAGCACATCATTGAGGCTCATCAAGAAAAACTGTTTGTGGAAAGTGAACCCGGTGTAGGTTCCGAATTTTCGTTTACCCTACAAAGAGCACCAAAGAAGTAAAATCAATTCAAGACTAATTTTACAATGGTTAACTTTGTTATTTGACATATTAATGGGAAGTAAAAACAAACTCAAACGTTTTAAGGAAAACGAAAGTTTCGAGAATGTTATTCAGCCTGAGCGCGAAACATTAGAAAGAAATGTTTTTGAACTCAAGGGGCATTGGCATAAAAAGTATTTTAAAAACAATCGTCCCATTGTTTTAGAGTTGGGTTGTGGTAAAGGAGAATACACCCTTCATTTGGCTGCTCAAAATCCTGAAAGAAATTTTATTGGCATTGACATCAAAGGAGCCCGATTTTGGCGAGGGGCAAAGACTGCATTGGAAGAAAAACGAAAAAATATTGCCTTTGTGAGATCCCAAATCGAAATGATCGATAGTCTATTTGAAGTAAACGAAGTCGAGGAAATTTGGATTACTTTTCCCGATCCCCAGATAAAATTCAAGAGATCTAAACATCGATTGACACAGCCCGAATTTTTAAAACGATACCGCAGTATATTAGCCCCCCATGGAAGTGTTCACCTAAAAACTGACAGTGAATTTCTACACGGATATACTTTGGGAATATTGAATGACCCATCTTACCGATTGCTTTATGCTCACCATGACATCTACAACAACCCAAATGCTCCTTTGGCTGCTGTGGCTGTGCAGACGTTTTATGAAAAAATCTTTTTGGAGCAGAACAAACCCATCACGTACTTACAGTTTCAATTTATCTAATGGCGCATTTTTTCAACTGGGTGTATCAAGTAGTAAAAAAAATTCCAGAGGGAAGAGTTACCACCTACGGTGCTATCGCGAATTATTTGGGACACCCTCAGAGTGCAAGGATGGTGGGTTATGCTATGAATGCAGCGCATAACCAGCCCGATGTTCCTGCACACCGTGTGGTAAACCGAGTGGGTCTGCTGACAGGTAAACATCATTTTGCTGGATCAAAATTGATGGAACAACTTCTTGAAAGTGAGGGAGTCAGAGTAAAGAATGATCAAATCATTGATTTCCAGGCACTATTTTGGGATCCAAGTATCTCACTTCCACCTTTTGAAATTGAAGTCTAAACTTTTGTTTCCGAACAGATTAGAGTATATTTGTACCCAAAAAAAACAACTCAGCTGGAGATGAAATTGAATAAGCAAGATGTGGTAGAGGCCCTAATGAGCGTCACTGCTCCTGGGTCAGGACAAAATTTGATTGACAGCAATACAGTGACCAATGTTATGGTCTTTGGAGACGAAATTGACATTGATGTACGTTTACAGAACCCCAGCCTGCAAGCTCGAAAAAAATTAGAGGTAACCATCTTAGAAGTTATCCATCAAAAGGTTCACCCCAAGGCTAAAATTAAAATTAATACCAAAGTAGAAACGCCCTCACCCGGGGCAACTATCAAGGGTCAGCCCATTTCGGGAATAGACTCCATCATAGCCATTTCCTCTGGCAAAGGAGGAGTTGGAAAATCAACAGTTACAGCCAATTTAGCCGTTACATTGGCTCAAATGGGATGTAAAGTGGGAGTTTTAGACGCTGATATTTACGGACCCTCCATTCCCACCATGTTTGATTTGGAAGGAAAAAGACCCTTATCGGTTAATGTGAATGGCAAGTCAAAAATGGCTCCAATTGAAAATTATGGAGTCAAGGTTTTATCTATTGGTTTTTTTACCCAACCCAATCAAGCTGTAATATGGCGTGGTCCCATGGCCGCCAAGGCACTTAATCAAATGATTTTTGATGCAGATTGGGGAGAGCTAGACTTTTTGCTCATTGATCTTCCTCCTGGAACTGGAGACATTCATCTCAGCATTGTACAATCTCTTCCTCTCAATGGTGCAGTTGTGGTCAGTACCCCACAAAATATTGCCTTATCCGATGCCAAAAAAGGCATTGCAATGTTCGAACAAGAAAACATTCAGGTTCCTGTTTTGGGGATCATAGAAAATATGGCTTATTTCACGCCAGAGGAATTGCCCGATAACAAATATTATATTTTTGGGAAGCAGGGGGCTGAAAACTTATCAGAAGACAAAAAAGTTCCTTTTTTAGGAGCTTTACCCCTAGTACAAAGCGTCCGAGAAGCTTCTGATTTAGGGAGACCCGCTGCATTACAGGAGGGTACTTCAATTCAACAATCTCTAGTTGAAGTCACCCAGAATTTGGTGACCCAATTACTGAAAAGAAATACAACTTTACCTCCAACCAAGGCTGTAGCCATTACCAATATGGTAGGCTGTGCAGCTGTAAAATAATCAAAATGGATTCACAAGAAATAGAAGAGAAAGTATTGGTGGCATTGGAAGAGATCAGACCTTTTTTGGCCTCTGATGGAGGAGATATCTCATTGGTAGCCATTGAGAATGACAAAAAAGTAAAGGTTCAACTTCATGGGGCTTGTGTGTCCTGTACCGTCAATCAAATGACTCTCAAATCTGGAGTAGAGATGACCATCAAAAAATACGTTCCACAGATCGAGGAGGTGGAAAGCGTGCAATCCTCTTGAGCCAATGATCAAAACGGATATCATCATCATTGGCGCAGGACCAACCGCTTTGTTTACTGTCTTTCAAGCCGGATTACTCAAACTCAAATGCCATCTGATTGATTCTTTGGCTCAACCCGGGGGACAGTGTGCAGAAATCTATCCCAAAAAACCCATCTACGACATTCCCTCACATCCCGAAATTATGGCCGGTGATTTGGTCGATAGACTATTGAAACAAATTGAACCTTTCCAACCCGGTTTTACATTAGGAGAAACTGCTGTTGACATTCAAAGACAAACCGATGACAGTTTCATCGTGATCACAAATAAAGGAACCCAACATCATGCTAAAGTGGTCGCTATCGCTGGTGGCTTGGGAACTTTCGAACCGCGCAAACCCAATTTAGAGGGTCTTCAGCATTGGGAGGATAGGGGAGTTGATTATATTATCCGTGATCCCGAAAAATATCGTGGTAAAAAAGTACTAATTGCAGGAGGTGGTGATTCAGCACTGGATTGGACCATCGTTTTGGCTGAAGTAGCTCAACAGGTCATCCTAATTCACCGTCGCAATGAATTTAGAGGAGCACTAGATACTGTTGATAAAGTACAATCCCTCAAGGATCAAAATAAAATTAAATTAATTACACCAGCCGAAGTATCTGTCCTCAAAGGTAATACTCACTTGCAGACTGTGGTTGTGAAACAACAAGAAATGACTACAGAACACTCAGTAGATTATTTTATCCCACTTTTTGGATTGACCCCCAAATTAGGCCCTATCTCCAATTGGGGATTAGAAATTGAAAAAAATGCCATTAAAGTAGACAACAGCTTGGACTATCAGACCAATATTCCAGGTATTTACGCCATTGGAGATATTAACACTTATCCCGGTAAACTCAAACTCATTCTCTGTGGATTCCATGAAGCCACATTGATGTGTCAAAGTGCTTTTAAACGCATTTATCCCGAAAAAAGGAATGTTCTAAAATATACTACTGTCAGTGGAATCACTGGATTTGATGGTAGTCGTAAAGAAGTTCAAAAATCAACTATTAAAAGCATCAAATAAATGGACATCAAAATCACAATCATAGACCGTGAAGGGGTTTCTCATCAATTAGAAGCCCCTACCGATATGTCCATGAATCTTATGGAAGTTTGTAAGGCATATGAATTACCTGTCGAGGGTACCTGTGGTGGAATGGCGATGTGTGCCTCTTGCCAGTGTTATGTTCTTAGTGGACATGAATTGGCTGAAAAAACCCCAGATGAGGAAGCCATGCTGTCTGAGGCTTTCTATGTAAAAGAGAATAGTCGCTTGGGATGTCAGATCGCTATGGATGAAAAACTAGAGGGGCTAAAAGTTGAATTGGCACCGGAATAATTTTCCGAACCCTCTTAATTAGCCCCTCGTTTTGTGTAGGAAAAATCTTCTTTTTTTTCAGAATAATAATCAAGTTCAATCCATTAAAAATAACCCTCCTATCGAATGAATTGTTTGGTTTAATAACTTGATTTTTTTCCAACACATTTCATTCATGTAAGTGCATTAAAAATCCAACCATTCAAGCTGCCAGCAATACCGAAGCAAATCACGTTCCATAAAGCATCGACCAAACTCCCTTGAATGTTAATTAATTCAATGGTGCCGAGGGTAATCATATTAATGCCTAAACCTATAAAAAGACCGAATAAAGCCCCGAGTTTAAAGCCATTTCGGAGGTTGTAATTACCTTTTGCCCATTGGCTATAGATAAGAGACAGAATATAGGCTTCTACCAATACTCCTATGGCAATATAATTCATTTGACTTGCCATTTTAGATGGCATGTTCACATAGTGTTGTGAGAAAAAATCAGACGCTAGGGTATCATAAAAAATCCACCCACTAAAAAATAAAAAAATAAATCCTACTAGGGTTCCCGTAAGGGTAGCTTTGGTTAACATGGTGTAATTAGATTTGGTTTAGCTCTAATTTACGAAAAATTAAGTAAAACGATTCCTCCATTAAGTAATGAAGCAAAAAAAACCCAAATCAAATAAGGATAAAGTAATTGAGAAGATAAAAGATCAATAACTTTAAAAAGTTTTAGAGTCCTTATAATCAATAACATTAAAATTATAATTACCACCATTCCTCCTATTGGATTTCTCAAACCAAAGAAAACTAAAGACCAAAGCCCGTTGACTAATAATTGTAAACCAAAGTGATACACTGCGGTTTTACCCCATCGGTGGTGAATTCCAAAGTGCCAAATCCTGCCCACAGCGATGCCCATCAAAAGATAAAGAAGTGTCCAAACCGGTGCAAAAACTGCATCTGGAGGAGTAAAAAAAGGTTTGTCGAGGGTTGAATACCACGTTTTAACCGACATTTGTGTGGCACGACCAGCCAAAAACCCTACCCCTAAACATAGAATGATACCGATTGAAATTGAGAAAATTAATTTTCTTTTCATTTTCAAAACTAAACATTTTCGTTCATCTATATTTTTTTCAACCTTTGGCATCAAGTATATTTGCTATAATGAGTGATGATCCATTTGTATTTCATGCCCCTTTAAAAGCTAATTTTCAGACCCAATGGCAGGCTCCGAGCAATATTGCTTTGGTCAAGTACTGGGGAAAGTATGGACATCAGCTTCCCAAAAACCCCTCCATTAGTTTTACCCTATCCCGATGTGTTACTACTACTGCAGTAAGTTTCTCTCCCCGTAAAGCAAAGGATGATCACTTTGACTTTTTGTTTGATCAAAAAAAACAACCCGATTTTCATTTTAAAATTCAACAATTTTTAGATCGAATTATTCCATATTTTCCTGCTTTGGAGAATCACCACCTCTCCATTTCAAGTCAAAATTCCTTTCCACATAGCAGTGGTATTGCATCCTCTGCTTCGGCAATGGCTGCGTTGTCCATGTGTATTGTGGATTTTGAAAAACAACATCATTTGGATTGGAGTGAAACGGATTTTTTGCAAAAAGGTTCCTTCTTGGCTCGATTGGGATCTGGTAGTGCTGCTAGGAGTATTTCTGGTCCCTTGATGATTTGGGGGCAAAGCGAGGATTTCCCTCGTAGTAAGGATCTTTATGCCATCACCCCCTCTTTGGAGTGGCATCCAATTTTCCATGATTATCAGGACACGGTTTTGATTGTGGACAAAGGACAAAAAAAAGTAAGTAGCACCATGGGTCATGGATTGATGAATGGACATCCATTCGCCGAGCAACGCTTTGAACAAGCTCACTGCAGCCTTCAACAACTCAAAACAGCACTCATTTCTGGCGACTTGGAACAATTCATGGACTTGACAGAGGCGGAGGCTTTGTCCCTTCATGCCATGATGATGACCTCCAACCCAAGATTCGTATTGATGCAACCCAATACTTTGGCCATACTTCACAAAGTATGGGATTTTAGAAATCAATCGTCTTTACCGTTGTGTTTTACCCTCGACGCTGGAGCCAATGTGCATTTACTTTATCCTAAACAAGATCGTATCCCGATAATGAATTTTATCAAAAATGAATTACTTTCACACTGTGAGCACCAACAGTACATTGAGGATCAAGTTGGAAGAGGTGCGCAAAAAATAGCATTCCCTTAGATGAAATTCCCTTTGTTTTTTGCCAAAATTTTACTCTTCGGAGAGTACGGAATTATCAAAGATTCCAAAGGTCTTTCTATTCCCTTTAATTTTTTTAGGGGAACCCTAAAGTTTGCGGATGAGGAAACTGAAACCAATCAGAAGTCCCATCAAATTTTGAAAGACTTCACCGCATACCTCAAAACCCTTCCTGCCAATCTTGTTCAATTGGACTGGGAGCAACTGCAATTAGATTTGAGTCAGAAACTCTATTTTGATAGTAGTATTCCACAAGGTTATGGTGTGGGCAGTAGTGGAGCTTTGGTAGCAGCTTTTTATGATCGCTATGCTTTGGATAAAATCGAACCAGGAGAAGCACTAGATTCCAAAAACCTCAACCGTCTCAAAAATATCTTTGCAGCTATGGAATCCTTTTTCCATGGACAATCTTCTGGATTGGATCCTATGAACAGTTATTTGAGCTTACCACTGTTGATTCATTCCAAGGACAAGATCGAAACCACTGGTCTCCCACAGCAGAATCCGAAAGGAAAAGGAGCTGTTTTTTTGTTAGATAGTGGAGTTAGTGGAGCCACAGCTCCAATGGTTTCTCTATTTATGGAAAACATGAAAGAAGAACATTTCAGTAAAATGATGCGTGAAGAGTTTGGTCAAATTACAGACCGCTGTGTGGAAAATTTCCTCAAAGGAAATTTTAGATCTCTTTTTGGAAATATGAAATCCCTTTCTACTTTGGTGTTGAAATATTTTAAACCCATGATCCCCATTGAGTTTCACGAGCTGTGGAAAAAAGGACTGGAAACCAACGCATATTACTTAAAGCTTTGTGGATCGGGAGGCGGTGGTTACATTCTCGGGTTTACCAAAGACTTAAAAACTGCCCAAAAGGAACTTGAAGGACACTGCCTAGAGGTTGTATATTATTTTTAGTGACATGAGCCCTCCCAAATCTCGATATCAACTTCTACTATCAATTTTCGGTTTTTTTACTGTAATACGAGGTTACAATATTGCTTTGCTCATTTTGGCTCAGTATCTCACTTCTCTTTATATTCTAGCTCCTGACCATTCCCTTTGGGAGGTGCTATTTGACCCTCAACTTTTTGCATTGGTCTTGGCGACGGCCTTCTCTACAGCAGCAGGTTTTATCATCAATAATTTTTACGATACAGAAAAAGATCGTATCAATCGACCTCAAAAATATCTCCTAGAACATCTTATTTCTCTGAAGAGTCAACTTCTACTCTATTTTTTACTCAACACCGCTGCACTTTTATCTGCAGGTTTTGTTTCTTTTAAAGCCCTATTGTTTTTTGGTTTTTTTATATCATCAATATGGCTCTACAGCAGTAGCCTCAAACGACTTTTTTGGATAAGTAATGTCATTGCAGCCTCTTTAGTGGTTTTTCCTTTTTTTGCCATAACCCTTTATTATAAAAATTTTCAACCCTTGATTATCTTCCATGCGCTGTATCTGTTTCTGCTTGTTCTCATCCGTGATATCATCAAGGATCTTGAAAATTATAAGGGGGATTGGGTTACTCGTTACCAAACCTTACCGGTTGTTTTTGGACATAGCATTACCAAAATCATACTTTCTATTTTAATATTATGTAGCTATTTACCAATTTATTGGCTGATTAACAGTGGTTTGGGACTTATGATTTATTACTATTACTGGAGTGGTTTATTTTTGTTTTTTGTGGGATGTATCCTATGGTGGGGATCAAAACAAAAAATGTACCTTTGGCTTCATAATATGCTCAAGGCCCACATCCTTTTGGGGGTATTGGGCATCTATTTTATGTACAAATAATAAAACCGTGTCACCAAACTCAAAAAAAAATACGCCAGTTTCCAAAGGAACTCGCCTGAATAAGTATCTCTCCAATGCTGGAATTTGTTCTCGTCGTGAGGCAGATCAGCTTATTTCTATGGGTCTGGTGAGTGTCAATGGTAAGATTGTAACCGAGATGGGTTTTCAGGTATCTTGGGGAGACAAAGTTCGATATGATGATCAACCTGTAAATAGTAGTCCTCCCGTATATCTTTTGATGAATAAACCAAAAGGCTTTGTTGCTACCAAGCAAGGAGGAAATATCAAAAAATCTGTACAAGATTTAATCAGAAGCACACATTCAAAAAAAATCCCCCCGGTAGGTGATATGGGACGAACCGTTACTGGTTTGCTCTTGTTGACCAATGACGAAAAGTTGCGTAAGAAAATAGCGGATCCAAAATCGCGTTTTCCAACCCTCTTTCATGTAATTCTTGAAACAAACGTTGAAAACGAGGATCTTGAAGCATTTACGCGAGGCATTCGTATATTGGATCAAATCCACAAGGTGAAATCAGCTACTTTTATTCAGAATAAGGGCAAAAAAGAAATCGGGATTGAAGCTTCCAACCTATCTCCTGGCCTTCTCAAAAAAATACTTGAAAAAAGGAACCTTAAAGTAGTCTCTATGGATCGGGTACTTTTTGCAGGTTTGACTAAAAAAGACCTGCCAAGAGGAAAATGGCGCTCCCTAACGGAAAAAGAAATACAATTTCTCAATATGACCCCTTAGTCTTTCTCCTTCTTTTTTGTAAATTTATTATTACCCAAATCTAAATACTATTCATTGTACTCTAAGTAGTACTGTAAAGTCAAAAAAACCTGCTTATGATTTTTATATTGTCATTACTTTTTGTTGTATGTTGTTTTATTGTTGGGATCAGAATTTTAAAGGAATTTAAAAGCGGTTATGATTGGTTTTCTGGATCACTTTATTTAATCGTTTTTTTGGTCTCATGTGGATTGTTGTACATCATGATTTTTGGTTTCTATTTCTTTTTGAAACAGGAGTTTGCATGAATTAAAAGAATTTTCCTACAGTAAATTTATTTTATTGGAATACAGCAAAACCCAAGAAATGAAGTGAGCTTTAAAACCCCCCAGTTTTGAACCCACACCTTTCAAATATGCTGGGGGGAAACGCTTAAAGCGTTTTGGATTGAGTTACAAATTATTTTATGACGTATTCCATGCGCAACCAAAGATCCATTTGTGCGATATTCTCGGCCTCAAAGCGTTTATTTAAAGTATGATCTAGCGCTAACAAGGTCGGAGTGGCACGGATATTTGCAATGCTCACCCAAGGGCTGTCCCAAGACTTCCCATCACAGTAGAGCGCCCAGGGGGGGGTGCCAAAATTTTCTTTGAGAATGTTTTGATCGCTATCCAAAGCGATATAAACCACCGGAAATCCCCATTCCTTCCACTTTTTGTGGCGAAATTTTAGATGATCCTGTGCTTTTTGACAAGCTGGACAATTGCTATCCCCATACACTAATATTACGCCCTTGTCTGTAAAGTCCTGAAGGCTTTTGCCATCTGGAAAATCAAAGTTAGGAAGGGATGACTGCTGTGATCGGACATAAAAACTGAGGGAAGTAAATAATAAGATCAGGGTGATGTTTTTCATTTGGGGTATCAATAAGGGCACTCTCAAATATAAAAAATATCCTTTCAAGTTAGCTCACCAAATCTTATTTTCTCTCTCTGTATATTAATTAACAATGTGATCAATAACATAAAATATTGATATAATTTCAATTCAAAGAATCCCTAGATCAATATATTGGCCAAGGTATTTTTGAAAATTTAAACCAAAGCATAAATTATCGTTCAGTTTTTAAACAAAAATTAATCAATACTTACCCATCCGTCTTGAGTCTTGTAAAGGGTTACTGATTGATAACCCAAGTTCATTTTGATACTGTTTTGACCATTTATGGTTTCCGAACTGTCAGGTGTAATGTTAAGGGTGTAGGTATTGGTTGCAGAGTAGGGCGAATCACGTCTGATTTTAAGAGCAAAACCTTCGGGATATTCATTGTCGTTTGTACCCGAGGGATTCAAGGTAACAGTTATGTTTTCGCTAGAGGGACGCACTAATAAAATTTTAGTTGTTGCACTAGGGGTGGTCGAAGTAGTTATGATTTCCAATGTTTGAGCATTGAAATCTACCCATCTTGTAGCGGTTGCCGTGGCAGAGAGTAAATAACCTTCATTTCCTGCATTACCATAGCCATCGATAAGTTTGCGATCGAGGGTTATCGTGTCGGTAAAGGTAGTAGTACCCGTTACGGTCAGGGAAGTGGCTGATACCGTGATCGTACCTACTGTGATTAGATCTAAACCACTATTGTTTAAGGTAAGGGTGGTGGCTCCTGAATCCACAAACAAGTCAGTAGTGATTGATATTTGGTTACTGCTACTAAGCAGTTGATCGTTTTCTACCCAATTTTCACCATCCCAACTGAGGGTAGAGTGAGTGACGGTTCCCGTTACAAAATCATCATCTTCGGAGGTCAGCATTTTGAACCAATGGTAAGTAACCCCTCCTGTTGCGGGCAAACGCCATTGATAGATGCCTTCGCCCAAAAGTCCAGTGGTTTTCGAAACAGTGGTGTTAGTATTGTAAACCAACATTCCATTATGCTCGCTCGTGGCAATAACACCTAAAAAGAGAGTGCTAGAATTAGTAAGACTAATGCGCGGAATCAGTAACCCTTTGTCGGGACTTTGGATTTCCAAAGCAGCATTATCATTAGGGGTTACGGTTCCAATACCTTGCTGAGCTTTTAGACCAATACCCGATAATAAAAGTACGGTAGCTAAAAGGATTTTTTGTTTTTTCATTTTTGAAAGTTTTTCGTAGGTTATTATTTATTTTTAAAATTAAAAGCGTTGAATGATGATCCAATTACCAGCAAAAGCTTGAAGTGTGTAACCCTGATAACTGAGGTTAAGTTTTAGGGAAGTAGCCCCGTCAATGGTAGCCCCGCCGTTGGCAGATAATTCTAGTGGGTTCAAGGGCGCGCCACTATTACTATCGATACTGTAGACGTTTCCACGTTTGATGGTCAGGGTTTTCCCAGTATCAGTATCTTCAATGGTGGGGAGGGTAATGGTAATGGCAGAGGCTGGCATTGCCACAATAGTCCCGTCATCAACCGATGCGGCATAATTGGAAGTTGTTTGGGTTACGGTATTTCCTCTTAGAGTGATCCAAGTAGTTTGAGTACTAGTGGACGCCAATACCTGTCCATTTAGTCCAGGATTTCCTTCACTATCTAATAAGGCTTTATCGATGCTCGTGGTTGTGGTCAAAGCGATGGCCTTTCCACCGGACAAGGTTAGAGTTTCTGTAGCACTAAGATTGATGTTATTGCCAGAGCTAATGGTAGTATTGGTAGAGATTAGACTTATTGTATTTTCAGCGTTGATCATGGTATTGGTAGCGTTTAGGCTAATGTTATTCTCAGCATTGAGGCTGATGTCGTTATTCACGTTAACCGTGGTATCGGTTGCACCAGCGGAAAGTGCTGTATTTTCAACCCAAGCGCTTCCGTTCCAATGGAGGGTACTGAAGTCCTGAGTTCCATTGATAAGTCCAGAGTCTCGAGTTACCCATAGGGTTTTTGTTCCAGTACTTGTCAGCACCTGTCCATTAACACCTGCTGAACCACTATTATCCAAAAGAACACCTTGTAAACTAGAGGTTGTGGTCAAAGCGATGGCCTTTCCACTAGACAAGGTTAGTGTTTCTGTAGCACTAAGATTGATGTTGTTGCCAGAGCTAATGGTGGTATTGGTAGCGTTTAGGCTAATGTTATTTTCAGCATTGAGGCTGATGTCGTTATTCACGTTAACCGTGGTATCGGTTGCACCAGCGGAAAGTGCTGTATTTTCAACCCAAGCGTTTCCGTCCCACCTCAGGGTAGCACCAACCAGAGTCCCATTGTCGATTCCCGAACTGGGAAGGAGTTGCCAAGTACTTCCACCGTTGTTGATGTATTGTTGACCAGTAACGCTATCAATATATAATGTAGAAGAAGTTACTGTAGCTGTCGGTGGGCTGGTGGTTCCAATGATAATTCCTTGTCCGTCCAACCCTTTTTCACCAGCAGGACCCGCAGGGCCTCTAGGGCCTACAGGACCTTCAGTACCATCAGTACCACTTTTGAGAGTTACCCATTCATCAGAGATACCATCTCCTGATACGCCTCCCGAGGCACCGTTGTCGACTGCTACGTAAAGCTCACCGTTGCTGTAATCGATGTAGAGCGTTCCCGCTCTAACATTTATAATATTAGTGGCGGTTTCAGAATTACTAGGACCACCACTGCCCGTAAGAATGGTTCCGCTGGCATTACTATTTTCTCCACCCTCTCCAGCGCACTGCCATTGTTGACTGTCCCAGTATTGAATGCATTGTTCATCTGTATTGAAGATGGTGAGTCCAATAGGAATATTTTCGGTAAATGCGGCATTGCGTTGTTCATTGGTTAGTCGAGGCCAAATAAATCCCAAATTAGAACTTTCCAATTCCAAAATGGCATAAGGGCTTACATTTTCAGCATTATCTCCAATTTTTACTTGTCCAAAAGTTAGCTGTCCTGCAAAAAATATAAGCAAGAATGAAGTTAGTCTATAAAGGAATTTTGTTATGGTGTGATTTTTCATCTGACTTGAAATCTTTTTGAGATGTTATTGTTTTAATTGTTTATAGAGCTAACACGACTGTATTCGTTGTTTATTTCAGTATCAGTAAAACTTATATTTTGTCTTGCATTACCCAGCCTCACTCTAAAGAGTAATTCATGAGATCCTGTATTATATTTATTGATTTCATTGTGTATGGATCGAGAGTATGCATATCCAATGTGCATTCCTCCCAATTGAATAATGAAACTACCTGCCATACTGGTATCCAAACTGTATTCCACACCAAATTCTACTTGTTCCTTTTTACTCAGGGCAACATTAAGAGAGGTGAAAATGGGAGCGTAATTGACATATCGACTTAAAAAATAGGGGGTAAAAGTCCAATCTTCCGACAAAGAAAAATTTGTTCCTGCACTGAGGTATGTATGAACGCGTTCTGTGGCTGTGGTATAAAACCCCTCTTTCTCAATAACATTTTTGGTACTTAAAATTTTCGGAGCAGATAAAGAAATAAAATATTTAGATGACTTGAAATAGACTCCTACTCCAATATTGGGGTTGAATTGGTTGTGGTCGACCAACAGATTATCCGTCAACCTTCCGTTCAATCCCAGTGTTTTCAGATCACTTCCACTAATTCTGTAAGCACTTCCTCCTGCCTGTAATCCCAAAAAAAGATTAGTTTTTATGGACATGGGTAACTTGAGAGAAAAATTGACAAAAAATGAAGATTTATTTTCAACAAATACAGCATCGTTGATGACATTGAACCCTATTCCTGCTCGTTCATTCGCAATTGGAAATCCAAAAGAAATGACTTGTGTTTCGGGAGCATTTTCAATGTCATGCCATTGGCTTTTGTGACTTAAATTGAGGAAAGTTTCTCCATTTTCTCCCACGATGGCCGGATTGAACATGGTCATATGATTGCGGTACAGACTAAAGTGCATGTCTTGTTGTGCAAAAACCATGTCACCAAGTGCCAATACACTAATCATCAAGGGTAATATTTTTTTAGTTAACATTTATTGCGTTATGTATATCCAACCAGTTTTATCTGCTGTTCCATCGTTTTCCAAGTCAATTACAAAATAATAAGAGCCTTCAGGAAGGGCGTTACTATTTTTTTTATAGTTTCCTCGCCAATCATTTTGATAACCTATGGCTTCAAAGACGGGCTGCCCCAAGCGGTTGAAAACTTTAACTATAGAATTAGGGTAATCCAAAATATTTTCCACAAACCATGTATCATTGACCCCATCTCCGTTGGGTGTAATGGCTTCTGACACTTCAAAATCGTATGAGTCTCCCGTACTCCCCTTTCGCGCCAAAGTAATGGCTGTGAAATTTTCTGGGTCAATGGGTTCCTTGGAGCTCATTGAGCCAGCGAGTAAGTTTGGAATACTACCCTCTTGAAATGAAACTTCATCTATTTCAGCAGGGATATTTTTCCATTCTTCACCATCATAGGCAGCTATAACCAAGTTCTCCAATAGATTGTCAGTCAATTTATCTAAATTGCTGAAAGTACTCCAGGAAAGATATATTTTTGAACTCCCATTTCCTTTGATACTCCAGTAGAACTCATCCGACACTTTTTTGAGTGTATTTCCTGTGTTGAGATCATGATGGGCCTTGTGGCTATAGGCAAAATCTAAGATGGCATCGGTATCGTCCGATTTGAAATGTACGGGCTGATAGATATTGTCATGTCCAATTGGATAGACAAAGTCTTTTCGATTGTATGACCTGACAAAACCGTTGACATGAGTATTGTGATCTGCACGTTCGGTGATGCTATTTTCACCAAAAGACATAAAACCGTATTGATTTCCTGATCCTCGGTCAGCTAATGTAACCCCTGACATAAAAACTGTTTTGGGGACAGTTACATGCATTTGTCCTTTGGGTGAAATGTACAAATCACCATTGAGGGTCAGTTGTGCATAACTAGAGAAGACGATTAGAAAAAAGACTGAGAACATCAGTACTAATCGAAAAATCAAAGTTAGGATTAATATACCGTAAGACGATTTGGCCACACTTGAGGTTGATTTGAGGGTTTCTTAAATTAAAAATTTTACTGTGAAAAGTAATTCCGTTTATACAATGGTAATTAGCATTTCTTAACTCAAATTTGAAGCAAATAGATCACAATTATAGAATTACTCATCTCTATGTAATATTCGGTTTGATTTTATAATTTTTCGGTTTAATTAAATGAAAAATTGGTATTGTATAACTGGTGTATCTATATTATACTCGTAAGAAAATTCCTACAATTTTTTTTCCAAAAACCTTAATAATCTTGTGCGATCACCACCGTTGATTTCTATAACCCTCCCATCTGACATATTGCAGTGATAGTAGTTGCTTTGTACATATTCTATAGAGTGGAGGTGGTTTACGTTGATGGTAAAGCCTGGTCTGAGTTCTTGAAAAATAATTGGGGAAAGGTTTTTTTTCTGTACTTCTTCATAGGGAGTGTTTTGCAAAAAAGAAATGTCTTGGGTTTGATGAATCATGGTTTTTTCTTTCCTTTTTTGGAAAGAAATGAGATCATTCCAATGTATTACTCTAAATCGTTCTTTTTTTTTATTCGATAAAATCAGATTTTGTTCATAGGGTTCAAAAGAACGATTTACCATTTTTTTTTGCTGAATGCCATCCTGAATCAACAGGCAAATTTCCTTTGGGTTAAGGTCTTTACTATAACATCGATCAATATTCATTTTGAAAGCAAAAAATATATTTTTTGAATCTTCTGCAATCAAGACTTTGATACCTTGGTGATAGGGTAATATTTGCAATACCTCTTGTATTTTATGATTGAGGTACTCATTTTCCAATATTATTAAATCGACATTTTGTTTAAATATTAATTCCAACAGAGCGCCAGTATGTCCAAAATGATGATGAGTCAGTTTAATATTACTGTGACGATCAAACTTTACAGATAATGACGAAAAAAGCTTTAGGGAGGTAAGCCAAAGTAGGTTTAATTTCAAAATTATAGATTTGGTGGCTTCCAATGTATGACATTATTTTACTTTTATCGAAGTAGAAGTAATTTTTGGTGGGAAGTATGTTATAAATAACTGTTTTTAATATAATACTGGTTATTAATGAATATTAAGATGGTGTAGGAGTTTGTCAAATCGCCTCCTTGAAATAGGTAATTCAGTACCGTCGTTTAGTTGGCAATAGTTTCCTTTTTTTTTGGAGATGTTAACCAAATGGTTCAAGTTGATCATATAGGAGTTGTGAATTCTAAAAAATTCTTTGTAATATAATTGATTTTCATACTCTCCTAATGATTTGGAAGCGACTAGGGTGTTTTTGTTTGTAAGATGGAATTCCGTATATCGTCCTGAAGATTTACAGTAAAGGATGTCGGTCTTTTTGATCAGATTGACCTTGTCGATGTTGGAAACCGTGATAAAGTCAATCTGATTTTGATGTTCAAAAGACTTCTCCAAGTGAATGAGCTCCTCTCTGCTTACCGATTCCTTTTTTTCAATTTTGACCATTACTCTTTCTACTGCTTCAATTAAGGATTGGATTTCGATGGGTTTGAGAATGTAATCTATGTTGTATTTAAAGCTGTCAATGGCGTATTGATCAAATGCTGTAACAAAAATGATAAGGGGATAGCTATTGACCTCTTCCAACAGATCGAAAGCAGTTTTTTCATCCAATATAATATCTAAAAACAATAAGTCGTATGAATTGTTATTGATCATCTGCACTGCTTCAGACTTGGAATTGATGGTGTCAATTTGCCCAATAGAGGGACAGTATTGTTCAAGAAAGTGTTTGAGTAGATTAGAATTGTCTATTTCATCATCTACAATAAGAACATCAATATTTCGCATTAGGTTCAAGTTTTTGGGAGGGTTTTGGGGTTAATTTTTTAATTATAGTGTTAGGGATAAAAAGTTGAGTTCGAGTGCCTGAAGTTGTATTTTCGTTATTCAGGTCGCTAATTTTAAATTCTATTTTTTGGTTTTGGTTTCGGTTCAAAAGTGCTACTCTTTCGATCAAAATTTTATTGCCGTAGGATTTGTGGTGATTTTTCGAGTTTTCTTTTTGTTTTTTCGAGGCCTCTACTCCAACACCGTTGTCCTCGACAGTAATTGAAATCCCATCGTTTTCCTCCTTTACACTGATGACTAAAATTCCTTTACTTTTGGAGGGAACAATCCCGTGAAGGATTGCATTTTCAACAATGGGCTGGATCAAGAGAGGAGGAATAAAAACAGACGAAGTATTCAGGTTAAAGCTGACATCAATGCAATAGTCCAATCGATCATTGAGTCGCATTCTTTGAAGTTCTATATAACTCTTCAAGTAATCAATTTCTTCAGTGAGGTTAATGGTTTCTTTCTGACTCAGATCCAGTGTCATCCGGAGTAAATTGGATAAGTGCCCCATATAACGGCTGATTTCAGTTTCAGTTTTTAAGATCAGAACGCTTTGAATACCGTTCAAAACATTAAATATGAAGTGAGGATTCATTTGAGCTCGAAGCGACTGTGCCTCTAATAAGGAAATTTGCGCCTCATATGATTTGGTGTTGTTTCGAATAATAAAAAAACAAAAAGCGAGTAGGCTTCCTGCTAAGCAACAAAAAATCGCTATGCTCAGGAAAGTGTTAACTTGATTTATAAATAGTATTGTATTTAGAAGAATATACATAAACCAAAAATAGTGCTTGATTCATGAAAATTAAAATTAAAATTCAAGCGATATTTTTCTTCGATTTATAAAAAAAAAATTAATTGACAAAAAAAAATGTTAAAAGTGACAATTTAAAGGATTATTCATTAAATAAGAATCAAATATTATTGATAAATTTTGAAATATTCTTAACTCCTTCCTGCTCTAAAAATTTAATGAATGCTGACCCAATAATGGCTCCTCTACTGTATTGAGTGGCCAATCGATAAGTTTCAGAATTACTGATCCCAAAACCTACCACTTGTGGGGTATTGAGTTGCATTTGGGCAATACGTTTGAAATAATTTTCTTGCGCATCTCCAAATGTGTTTTGAGCTCCAGTTACGCTGGCACTGCTTACCATATAAATAAAGCCCCTAGACACCTTGTCGATGTAGCGAATGCGTTCTTCGGAGGTCTGAGGAGTAATCAAAAACATATTGTACAAATTGTACCGGTCAAAAAGTACTTTATAATTCTGATGATAAATGTCAACCGGAAGATCAGGGATGATTAAACCATCGATTCCGATGGCTTGACATTTTTGACAAAAACGCTCAATACCATACTGCATCATGGGATTGAAATAGCCCATCAATACTAATGGGATGTGAATGTGTTCGCGAATATTTTGAAGTTGTTCAAATAGCTTCTCGGTACTCATACCGTTTCGTAATGCACGAGTTGAACTCTTTTGAATGGTAGGACCATCGGCCAAAGGATCACTAAATGGCAAGCCGATCTCCACCATGTCCACACCGCTATCTTGAAGTGCTTTTAGAATTGGCACGGTGTCCTCTAATTCCGGGTATCCAGCCGAAAAGTAAATGGAAATTATTTTTCGATCTCCTTGAAAAGTCTTGTCTATTCGGTTCATTATAATTTGAAATAGTCGATGTAGGTGTCCAAATCTTTATCTCCTCTCCCCGAACAGTTAAAAACAACAACCTCATTGGGTAAGAAACTTCTTACGTCCAGTGCAGCGAAGGCATGCGCGGTCTCTATGGCAGGTATAATTCCTTCCATTTGGGATAATGTAAGTCCCCAATCCATAGCCTCTTGATCAGGGATGGAAATGAACTCGGCTCGTCCGCTTCGAAATAAATGAGCGTGCATCGGTCCGACACCTGGATAGTCTAGTCCTGCAGAGATGGAATAGGGTTCTGTAATCTGACCATCAGGAGTTTGCATTAACAGTGTTTTGCTACCGTGAATTATGCCTTCTTTACCCAATGCAGAAGTGGCTGCACTTTCTCCCGTGTCAATTCCTTTTCCGGCTGCTTCCACAGCGATTATATTGACTCGAGGATTATCGAGAAAATGATAGTAGAGACCAGCGGCATTACTTCCTCCTCCGACACAGGCAATGACGTGATCAGGATAATCTCTACCTTCTTTTTCCAATAATTGAGCTTGGATTTCAGCACTAATAACTGACTGAAAACGCGCAACCATATCAGGGTAGGGATGAGGTCCAACTACCGAACCAATGATATAATGGGTATCAACAGGATTGTTGATCCAGTCTCGAATGGCCTCATTGGTTGCGTCTTTGAGGGTTTTGCTACCAGATTGAGCGGCACGAACTTCTGCGCCCAACATTTTCATTCGAGCAACATTGGGAGCTTGGCGTTGGATGTCCAATTCTCCCATGTAAACAACACATTGAATGCCCATCAAAGCGCATACTGTTGCGGTTGCTACTCCATGTTGTCCAGCTCCAGTTTCGGCGATAATACGTTTTTTGCCTAGGTGTTGAGCCATCAATATTTGACCGATGGTATTGTTGACCTTGTGTGCCCCCGTATGACACAAATCTTCTCGTTTGAGGTAAATCTTGGTATTGTATTTTTCCGATAGTCTTTCCGCAAAATAAAGAGGAGTTGGACGTCCTACATATTCCTTGAGAAGAGATTGAAATTCTTTCTGGAAGGACTCCGATTCACTGATCTCAATGTAGTTTTTTCTCAATTCTTCTACATTAGGGTAAAGCATCTCGGGGATGTATGCTCCTCCAAAATCGCCGTAAAAACCCTTGTCATCTACTTGATATTTCATTTTATAGTTTTGCTTTAAATTTTCTTACACGTTCAATATCTTTTAATCCTATATCGTTTTCAAATTTGCTATTGATATCTATTGCATAAAGAGGCAAATTTAAACTAATTATGGATGCGATGGCTACATGATCATCTGGACCGATTCCTCCACTCAAAAAAAAGGGTTTTTCAGAGGGGTAGGATTGTAAAACGGACCAATCAAACTGCCTGCCATTGCCTCCAGGTAATTCACCTTTGGCATCTAATAAAAAATAGTCACAGGCTGTTTCATAAGCCTCCAAAATATTGAAATCAAAGTCCGAACCTACAGGAAAAGCCTTTATGAGTTCCAGTTGAGTTTGATTTTTCAGTTTTTTACAAAATTCAGAACTTTCACTGCCGTGAAGTTGCAGGGCCTGAAGCTGGTGTTTTTGTGAGATTTTTTTAATGAAGTCGATTGGGGCGTCAACAAAAACACCTGTTTTTTTGATGGACTCTGGCAGTGGAGGAGTGGCGTCACTTACAAATCGACCGGACGGCTCCCAAAAAATAAATCCCATGTAATCGGGATTTAATGCCGATAGACTTAAAATATTATCCGGAGAACGCATGCCACAAACTTTTAATTTCATGAGGACAATGAATTAATGAATTGAGCAGCTGCAGCTCCAGGGGAGTCCGTTTTCATGAAGTTTTCTCCGATCAAAAAACCCTGATATCCGAAGGACTGTAGGTTTTGGATGGCGTTTACCGAGCTGATTCCGCTTTCGGATACTTTGATAAAATCGTCGGGAATGTGTTCTGCCAGTTCTCTACTTGTATCCAAACTGACTTCAAAGGTTTTAAGGTTCCTGTTATTTACTCCTAATAAATCCAAAGTGGGCATGATGGATTTTTTGAGTTCAGCGATATTGTGAACTTCCAATAATACTTCTAATCCTAAATCTCGAGCGGTTTTCGAAAGAAACTCGATTTGTTTTCGATCCAAAATGGCTGCTATCAAAAGTATGACATCAGCTCCATGGGCTTTGGCTTCGTAGAGTTGATAGGAGTCAATGATGAACTCTTTTCTCAAAATAGGAAGCTGACAAATCGCTCGTACAACAATCAAATCTTCTAAACTACCACCAAAATATTTGAGATCGGTCAAAACCGACATACCACAGACCCCTGCTTTTTCATAACTCAAAGCAACCTCATGGACATTTAAACCACTGTTAATGTTATCTCGTGATGGGGAGCGACGTTTGTGTTCGGCAATGATACCAGTGGTGCTCTCCTTGAGTTGTTTTACCAACGAAAATCCATCTCTTTTAAAAAGAGGGGACTGTTTCCAATAGCTTAATGGGAAAATTTTTTTCCGCAGATCAACTTCCTTTTTTTTGTCTGCAACGATGCGATCTAAAATACTCATGCGGCACTAATTTTTTGAAGGGTTTTAAAGGACTTAGCAGCCCGTCCAGAAAGTAAAGATTCTAATGCTTTTATAAATCCCTCTTTGGGTGTACAGTCCGTTGCCGTTGCAATAGCCATTGCAGCATTGGCACAAACCACATGATTTTGGGCTTCGGTTCCTTTACCATCTAATACGGTCGTAAATATCGCTGCCGAGGAGGGTATGCTATTTCCTCCACTAATTTGTTTTGCGGTCAATGTGGATACCCCAAAGTCTTGAGGATTGATCAGACTTTCACCATTGTTTCTGATGGCCTTGGCAGGTCCAGTAAGAGAGATTTCGTCATAACCGTCGAGCGCATGAAGAATGGTAAAGTTTTGATCTGTTTTTTGGAATAGATAGCCGTAAAGCCTCGCGAGTTCCAAATTGAATACTCCAGTAAGTTGATGTTTGGGAAAAGCAGGGTTAACCAAAGGTCCCAACATATTAAAAAAGGTTTTTACGCCTAACGCTTTTCTGATTGGGGCGACATTTTTCATGGCGGGATGAAATAAAGGAGCGTGTAGGTTGCATATTCCAGCTTGATCGATACAACGTTTGAGAAAATCAACATCATTAGAAAATTTAATTCCTAACGCTTCCAGTACATTACTCGATCCGCAACCCGATGACACCCCGTAATTACCGTGTTTGGCAACCTTGACTCCTGCTCCAGCAGTAACAAAGGAAGCCAAGGTGGAAATGTTAAAGGTATCTTTCCCATCTCCTCCCGTACCACAAAGATCAATTGGGGAAAATTCGCTCAAGTCAATAGCTATGCACAATTGCAGTAGTGCCTTTCTAAAACCTTCGAGTTCTTCCAGGGTGATACTTCTCATCATAAATATAGTCAAGAAGGAGGCTACTTGACTGGGATTGTATTTCCCCTCGGCAATACCAATTAGGATGTTTTCTGCTTCCTTGAGTTCAAGATTATGATGTTGGGTCAGGCGGTTGAGTATGTCTTTCATAATTCAGCTATTGATCCAGTTTTCAAGCATCTTTTTTCCGTGAGGAGTCAGTATGGATTCGGGGTGAAATTGGACTGCCCGAATTGGAAGGGTTTTATGTTTCAAGGACATTAACTGCTGATTATCGTCAAAAGAGGTAGCCATGAGATCCTCTGGCAATGGAGTTTGTACTACCCAAGAGTGATAGCGTCCAACTTCAAAGGTTTTGGGTAGGTCTTGAAACAAAACATCGTCTTGCGTAACCTCAACTGGGGTGGCCACACCATGGAAAACCGTATCTAAATTAGCGAGTTTGGCGCCAAAGACCTCTCCTATGGCCTGTTGCCCCAAACATACACCCAATATTTTTTTGGTAGATGCGTATTTCTTGATGGCGGCTTTGAGCAATCCAGCTTCATCGGGAATGCCTGGACCGGGTGAAAGCAAAAGGTATTCATAGGCCTCGGGCTCAGAGAGTTCAAACTGATCGTTGCGTTTTACCATTACCTCGGCTCCTAATTCCTCTAGATAATGAACCAAATTGTATGTAAAGGAGTCATAATTATCAATGACAAATATTTTTTTCATGTTCATATTTTTTCTGCCAATGTTAGGGCTTTGTCCAATGCCCCTAGTTTGTTGTACACTTCTTGTAATTCGTTTTCAGCTTCAGATTTTGATACGATACCAGCTCCAGCTTGATAGTGAAGTTTTTGATTTTTACTCATAAACGAACGAATGATAATACAGTGGTTAAAGTTTCCGTAGAAATCCATGTAACCCAATGCGCCACCATATGCATTTCGTGCAGTATTTTCATAGCGATCTATTAGTTGAAGTGCCATGTGTTTGGGTGCTCCACTTAGGGTTCCTGCAGGGAAGGTATCGGCTACAACCTGATAGGTTTTTGTTTTAGGCTTTAGGTAACCTGTAACTTTGGACACCAAATGAATCACGTGAGAAAAAAATTGAATTTCCCTGTT
This sequence comes from Flavobacteriaceae bacterium, assembly GCA_038107695.1. Taxonomy (GTDB): domain Bacteria; phylum Bacteroidota; class Bacteroidia; order Flavobacteriales; family Flavobacteriaceae; genus UBA8316. The sequence goes on along the minus strand of JAYNHF010000002.1, from coordinate 6,991 downwards.
TTTCTCAACTATTACTTCAGTTCCATTGCGACTCAGGTCATTTCGGGCAAGATCAACGAGCATAACATGTTCACTATTCTCTTTGGGATCGGCTGCCAATCGTTCAGCAGCTGCTCTATCCTCAGCGTCGTTTCCGGTTCTCTTGAAAGTCCCAGCAATGGGGTGGATTTCTGCTTTTCCTTCTTCCACTACTAATTGTGCCTCGGGTGAACTGCCAAAAATCTTGAAATCGCCATAATCAAAAAAGAAAAGATAAGGAGAAGGATTAATAGACCTCAAGCTGCGATAAACATTGAATTCGTCTCCCTGAAAACCCTGAGAAAATCTCCGTGAAAGAACCAGTTGAAAAACATCCCCGCGGTAGCAATGTTCTTTGGCTTTGTTTACCAATTTCATAAATTCCTCATCACTAAGGTTGGAAGATTTGTCTCCCTTTTTTTCAAATTTATAAGCGGTTACGTTGTCTTTTTTGAGGATTTTTTCGATTTGATCTAAATTGTCTGATGCATCATGGCTGTGCGAAAACAAATGTGCTTCGTGGTTAAATAGGCTGATAGCAATGATGTTTTGATAGACAGCATAATAAACTTCGGGAAGGCCTAGACTGTTTTTTTTAGGGTCAAGCGTTAATTGATCGAAGTGCGTCACTGCTTCGTGCGAGATGAAACCAAACAGCCCGTTGGTAATAAACTTAAAAGGATATTTTTTGGATTCAAAACGTTGAGCAAAATTTTGAACCAAATCAGGTACACTGTCTTCTGCGGTTAAAATTCGATTTTGTTGATGTCCATCGGGATAATTACACTGTATTTTGCCTTCAGAGACACGGAAACTGGCAATGGGATTGCAACAGATGTAAGAAAAATTATTAGCACGAGCATCGTAATCACTGCTTTCCAATAACAAACTATGGGGAAACTGATCTCTGATTTTGAGATAGACGCTAACCGGAGTTAGGGTATCGGATAGTATTTTTTTGTGCTCAGAATGTAATTTAAACCTTTGATTCATGTGTTCCTGTTTTTTAGCGTCACACGTAGATTAACAAATGTCATTCTTATTGCTGATTTTAACTCGGTCATTTTTTTAGTGGTGTAAAATTAAAAAAGGCTTGTCGTGATGACAAGCCTTAGATTATAATTGTAGCATGTTCACAAATTGATTAGGTCAATTTGTTCCACCATCCTAAATTTTCATTTTTAAAATTCATATTACAAATATAAATGAAAAAAACTTTTTAGCAACCCAGGTAGGCACTTTCTAATTATTCAAGGTCAAAGCTACTTCTAATTTGATGTCGTCGAGTATTAATTTGTCTCCCAAGTTTTCAAAAAAGGAACCAGAGCGAAAACGCACATTGTATTTGGAACGGTCAAAGGTCAATTCAGCAGCGGCCGTTTTGTTGTCTTTTATTACCATGCTAAACTCTACGGGATGAAGTATTCCTTTTATGTTCAAGTCCCCTACGAGGGTTTGGGTTCCTCCTTGCGCTTTTCCTTTTTGAGTGATGACAAGTACTGCTTCGGTATGTTTTTCTACACTGAAGAAATCGTCAGATTTGAGGTGGCCTTCTAATCTTGCCTTTCCTCCTCCGCTTAGATCTTCTACCGAGAGGGAAGTCATGTCCACAATAAAATTACCACTGGTGACAATACCGTCTTGGATGTTAAGAGTAACTTGTTTGAACTTAAGGTTTCCAAAATGAGTTTTCCCTGTGAGTTCTTCCCCATACCAACGAATATTGCTTTCTGCCAAATCGGCTGAGAAATTTTGTGCTTGACTGAAGCAAAATGATAAAATGCTCAAGAGCATTAATGAAAATCGAAATGGTTTTTTCATGATATAAATTATTTAGATTAATGATTTAAAGTGATTTTGTTGATTAAACTCCTCAATGTTTTTTGCTCCTCTAGACTCAAAGGTTGTAGGATTTCTGCTTCTGTATTTTGTATTTTTGTATCGAGTTGAGAGAGTAATTCAAGGCCTTTATCGGTGATGAATATCTCTATTTTACGTCTATTCTCCTCGCAAATTTTTCGGTGTACAAATTTTTTTTCAATGAGTTTGTCAATGAGTCGGGTTGTATTACTCATTTTGTGAATCATACGTTTTTGAACAGTTTTTAGATTAGCGGGTTTTCCTTTACGACCTCTCAAAATTCTTAGTACATTGAACTGTTGAAGTGAAATGTCGTAGGTTTTGATGGTACTTCCTAGATGATCCTCCGCCTTATTCCCTGCTTTGAGTATTGCTACTACCGTATTTTTCGCTAAATCTAAAGATTCCATTTTTGTAGTTACAAATTTTGTATATACAAATATAATATTTTTTCTTATTAATTCATCTCAATTCATTTTTTTATTGGGTCAAGTCTGTTATTTTTGAATTAAAAAACATTATGGATTTATCACAAGAGGAATGGAAAATAAAGTTTGAGGCAGATGAAAATGCTTATTTATTGGATGTCAGAACACCCGAGGAATACGATACAGGGCATATTCCTGGTTCGAGACTATTGGACATTCATCAGGCACAAAATTTCATGAGTGAGATTCAATCCTTTGACACTTCCAAAAACTACTATATTTATTGTCGTTCAGGAGCAAGAAGTGCCAAGGCTTGTCAGATCATGAATCAAATGGGTATTGAAAATACCTATAATTTATTGGGTGGATTCATGGAATGGAAAGGCGACTCCGTCTAGTTTCCAAATATTTACTTAACGACCCCAAATCAAAATGAAAGAAGACTTTCTACATTATTTATGGCATTTCCAAAAATTGGGAGACTCTCCCCTAAAAACAGATAGTGGAGCGCCTATTCAGGTAGTAAATCCTGGCATCCCTAACTCGGGTGATGGTCCAGATTTTATCAATGGTAAAGTATGGATTGGTGACACCTTGTGGGCTGGAGACATTGAGCTCCACCTGAAATCATCTTCGTGGTACCATCATAGGCATCATATGGATAAGTATTATGATGCTGTGGTTCTTCATGTGGTTTGGGAAAACGATGGTGAAGTTTGTTATCCCTCAGGTCGATTAGTTCCTTGCCTAGAATTGTCCCAGCATATTCCACTTCAATGGATCCAAGATTATCAACAAAAATTTAAAAATCAACCTCACTGGATTCCTTGTGAAAAACTCATTTCCAATTTTCCTCAGATCAAGTGGAATAATTGGAAGGAACGACTTTATTTGGAGCGTTTAGAAACAAAAACCATGCTCATCCAACAATTGCTCAAAGCCAATAAAAATCATTGGGAAGAAACTTTGTTCCAGCTTTTGGCCAAGAACTTTGGTTTGAATCGAAATGGAAATGCATTTTTAAAATGGGCACAACACCTACCCTTTGGTGTAGTTCAAAAAAGTGCTCAAGATGTTAGAATGTTGGAGGCTCTTTTTTTTGGAATATCAGGATTATTAGAAGGGGAGTTGGAAGTTCCTTACAAAAAAGAGTTACATCAGAATTATTATTATTTAAAACAAAAATTTGGCTTCAAGGAAATTCCTGGAATCAAAGTAAGTTTCAGTCGCCTTCGACCCCCGAATTTCCCAACTGTAAGACTGTCGCAATTGGCACAGTTGTACTCTCATTTCCACCGCCCCTTTTCCCGTCTTATCTCAGCAGAAAACTTATCGGATTTGGATTGGATTCGCAAAATAGGGGTATCGGAATTTTGGAAAACTCATTTCACCTTTGAAAAGGAGTCTTCCTCCAGTCCTAAAAGAATATCTCAATCTTTTTTTGAATTGCTATTGATCAATACCCTTATTCCTTTTCGATTTGCTTATGCCCGAAAACAAGGAGCTGGTGCTGAAGAAAAGTTACTACAATGGATTCAGGCCATTCCAACGGAACAAAATAGTATTACTATGGGCTTTTCCCAATTGGGACTTTCATTGCAGTCAGCACTAGATTCTCAGTCTTTATTGCAACTAAAAAATTATTATTGCGATAAAAAAAAGTGCTTACGCTGTGCCGTTGGATTTCATTTGTTCGACTTTTCGTCTTAAATTTGAGCTATGAGTCGTATGAGTTCCTTGCGCCATTTTTTTGAAAAACATGGTTTTACAGTATCTACCCGCTTAGCAGATACGTTGGGTATGAATGTAAAAAGTGTGCGTCTTTTTTTTATTTACGCTTCCTTTACTACGAT
>JAYNHF010000002.1:0-2822 GCA_038107695.1 Flavobacteriaceae bacterium | reverse complement strand
TCGTAGGAGGATTCATTATTTATCTGACCCTAGCATTTTGGCTCAAGCTCAAAGACATGATCTACACCAACCGAACTTCCGTATTCGATTTATGACGTGAAAGCCCTCAGCCCCAATCTATTTTCAGCCTTACTTTTAATTTTAATGGTTACATCCATTGGTACCGCAGGCTATTATTGGTTGCTGCCAGATATAGGTATTGTAGATGCTTTGTACATGACTGCCATTACATTAAGTACCGTAGGATTTGGTGAAATTGCACCCATGACTCCCGCCGCCAAAATTTTTACCGTATTTTTCATCATGCTGAGTTTAACGGTTTTTGCTTTCGGGATCAGGGAGTTGACAAAGTTTGTCTTGACGGAAAATATCTTTGAAAAAATCAAACAAAAAAAAATGAAGAAAATGACAGCCTCACTCAAAGATCATACGGTGATTTGTGGATATGGTCGCAATGGTCGTCAGGCGACCCAAAGATTACTAAACCACGATCATCCTTTTGTGGTGATAGAACAAGATCCGACCCTAACCAAAACCAACGATAAGATTAGCTTTATCTTTGGGGATGCACGTCAAGACTCAATCTTGGAGCAGGCCAATATCAAAAAGGCCAAAAATCTAATTTCAGCACTACCTAACGATGTGGACAATTTGTTTGTGGTTTTATCCGCCAGAGAACTCAATCCTGACCTGCTTATTGTCAGCCGTCTGACCGAATCTGGAAATCGCTCCAAGCTCGAACGTGCTGGTGCGAATCACATCATCATGCCTGATAAAATTGGGGGAGATCATATGGCCAGTTTATTGATGGTTCCTGATTTGATCCGATTCATGGAAGAATTGAGTTGGTTGGAGGAGGATAGCCCTAACTTGGAAGAGATTTCCATTGATGCGCTTCCGAAAAAATACCTCAATCGAAGCTTATCGGATCTCAACATCCGCCAAAAAACCAAATGCAATGTGGTTGGTTTTCGAAATGCCGTGGGACAACTAATAATTAACCCCGATGCTGATATGAAATTGGAATCTCATAGTAAGTTGATTGTATTGGGCAACAATTTGGCCATTGCCAAATTAAATACAATGTTTGATTTGGATTAATTTGTTTTTCCCAAGGTTTTTAGGATATTGCAAAAGCCAAAAACATATTCATGAAACATTTCCCACTTTCTAAGCCATTATTTTTTCTTTTTTTTTCCACTCTACTTCCCTGGACGGCTCAAGCACAACAACAAGGTTTAGACGATAAAATTAACGAAGCTTTTACCCCCATTGCCAATTGGTGGGGAGCATTAATTTTACATAACTTTCCTGGAACATCCATTCCCACCATCATCATTCTGTTGGTTGGAGGGGCTTTGTTCTTTACTATTTATTTTGGATTTGTGAATGTGAGACATTTTACTACTGCCATTGATACGGTCAGGGGTAAATATGATGCTTTGGACCACCATGCCGCTGGATCACCAGACTTGGCTATAGAGGGTGATATCAAAGACACCATAAGAGATGAAAGTCAGGAGGGAGAGGTGAGTCATTTCCAAGCATTGGCAACAGCTGTATCGGGTACTGTGGGTAATGGAAATATTGCAGGAGTGGCATTGGCTATCGCTGTTGGTGGACCTGGAGCTACTTTTTGGATGATTCTCTGCGGATTGTTGGGCATGTCGACCAAATTTGTCGAGTGTACACTCGGTGTTCGCTACAGAGATGTAGGTGAAGATGGAACTGTTTATGGAGGCCCCATGTATTATTTGACCAAAGGACTCAAAGAACGGGGTTGGATCAAAATCGGAAAGTTTCTGGCCATGACCTTTGCTGTTTTGTGTATCGGAGCCTCCTTTGGTGGAGGTAATGCTGCACAATCCAATCAAGCAGCCATGCAATTGGTTAGTACTTTTGGTATGACTGGTGGCTCTGCACGCACCATTATCGGTTTGATAATGATGATTTTCGTTGGGATTATCATTATTGGAGGGATCAAACGCATTGCCTCAGTTACAGAAAAAATTGTTCCCTTTATGGCTTTAATGTACCTGTTGGCTTGCCTTTACATTATTGGATCTAATTTAAGTTTTGTTGATGATGCTTTTGCCATGATTTTTACTCAGGCTTTCAATCCAGAAGCAGGATTAGGAGGATTTTTGGGCGTATTGATCACTGGTTTTCGCCGAGCAGCTTTTTCCAATGAAGCCGGGGCAGGATCAGCCTCTATTGCTCATGCCGCCGTAAAAACTAAGTACCCTGCCTCTGAGGGTTTGGTTGCGCTATTAGAACCTTTTATTGATACAGTCGTTATTTGTACCATGACTGCTTTGGTGATCATTATTTTTAATGGTGATAGCACTGTTTTTGATTACGGAGGAGTAGGTGGAAAGGTAATGATTGATGGTGTTGCGGTAGAAGGAGCTGGAATTACGGCTGCAGCCTTTTCCGAATATATCAGTTTTGCAGGACCCTTCCTGACCATTGCCGTGGTGCTATTTGCAGTTTCCACAATGATCTCGTGGTCTTATTATGGACTGCAGTCATGGATGTATGTTTTTGGGAAAAGTAAGTTGTCCGACCTTTCTTACAAAATTTTGTTTTTGATTTTTATTGTGATCGGTGCTGCGGGAGATATGTCTGCTGTATGGACTTTTTCAGATGCGATGATCTTAGCCTTAGTTTTCCCTAATATGATAGGGTTGTTCTTCTTATACCCAAAAGTCAAAGAAGAATTAAATCGTTATTTAGAGGCAATTGGAACGATAAAATAAAACATTATGTCTTTAAAAATTGCTATGGATTTCCTTTAGACGAAAGACAATAGCGGTTTTTTT
>JAYNHF010000001.1:0-104019 GCA_038107695.1 Flavobacteriaceae bacterium | reverse complement strand
GACCCAAACCACGACCCAAATTTATACAGCGAAATTGATGTTAGTTCCTGCACTCCCTAGAGACACTCAATAATGATAAGACACCAAATAGTCTTTCAATGTTTATGGTTCAGACCCGAACGACAGAATATATCGAACCTCAAATTTGAATCCAATATTTATGTTAATCTATTTATTTACAAGGGGTAAGGATGATTCCAATAAAAAACGGACTAGTAAAATACTAGTCCGTCTTGTGTAGTAGCGAGGGCTGGACTCGAACCAGCGACCTTCGGGTTATGAGCCCGACGAGCTACCTACTGCTCTACCTCGCGATGCGGTGGCAAATCTACGAAATTTATAAACTACGACAAAGGCTAATCCAAAGATTGTATCTTTACCTAATGACCAAAACACCTCATAAATCTGGTTATGTCTCAATAGTAGGGAATCCCAATGTGGGAAAATCTACTTTAGTCAATGCCTTAATGGGTAGGGATTTGTCCATTACGACTCCCAAAGCCCAAACCACAAGACACCGTATTCTCGGGCTGGTCAATGGAGATCACTATCAATTGGTTTTGTCTGACACACCTGGAATTATTAAGCCTGCCTATGAGATGCAAAACTCCATGATGGACTTTGTGAAGGAGTCTCTCGTCGATGCTGATGTATTATTGTACATGATTTCAATTGAGGAGAAGCAGTTGAAAGATCAAGACTTGGTGGAACGTATAAAAAAGTTGAAAATACCATTGTTTGTATTGATAAATAAAATAGACAATTCTTCTCAAGAGGAGCTGGAAACTGCCGTTCAGGAGTGGTCAATAGAGTTTCCCCATGCGAAGATCATTCCTATTTCTGCCTTAACGGGATTTTTTGTTAAGGAACTTCTCAATATGTTGATAGATTTATTACCCGAATCCCCTCCTTATTTCCCCAAAGACCAACTCAGTGATAAGCCCGAAAGATTTTTTGTTAATGAATCCATTCGAAAAAGTATATTGGAATACTACGATAAGGAGATTCCCTATGCTGTGGAGGTTGTTACCGAATCTTTTAAAGAAGAAGAAAAAATCATCAAAATCAGAGCATTGATCTTGGTTGAAAGAGCAACTCAAAAAGGGATCATCATTGGCCATAAAGGAGAGCAACTCAAAAAAGTTGGTATGGCTGCCAGAAAAGATTTAGCCTCTTTTTTTGGCAAGAAAATTCACATAGAACTTTTTGTCAAAGTTCAAAAAAATTGGCGCTCCAATTCTCAACAGCTCAAGCGTTTCGGTTATCAGCATTAAGTCTGGTTCTTTATCTCACAAATTCAGTTACTTTTGCATTCAAATAAACCTTGATGGGAGGCATCGTTGCAATTGTAGGAAGACCCAATGTGGGGAAATCAACTTTTTTTAATCGATTGATAAAAAAAAGAGAGGCCATCGTGGATGCAACCAGTGGGGTTACTCGAGATCGTCACTACGGTCAATCTGATTGGAACGGCGTAGAGTTCAGTCTAATTGATACAGGTGGATATGTCGAGGGGAGTGATGATGTTTTTCAGAAAGAAATTGACAAGCAAGTTAATCTCGCCATTGAAGAGGCTGACGCCATCCTATTCATGGTTGATGTAGCTGAGGGTCTTACTGGGATGGACGAAACCATTGCACAATTACTGAGGCGCTCACAAAAACCTGTTTTTCTAACCGCCAATAAGGGAGACAACTCCAAAGTAAGTGAAAACAAGAGTGAATTTTACGCCTTAGGTTATGAGCATATTTACACTGTTTCTGCCATCAACGGGAGTGGATCAGGGGAGTTATTGGATGAATTAGTCAAAGTTTTACCTGAACAAAATAGGGTCGATGAATCACTGCCTAGATTTGCTGTTGTTGGAAGACCCAACGCTGGAAAATCTTCTTTTATTAACGCTTTAATAGGAGAGGAAAGATACATTGTAACCGATATTGCGGGAACTACCAGAGATAGTATTGATACCAAATACAATCGGTTTGGCTTTGAATTCAATTTGGTAGATACTGCAGGAATACGAAAGAAAAGTAAGGTAAAGGAAGATATCGAATTCTATTCTGTCATGCGATCGGTCAGGGCAATCGAATATTGTGATGTATGTTTGTTATTGGTAGATGCAACCCGGGGTTTTGATGGGCAAGTTCAAAATATTTTCTGGTTGGCTCATAGAAACAATAAAGGAATAGTGATTTTGGTCAACAAATGGGATTTGGTCGAAAAAGAAACCCGATCATCTAAATTTTTTGAACAAGAAATTCATCAAAAAATTGCTCCCTTTACCGATGTTCCTATTCTATTTATTTCTGCTCTCAACAAACAAAGAATTTTTAAAGCCATTGAGACAGCCGTTGCCCTCTACAAAAACCGATCGAATCGCATTCCCACAAGAAAACTCAACGACACTTTGTTACCCATCATAGAGACTCAACCCCCACCTTCCTACAAGGGAAAATTTGTCAAGATCAAGTTTTGTACTCAATTACCAACTCCGCACCCCCAATTTGCATTTTTCTGTAATTTACCACAGTACGTAAAAGAGCCTTACAAGAGGTTTTTAGAAAACAAACTCAGGGAGAGATTTGATTTCAACGGTATTCCCATTCAATTATTTTTCAGAAAAAAGTAGTTAGAGGTTGTCTCTCAATTGCTCTAGATCCGATTTCAGTTGTTCTAATTTTTGGATTACCTCCATATTCCCATCCTCGGAGAGATTTTTGAGTTTGAGTTGTTTTTTGGCTCCCTCTATGGTCAAACCTTTTTCCTTGAGTAGGTGATAAATTTTTTGGATGTTGGTTACATCATCTGGAGTGTATCGTCTCGCTCCGCTTTGTTTTTTTTTGGGATGTATTTCTTTGAATTCTTTTTCCCAAAACCTAAGTAGTGACGGATTTACTTGGAATGCTTTGGCAATTTCACCGATGCTGTAATATCTTTTTTTGGGTAAGTTAACATGCATCAGTCCATAGATTGGTTTTCCTGTCTTGCCAAATTCAGCATGATGTCAAACTCTTCAGCGGTCAAATTTCCAGAATAGTAATTTAGCGGATTGACCCTTCTACCATCTTTAAAAATTTCATAATGCAAATGAGGTCCTACAGAACGCCCAGTGCTTCCCACATAACCAATAATGTCTCCTCGTTTAACTTTTTGTTTTCTTTTAACATTGTACTTGCTTAGGTGAGCGTACAAACTTACATAACCAAAACCGTGGTCAATTCGGATGTGTTTTCCATAACCCGCTGCTCGGTTATCGGCTCTGCCTACGACACCATCACCAGAGGCGTAAATGGGGGTACCTCGAAGCGCTGTAAAATCCATTCCTTGATGGAACCTTCTTTTTTTGGTGAAAGGGTCGGTTCGATATCCAAAACCAGAAGCCATTCTTTTGAGATCATTTTTGTGTATCGGCTGTATAGAAGGCATAGCACCCAAAAGATCTTCTTTACTTTTGGCTAAACTTTCCAATTCCTCTAACGAGCGCGATTGAACCACAACCTGTTTGGTCAATACCTCTAGGCGTTTTGTAGTGTTGATAATCAATTCTGAATTGTCAAAGCCCTCCAGTTCCTTGTAGCGATTTACCCCTCCAAAACCCATTTTCCTTTGCTCTTCGGGAATGGGACTCGCCTCAAAGTAAACCCTGTAAAGGTTATTGTCGCGATCCGCGACATTGGTCATTACTTCTTCAATTTTTTCCAATTTTTTGTTAAGCAATTCATACTGCAACTTGAAATTTTCAATTTCTCTCGCTTGAAGAAGCTCTTTGGGAGTATTCAGCGCATCTGTGTTGAGGAGGAGGAACAATGCCAATATTCCGAAAAAAATAGAAGTCAATAAGAATAATACCATTCCAGATATCCCAGAATACTTACTACTACCGACAGGTCGGTAAGAAAGTGACTCCTTGTCGTAATAATATTTTAGTCTCGGCATAAATAGCTTTATAAGCCACCAAGGGGGCTCAATTCAACCCCAAATATACAAATTATCTAAATCATCGTCACTTAGCTTTTTTTCAGTGAAGCTCTCGAACTAAAAAACTATATTTGTATCGCTTTTTAATCATCAAAGCCGACTATGAAATCCGCTGAAATCAGAAAACAATTTCTTCAATTTTTTGAATCCAAAGCCCATACCATTGTACCTTCTGCTCCGATGGTCATTAAGGACGACCCCACTTTGATGTTTACCAACGCAGGGATGAATCAATTTAAACCCTATTTTTTGGGTCACCAAAAACCAAAAGCATTACGCGTAGCAGATACTCAAAAATGTCTCAGGGTTTCCGGAAAACACAACGATCTTGAGGAAGTAGGAATTGATACCTATCACCACACCTTTTTCGAAATGTTGGGCAACTGGAGTTTTGGAGATTACTTTAAAAAAGAGGCCATTGAATGGGCATGGGAATTGCTGACAGAAGTTTACAAAATAGATCCTGAAAAAATTTATGTCACCATATTTGAAGGAGATGCCGGGGAAGGCCTAGAAAAAGACACTGAGGCGTACAATTTTTGGAAAGCCATCGTTCCTGAGGAAAAGATTTTGCTGGGCAATAAAAAAGATAACTTTTGGGAAATGGGCGAGCAAGGCCCTTGTGGCCCTTGTTCAGAAATTCATATCGACCTGAGAAACCCTGAAGAAAAGGCAAAGACACCTGGTGCCGAATTGGTCAATCAAGATCACCCCCAAGTGATTGAAGTATGGAACCTGGTATTCGTTGAATTCAACCGAAAAGCTGATGCGAGTCTGGAGGCCTTGCCCCAAAAACACATTGATACAGGAATGGGTTTTGAAAGACTCTGCATGGTTTTGCAAGGTAAAACATCCAATTACGATACTGATGTTTTCACTCCCCTAATCAAGGAGATAGAAACCCTAACGGCTTCTCAATACGGCATTGATGAAAATACCGACCGTGCCATTCGAGTGATTGCTGATCATTTGAGAACAGTATATATGGCCATTGCCGATGGGCAATTGCCCTCCAATACGGGAGCAGGTTATGTAATCAGAAGAATTCTAAGACGAGCGATTCGCTATGGCTTTACTTTTTTGAATCAAAAAGAACCCTTCATACACCACTTGGTCGATACCTTAAACCACCAACTCAAACCTGTTTTTCCTGAACTAGACAAACAAAAAAGCATTTCTGCCAATGTCATCAGGGAGGAAGAAACATCATTCCTCAAAACACTCGACCAGGGATTGACGCTTTTGGATACTGTTTTGGCGAACTCCAAAGACAATACGGTAAACGGATCCAAAGCTTTTGAACTTTACGATACTTTTGGCTTCCCTTTTGATCTTACGGCACTGATTGCCAGAGAACGGGGTTATCAAGTAGATCAGAAAGCTTTTGATGATCAAATGGCAAAACAAAAAGAACGTTCTCGTGCAGCGGCAGTTTCTGCAACTGACGATTGGCAAGTTATCAAGCCTGATGATGAAGAAGAGTTTGTGGGCTATGATCTACTCTCTACCTCAGTCAGTATCACTAAATACCGAAAAGTGAGCTCCAAAAAAGAAGGAGATTTTTTTCAGTTGGTTTTCAACATCACTCCTTTCTATCCCGAGAGTGGTGGTCAAGTAGGGGACAAGGGTTACCTTGAGGCATCCAATGGTGCAGTGCATTACATCGTTGATACTAAAAAAGAAAACGATCTGATACTCCACTATTCCAAAACCTTACCAGCAGAGCTCAACGGAAAATTTAATGCTGTGGTGGACGAAAGTCAGCGTTTTAAAACTGCCTGTAATCACAGTGCCACCCACCTGATGCATCAAGCTTTGCGATCCATATTGGGATCTCATGTAGAACAAAAAGGATCGATGGTTCATTCTGGGATGTTTCGTTTTGACTTTTCCCATTTTGCCAAACTTAGTTCAGAGGAATTACGCGCTGTAGAACATTTTGTAAATGCAAGGATTAAAGAACAAATTCCTCTAGAAGAAAACAGAAATGTTCCTTATGATCAAGCCATATCTTCGGGAGCCATGGCATTGTTTGGTGAAAAATATGGGGATACTGTCAGAACCATACGTTTTGGTCAGTCAGTAGAGCTTTGTGGAGGAACTCATATAAATAATACCTCGGACATTTGGCACTTCAAAATTGTAACTGAAACAGCTGTTGCTGCTGGAGTCAGAAGAATTGAGGCCATTACTGGGGAGGCCGCTTTGAAATATTTTGAGGATCAAAATCAACTTTTAGATCAGGTCAGTAACCTACTCAAACACCCTCAGGATTTACCTAAGGCAGTCTCACAATTACAGGACGAAAATCTACAGTTGAAAAAAGAACTCAACGAACTCAAAAAACTAAAAAGTCAAATCCTTGCTCAAGAGGCGCAAGCAGAAATCGAAGAAATTAATGGCATCGCGTTCTTATCCAAATCTGTTGCCCTTGACGCACAGGCTTTAAAAGATCTTGCATTCGAGTTGGGGAAAAACAGAGACAACCTCTTTTTAGTGTTGGCATCTACCCATGGAGACAAACCACTGTTGGTCTGTTACATTTCAAAACCCTTGGTAAGTGAAAGAGATATGGACGCTCGTAAGGTTGTTCGTGAACTGGGTCAGTACATCCAAGGTGGAGGTGGAGGTCAAACCTTTTTTGCTACAGCAGGAGGAAAAAATCCAGCTGGAATCTCTCAAGCACTTCTAGAAGCCAAGCATTTGATTCCATCCTAGAGATTGGACTGCGGAGGGTAATTTTTTAGAATTTCTGAGACAAAAATACCGATCCTCTCGTCCCGATTTTTGGTGTACTCACTGATACCGCCTTTTCCTTTGCCTTGCCACACCAATTGTTTTGTTTGGGCATCAATCAGATCAATGTAAAGAACACCTTCAGTTCGCGATGAGACTGTATTCTGGTTGGGGCCCCACATCCAAGGATTCCAGCCCCATCCCCAAAATCCATTGTACATATTGTTTACATACACCTTTTCTTTGGCCGTAGTATTGATGCTTACCAACAAATCAGGCATGTCTGATTTAACAATAGATTTTTCTGACATCTGAAGATCAATAGCCTTCAAAATCCGGCGCTTGTCAAGGTCTGAAATTTCAACCTTGTCAATTCCAGGCTTGAAATAAGCATAGCTTTTGTATTTCGAAAAATCAACCCCTGAATCATGGTCTGTAAAAACGCTTATGGAACTGCATCCCACAATGGGAATTGCCAACAACAATAGAAGAATATTTTTCATGACTATTTTTTTTTAAATCTAGGAACAAAAACTATGCCGAAATTATCGGGCTGTTTTGGGATCAAAACCATATGGACAATGACGACAATTGGATTTACAGCAGTATCCTCTTTTGAGGTGATACTTTTCTGTAAAAACACGATATCCCTCTGGGGATAGATAAAAGTCTTCTTCTTCTAGGGGTAAATAAGGTTCCATATCTACTCGATAAAGGTAGCCATATTTAAAGTTTATCCCTTAATTTTGTTCGAATATGTCCTTATTTCAACGACAAAAATCGATCAATCAACTTTTGACTTCCCTCAACGGTTTTGAAATTTCCCTCAAAAGAGAAGATCGATTGCATCCCACCGTTTCTGGGAATAAGTTTCGGAAATTGAAATACAACATAGAACAAGCTAAAAACCTCAATCATTCTACGCTACTTACTTTTGGCGGTGCTTTTTCCAACCACCTTGCTGCTACTGCTGCTGCTGGTAAGATTATTGGTTTCAAAACCATCGGGATTGTACGAGGAGAAGAACAAGCTTATCTGAACCCTACTTTGCGATTCTGTCAGCATCAAGGCATGTCATTATTTTACATTTCCAGAGAGGATTATCGCTACAAAAACGAATCCAACTTTATCCACAGCCTACAAAAAAAGTGGGGTCGTTTCTACCTGCTTCCCGAAGGGGGAACTAATGATTTAGCCATTCGAGGCTGTAAGGAAATACTTACAGAAGAAGATGCCCTTTTTGATACCATTGCTTGCAGTGTAGGTACCGGGGGAACCCTTGCAGGCTTAATTGAAAGTGCTGGTTCAGATCAGCAAGTGGTAGGTTTCTCAGCCCTGAAAAACCAAAACCTACATCACCAAGTTCAACAATGGACTCATAGAAAAAATTGGGAGCTCAACCACGATTACACCTTTGGGGCTTATGCCAAAGTTTCTCCCGAACTCATCGACTTCATCAATACCTTTAATAAAAATTTTAAAACTCCATTGGATCCTGTTTACACAGGAAAGCTAGTTTTTGGTATTTTTGATCTTATAAAAAACAACCAATGGAATTGGGGCAAAAAGATATTGATCATCCATACGGGAGGATTACAAGGCATAGAGGGAATGAACCAGAAATTATCCAAAAAAGAATGGCCTACCATCACTATATGATTTTTGCAATGTTGTCATTGATGTTTTTGTTCAACAATTGTGGGAGTGCCAAAAAAGTAAAAATCAGCAACCGAAGTGTTGCAGTGAAACCCTCCCAAACAAAAAAAACTTCCGTTCTTAAAACCCCCTCGGCATCATCCAAAAAATCCAAAAAACTAACAGTAGCAGAAAGAGTAGATCGTTATGTTAAAACTTATGGAGAGGTAGCCCAGCAAGAAATGAAATCTTATGATATCCCGGCCAGTATCACATTGGCACAAGGCATACTGGAATCTGGTATGGGAGACAGTCGTTTGGCCACCCAGGCCAACAATCACTTTGGGATCAAATGTCACAAAGAATGGCGGGGCAAACGCATCTATCACGACGACGACCTCAAGGGTGAATGTTTTAGGGTCTATTCGGATCCACGAAAGTCCTACCGCGACCATTCCCTTTTTTTGACGACCCGTTCCCGATATGACTTCCTTTTTGACTACAAAAAAAACGATTACAAAGCATGGGCCAAAGGACTTAAAAAAGCAGGTTATGCTACCGATCCAAAATATCCAGACAAACTCATTAGCCTGATCGAACGTTACCGACTGGATCGGTATGATCTCAAAAAAAGAAAGACCAAAAAAGTACCCGATCAAAAGGTTAGCTCGATCGACACCAAAGTTCATAGGGTTCAAAAAGGGGATACCCTTTATTCCATCTCCAAAAAATACCAAGTAGATTTGCAACTCATTGTACAAGAAAATAAAATCGAAAACAGCACCATTTTTTTGGGCCAGAATTTAATCATTCCCCAAGCACAATAGTATGCAATATCAAAGAAGCAGTGCCTTATTTCAATCCGCACAAAAAGTTATCCCTGGTGGGGTAAATTCACCAGTTAGAGCTTTCCAAGCTGTGGGAGGAACTCCCATTTTCGTTCAGAAAGCAAAAGGCTCATATTTGTATGACGAGGATGGCAATACACTGATCGATTACATATCCAGTTGGGGTCCTATGATCTTGGGACATGCCTTTGAACCGGTTATCGAGGCAGTCAAAGAAAGGGCAGACAGAGGAACTTCCTATGGTATGCCCACCGAGTTGGAAACGCAAATCGCCGAATTGGCAGTTCAAATGGTGCCCAATATTGATAAAATCAGAATGGTCAACTCTGGAACAGAAGCTTGTATGAGTGCTGTTCGTTTGGCTCGAGGTTACACCAAGCGGGAGAAGATCATCAAGTTCGCAGGTTGTTATCACGGACATTCCGATGCCTTTTTGATTCAGGCGGGGAGTGGGGCCGTTACTTTTGGGGCACCCAATAGCCCCGGAGTTACTCAAGGCACCGCCAAGGATACCCTCCTGGCTCATTATAACGATTTGGAAAGTGTACGTCTTCACTTTGAACAACATCCCGAACAAATTGCTGCCATCATTGTGGAGCCTGTTGCTGGAAATATGGGCTGTATTCCTCCACAAACAGGGTTTATGGAAGGATTGCGAAAAATGTGTGACGAACATCAAACCCTGTTGATTTTTGATGAGGTCATGACAGGTTTTCGATTGGCGAAAGGTGGAGCGCAAGAAAGCCTGGGAGTGACTGCCGATTTGATGACCTATGGTAAGGTTTTGGGGGGAGGGCTACCGGTAGGAGCTTTCGCGGCCAGAGCCGAAATCATGAATCATTTGGCTCCTGAAGGACCTGTTTATCAAGCGGGAACCCTCAGCGGAAACCCACTCGCCATGGCAGCAGGTTACGCCATGCTTTCTCACCTCAATGAAAACCCTGAGGTTTTTGATCGTCTTGAAAACAAAACCAAATCACTAGAGCAAGGGATGACCCAACTACTGGACAAAAAAAGTATCCCCTACCAAATCAATCGCTATGGTTCCATGATGTCTTTGCATTTTACGGATCAGCAGGTGGTAGATTTTAAATCTGCGGCTTTGGGAAACAACGATCAATTTAAAGACTATTTTCACGGCATGTTAGAACGAGGGGTCTACCTACCCCCCAGTGCTTTTGAAAGCTATTTTTTAAACGATGCCTTATCAGAAAAAGATATCGATTTCACCCTTTCTGCTTTCAATAATTGGTTAGAAAATAAATAGTAAAATTTGATGTCAAAACTTCATAAAGTTCATTATCGATACATTATTGGTTTAATGTTATGGTGAGTTAATGATGGTTATAAAATCCCAAGATGTTTTATTATCAAAACATACCGTATGTATAAATTCTAAGTTTAAGTAAAAAATAAAATTGAAAATGAAAAAAGTGTTATTAACAGGAATTTCAGGTTACATTGGACAGCATTGTGCCGTAGAACTATTAAAAAGTGGATATGCTGTTAGAGGTTCTGTGCGAAGCTTGTCTAAGTCTGAAAACACAACAGAAGTCATCAAAAAACATATTGACCCAAAAGGAAATTTAGAATTTTGCGAACTGAATTTACTGAAGGACAAAGGTTGGGACGAAGCAATGAGAGGCTGTGATTATGTATTGCATGTTGCTTCCCCTTTTGTTTCAAGCCAGCCTAAAGATGAAAATGAATTGATTAAACCAGCAGTTGAAGGAACCCAACGCGCTTTGGCTGCCGCCAAAAAAGCAGGTGTTAAGCGAATGGTGGTTACTTCTTCCATGGTTGCGATGATTGGCGGTGCAAACGGAAATGTAAATATCAATCAAGACAGTTGGACCGATATTGATGCTAAAGGCGTTTCCGCTTATTTAAAAAGCAAAACCATTGCAGAGCAATACGCTTGGGATTTCATAAAAAATCAAAAAGGGAAAAGTAAGCTAGAATTGGTTACAATAAACCCTGGACCAGTTTTCGGACCTACGCTCTCTGGCGACCTGTCTGGAGAATCCATGTCTACTTTCAAAGAACTCATCACCGGAGGTTGGCCAAGGGTGCCACAAGCAGCCATTAATATGTCAGATGTGAGAGACGTTGCCAAGATTCATGTTCAGGCCTTAGAAAACAAATCAGCAAATGGCAAAAGGTTTATCGTAAGCACTGAGAACGCATACTCATTTCAAGAAATGGCTCAGATTCTAAAAGACAATGGATACCAAAAGGTAAGTACAAAATTGGCTCCAAGTTTTATGCTAAAATTCATGGCGAATTTTAATAACGATTTAAAAGGACTACTCCCTTTTATTGGAAACACCTTTAATGGCGACGTACAAGAAACAATGAATGCTTTTAAATGGCAACCTATTGATTTTAAGAAAACCGTGTTAGATACTGCCAAATCTGTGGAAAAGGCAATGCAGAATTAGTCGCTGATTTAACGGTTTACCTTAACCATCACTTTTAATGGGCTGAAGCGGAGGGTATCGGGAGTTTAGGCATAAGTTTTTCATAGGAGGAATAAGATTTAGATAATCTAAATTTAAAAAAATAATCTAAAGTTGTGGAAAAGACTCACTGAGCAGGGTAAAAAACAATCACCCCTATTTGTTTACTACCTCTAAAAACAAAAGAACCATTACCGTATGGAAACAGTAATGGTTCAAAGGAAAAGGGAGGAGGTTTTACCACTTTTTTCGTGGTGGTCTCTCATTTTTCATAGCCACTTTTTTCCCTTTTCTTCGGTTTCTATGTTCAAAGGCCATTTGTTTTTTTCGTCCTTGGAAAGACTTCCATTTCTCGTATTGCTCCTTTGTCAAGAGGGATTTCATTTTCTCTTGCAACGCCAATTGTTGTTCCAAATGATGTAGCTTTCTGTCATAGTTCGAAAGCTTTTCTGTTTTGGCTTTTTTTCGATAGGCTTCCATCAATTGCATTTGATTTTGGAAAATACCTTGAATTTTTTCTTCCTGTGTTTCACTCAAATCCAAATGCAATCGCATGGCTTTGGCTTTTAGGACTGCCTGTTGCTCGGGACTCATTTTCTCCCCCTTATGATGGGGCGGTTGAGCCAACAGTCCTAATGGTAGAGACAGTAATAATGTAAAGATTAGTTTTTTCATAGCGTACGATTTTAAATTCAACCTTTTGATACGCTAATTCTTAAAGGGTTTAATCTTTTAAGAAAACTTTAGAGTTTTGGAAAACTTCAAGACAAGAACTCCACCCAGAGTCCCTCTTCGTTTTTGGTGACTTTAGCCAGTTTGTTTTGGGTCAATCCTTTGATGGATTTATCCCATTTTTTATTACTCAGTCCAGTTTGTTCTTTTAGAGTGGTCAAGGCCATTGGACTTTCTTTTTTAAGTAGGTCTAAAATCATTTTTTCCTCTTCAGTCAGGGAGATTGCCTTTTGTTCTGGTTTCATCTGTGGGAAGAAAAGCACTTCCTGTATGGAGCTGTTGTTGGTCATCAGCATTACCAATCGGTCGATTCCGATTCCAATTCCAGAGGTAGGAGGCATACCATATTCCAAAGCTCTGAGAAAATCTTGATCGATGAACATGGCTTCGTCATCTCCTTTTTCACTCAGGGCCAACTGGGCTTCAAAACGTTCTCTTTGATCGATGGGATCATTCAGTTCGGAGTAGGCATTGGCCAATTCTTTTCCATTGACCATCAATTCAAAACGCTCTGTCAGTTTGGGATTGCTGCGGTGTTCTTTGGTCAGTGGACTCATGGATTTGGGGTAGTCGGTGATAAATGTGGGTTGGATGAAATGATGTTCGCATTTTTCACCAAATATCTCATCGATCAATTTACCCTCTCCCATGGTGTCGTTTACTTCTATACCTAGGCTTTTTGCGGTATCCCTGAGTTGGTTTTCGTCCATCTCGGAGACATCGATTCCAGTATGGATGCGAATGGCTTCCAAAATGGGAACCCGAGGATAGGGAGCTTTAAAGTCAATGCTGTTGTCTCCCACCTTTATGGTAGTGGTTCCTTGAGTGTCAATGGCTACCTTTTCCAATAAACTTTCTGTCATTTCCATCATCCAGAAATAATCCTTGTATGCCACATACAATTCCATTACGGTAAACTCGGGATTGTGGGTGCGATCCATGCCTTCATTTCGAAAGTCTTTGGCGAATTCATAGACCCCGTCAAAGCCCCCCACGATGAGTCGTTTGAGGTACAGTTCGTTGGCAATCCTCAAGTAAAGTGGAATGTTCAAAGCATTGTGGTGGGTCAAAAAAGGTTTGGCGGCAGCTCCACCCGGAATGGGTTGTAGGATGGGAGTTTCTACCTCAAGCCACCCTTTTTGATTGAGAAAACCACGAATACTGTTGGTGATCTTGGTGCGTTTTACAAATGTATCTTTGACCTTGGGATTGACAATCAGATCGACATACCGCTGGCGGTAGCGCAGTTCGGGATCATTAAACTCATCATAGACATTCCCTTCGGCATCGGTTTTGGGAAGGGGGAGTGGACGTAGGGTTTTATTCAGTAGCTGAAAGGATTCGACCATGACGGTTTTTTCTCCTACTTGAGTGGTGAAAAGATTTCCTTTTAGCCCGATGATGTCTCCAATATCGAGAAGTTTTTTGTAAACTTCATTGTAGAGGGTTTTGTCCTCTCCTGGGCAGATTTGGTCTCGGTTAAAATAGACCTGTATTTTTCCATGGCTGTCTTGTAATTCCGCAAAACTTGCTTTTCCCTGTATCCTTCTTGACATCAATCTTCCTGCAAGGGTAACCGCTTTTCCTTCTTTAAAATTATTTTTGATGCTGTCTGAATCAGCATCGACTGGAAATAAAGCCGCTGGATAAGGATTGATTCCCAGTTTTCGTAGTGCTTGTAACTTTTCTCTTCTTACCTGTTCTTGCTCTGAAAGTACTGCCATAAGGCCATTTGATTTTGTGCAAAGATAATCAGTCTAAAGTAATCCGTAGTCAAATTTCCTATCTTTGCCAAAAGCATTGGATTTTGAGTTTTTGGCGTGTTCTTTTATCGATCCTTTTCCCTCCTTTGGCTGTGTTGGATCAAGGCTGTGGCTCTGTCTTTATAGTTTTTTTACTGACCCTTTGTGGTTGGGTGCCGGGGGTCATTGCTGCTTTGGTAATATTGAATAATCCCGAGCGTTGGGAATGATGATGAACAAAAAAGTTAAAGTATCGGACTGGGGTGCACTTTCTTATGATGCTGCATGGGAACGGCAAGAGCAGTTTTTTTCTGACATCATCGCTCAAAAAAAAGAGAATAGAAATTTAGAAACTCCATTACCGACGGACAACTTCCTGTTTTGGGTAGAACATCCTCCTGTTTTTACTTTGGGTAAAAGCGGAAAAATTGAACATTTACTTCTGCAACAGAAGGAAATCAAAGCCAAAGGCATTTCTTTTTTCAAAACCAATCGGGGAGGAGATATTACTTTTCATGGTCCAGGGCAAATTGTAGGTTATCCCATTTTGGATTTGGATAATTTTTTTACGGATATTCACAAATACTTGCGTTATTTGGAAGAGGTGATCATTAGAACCTTGGCAGATTATGACTTGCACGGAGCGCGAAGTGATGGGGAGACTGGAGTGTGGTTGGATTTGGACACTCCCTTTGCACGTAAAATATGCGCCATGGGAGTCAGAGCAAGCCGGTGGGTAACCATGCACGGATTTGCGTTGAACGTCAATACCGATTTGTCTTATTTTGACCATATTGTTCCTTGTGGAATTCAAGGAAAAGGAGTAACCTCATTGGCGCAAGAGTTGAAAAAACAAGTGGACACCCAAGAGGTCAAGAAGCACCTTTTACAGCACTTTACCGAAATATTCGAAACGGAAATGATCAGTTGATCTCATAGATCAAAAGGCTGTTGTCCTCTGTGGTGACTATCATTTCCAACGCTTTGTCCTTGTCGCTATTGATTAAATCAACCGTTGAATTTCCATAGACAGGAAAACCCGCTACTGCATCACCATTACTGTAGAACAAATAGACCTTGTGAGCGGCTTTGTCAGTAGTCGTAAAATAAAGGGTGTTGTTGAGGTAAAATATTTTGGGAGGGGTGTATTCGCCAAAGGGAAGTTTGACCGGAATACCTTTGATGTTAAGTGTATTTTCTGAGAGGGTAACCAGTGTTTTGGTTGTGGCATCAATGCGATGATTAGGAGCAAGGTTTAGCGCGGAAGAAACTTTATTGCCTTTGGTATCCACCTGAATCAAATTACCTTTCTGGTCGGTGGTGGAAAAAGTATTCAGATATGAAAAAATAGTATTTTCACTAAAGCTGATTTTTCCCTTTACCTTTACGCGGTCTTTTCCCGTTCTAGAGACGATCTTAAGCGTGTTATTTTCCAACGCAATCAATATGTAATCTTTGCTTTGAAGTCGAATGTGTTTGGGGGATCCAACGATATTGGCATCGACTTTTTTGAGGGTAAATCCATTTAGTCTTTTGCCTTTGTTGTTGTACATGATCAAAGAACGATCCTGAGCAATCAAAAATCGGTAATCTCTATTGTTGTCATAATCAAAAACTGCCAAGGGTTGGGGATCGGTACTTTTGGGAAGTTGAATGTTAAAGGGTTTGACGATTTTACCATCGCGGTCTAGTACCATCAATCTATCTGCAGTTCTGAAAGCCAATTGCCAGCGGTTATTTTTGTATAAATCCACTTGTTGGATTTTACCGACGATTCTACTGGAGAGTTGTTTTTTCCAAAATAATTCGCCAGTATTTGAGAACAGGTACAAGACGTTATTGCTGTCTTGAACGACCACATCCATACCTTTATTTCTATGATTTTTGAACCATTGGGGAGCAATAGCTGGGCTTTGATTCAACTCCAAGGTGTATGCATTATTGACTCCCCCTATGTCTTCTGATTTTAATTTTTTATGGAGACTGAGGTGCAAATGGGCAAAACTTTCTTCAGCCACACCTTGAAAAGCAATTAAGGGATACTCTTCAAAAGGAAGATTTTTGATTTTAAGCGGTCCTTTTTTTTGTTCCCAATGTTGGGTCAAGCTTTTGGTATTGCCAATCCATAAAAATGAATTCTCGTTTGTCAACTTTTCTTTTAAGCTAATAAATGCAGAATTCTGCTCTAAGGTATTTCGATCAATGTAGTTTCCCAAAATATTCTTTAATCCTGATTCTGTCTCACTCATTACCAATAAGTTTTCGAACCAACATCCCCACACAGCCTTGAAAGGATCTCCAAAAACATTGATCAAAGTCTGAAAATCTTCAGGTATGCTAGATTTGAAATAATCAAAACTTCTAAATTTTTTGGTGACTTCCTCGTTGGAGACAAAAGAGGGAGGGGTTTGATCCAGTTCGTCCATCCTCAAAACAATAGATTTGTCCTCACCGACCCTTACCCAAGCGATTTCATTTAGCGCAACAAAGGCAGATAAATGAGTAGTTTTCACTGGAAGATTAATCCTTCGGCCCAAACGCTTGAAATTGTTTTCCAATTGTTCCGTGTTGTCAATGGCAAGGCCGAGGTAGGCAGTAAAGTTTTGAGGTACTATTTTTTGAAGGGTGAGTTTTTGAGGATTAATATTTTTGACCAATGACAATGCATCGGGAATGGAGTCATTGAAAAATGCAACACCATTGAGATTTAAACCGTTTTCAGAAACCTCAAGACCCAGTTCTATCCAATCTCGGCCAGTGGCAGGAAATAGCGGAGTATCAGGAAAAAAAGATTGGATCATCGGCAGGGAAGAGGGGTGTAACAGTAAATTGGCTGCCAAATCCTCGTCCATGCTTTCAGTCAATTGATAAAAAGCCTGGCTATTTATGCCTCGTTGCTTTTTTTTGAAATTACGAATCCCATTTTCAATTACAAGCTGCGATTCGGAAAGCATACTCAGATTTCCCAAACTGGTAGTGTAGAACTTCTGATCGCCTTTGGTGAAAATACCAATGGTTTGACCACTGTAATTTATGGATCTATCGTAAGAAAAAATACTGTCTTGAAATTTGTTTTTGTAGATGAGCCCCAATACCTTTTCGTTTTTTCCAACTGGAGTGACGAAAAAAACTTGAGTTCTAGACCCTACTAATGGCATTAAATTCTGAACGGTACTCTTTAGATCTTCATCTAGAGAAAAAACTTTGGACAATACGGCTGAACTCTTCAATGAAATACTGTCATTGATTTGGGCGACAAAACTCGTGTTTTGGGGAACCAATTCAATTAGATTTACATCTTCTTTGTTTTTGGAAATACAACTTACCAAAAGCCAGAAAGAGATAAGGTATAAAAATCTATTTGTCATTTGATTCAAAAATATTAAAACAAGATTTGTGAATAAAGGGAAAAGGGACATTAAATTCCACCGACTTTTCAACAGTCATTTGTACCTTTCACAGGGGGAGTTCTAGTTGTTTTGGGAGCAGCTGAAATGATTTTCTATGATAGGGGGTGGAACCGTTATTGGCAATGGCCTCGCGGTGAGCTTTGGTGGGATAGCCCTTGTTTTGTTCCCAAGAATATTGGGGGTATTGTTCATGTATTTTTTTCATGTAGTCATCTCTATAGGTTTTAGCAAGTACTGATGCTGCAGCAATATTTTGATATTTGGCATCCCCTTTAATAATACATTGGAAAGGGATGACTCCATAAGGATGAAAGCGATTGCCGTCCACAGCAATGAACTCTGGGGGAAATTTTAGCTTAGACAAAGCGATGTGCATTGCTTTGATGCTTGCATTGAGAATGTTGATTTGGTCTATTTCCTCAGGATATACATGTGCAAAGGAAAAGGCAATGGCTTTTGCCTCTATTTGGGGTCTTAGTTCGTAGCGTTGTTTTTCACTCAGTTTTTTGGAGTCATTCAATAAAGGCAGATCAAAATCCTTATCCAAAATTACTGCAGCAGCAGTTACCGGTCCTGCCAAGCACCCTCTTCCCGCCTCGTCTGTTCCTGCTTCTATTTTAGATGTAATTTGTTTGATCAACAAAACTCATATTCGTTTAACTATGTCCACCCAAATTAAGTACAATTATTTTAACTTCGCATTAAATTCATTTTAATGAAGCGTTTCCTCCTTATTTTTTTGCTTATGGTTGTTTCTGTTACCTATGCGCAAGAAAATCAGGATCTTGATCAAACGGGTGCAGCGCCTAGTAACACACTTGAAATCTCGGGATTTTCTGTTCCCGTTGAAGCTGTAAGTGATAGTTTGTCTGTGGTCAATGACAGTATCGCTATAGAGGAAGTTCAGAAAATCAGCCGTCTAGATTCCTTGTTATTTTTGGCTTTCCGATTGCCCAAACCCGAAGTATTAAAAGACATCAAGTTAGATACTCTTAATAGTGCAATAGATTCTCTTATTGAAATTCCTCCATTGCGATTCAAATACATGAAAGATATTGATCTGGATCATGACAGTAAATTAATTACCGGATCATTGATCATTCAACTTTTGGATTCCTTTTCAATAGAACGCACCCAGTATAAGCTACGACTTAGTAAATTGAGGCAATTTGCCCAAAAGCCTATCAAAGAAATGGATAAGGTGACCATAGAAGATTACAAAATATATTACTCTGATGGTACCGAAACTCATGTCGACACTACTTTGACAATCGATAAAGATTACCGTTTTAATTATTTACGAAGAGATTATTTTGAACTGCTTTCTTTTCCCAATACGGGCGAGGCATACAATAAGTTGGGTTACGACTTTCAGGATCAAAAACTGACACCAAATTTAGGCGCTAGAGCAAAACATTTTGCTTATATGGAAGAGGAGGACATACCGTATTATGAAGTGCCCTCACCATTAACTGAAATGTTTTTTAAAACAGTTTTTGAACAAGGGCAAACAGTAGATGCATTGATTACGGTAAATACCTCTCCCAGGCTCAATTTAACCTTTGCTCATAAAGCCTTTCGTTCTCTTGGTAAATACATCAATACCCTTGGGGGGGGGACCAATCTGCGTTTTACCTCTCAGTACACCTCTAAAGATTATCGTTACCGTCAGCGGTCTCATTTTGTGGCCCAGAGACTCGAAAACCAAGCCAATGGCGGATTGGATTCTTTGAGTGTTTACTATTTTGAAAAGGCAGTTGATGAATTGGAATACGATGGATTTTTAGATCGATCGAGGTTGAACAATAATATTGAGGTTGAAAACACCCTGGTCGGAAGACGATATTATCTCGATCAGCAGTACGATCTCATTTTGGGAGGAAACGAAAGGATGAAGAATTATGAGAAGCCTAAAATTTTAACCATAGGACATAAAGTCAAGTATGAAGCCAAACACTTTATTTTTGAGAATTCGAAAAAAAATCAATTTTTTGGAACCGTCTCTGGCACTACTACTTTTGGGATACGGACAACATTAGATGTCATGGACAATGAGGTTTATGCAATTTATAACGAAAAAAACCTAGGAGAGCTCAAAGCAGGTCTTCGTTTGATTCAATGGGATTACCGTATTGGCTTACCAGTGAACAGTTCTGATCCTGAAAAACCATTTGATTACGGACCCAACCCCACTGAAATTAATGCCAATCAGTTAGCACTCTCTTCTCATTGGAAAAAAACTTTTTTGAAATTTGATTTTAAAGCTGAAGGCTATTTTTCAATCAAAAAAGACTATGCCAGTCAATTTATTTCTGGGGCGGTGAGCAGGAATTTTAAAAATGGAATATACACCAAAGCCAAACTCAGCTTGAGGTCTCAGGCTCCTAATTTCAATTTTTTCCTCCATCGGAGCAATTTTTTGGAATACGATTGGTACAACCCCAGTCTAAATAACCAATTGATTAATTCCCTCAATTTCACTTTAGGGCACCCCAAATGGGCGACATTGGAGGGTCAATATGAGGTGTTGAACAACTATACTTATTTTAGAAACCTCATGCCTGTCGCTAGAGAAAATTCTTCTTCAACCAATACCTCAAAAAAAGAGGAAGAATTGTTGGTTAGACCCGAACAATACGATGGAACCATTCAGTATCTTAAATTGCGTTTTTCGCAACAACTTGATTTTTGGAAATTTACACTGGCCAATACGGTTCAGTATCAAAAGGTCGCCCACGATGGTGGGGAGACTGACTTTCAACCCCTCAATGTTCCAGAATGGAATCTGAGAAGTTCTTTTTTCTTTTCTAGTCAACTTTTCAACAAAGCCCTTTACCTACAATCAGGAGTAACAGCTCAGTATTTTTCTAAGTTTTACGCTGATCGTTACAGTGCGCATCTAGGAGAGTTTGTCTCTCAAAATCACACCCAAATTGGAGAATTTCCAAGGTTGGATTTTTTCATCAATGCCAAAATACAGCAAACGAGATTGTTCTTGAAATACGAGCACTTCAATAGCAATAGAACGGGATACAATTATTATTCTGCTCCATTTACACCTTACAGAGATTCAATCATCCGTTTTGGCTTGGTTTGGAACTTTTTTCAGTAAGCCAAAAATCAATTTCTAGTAGTCAGTTTCCACCGTCTATGGGTCCACAACCACATTTCTGGAGTATCTGTAATGGCTTTTTGAAGTACATTCGAAAAATCCTGAATCAGATTCTTTCGGGTTTTACTGCTTTTGTTTGGTCTAAGAGTAACAAAGCGAATTTCGTAGTATCCCCTTTTTGGTTTTGTAAAATGAGGAAAAACTACCAATAGGTCTAACTTTTTGGAAATTCGATCCACGCCTCTCAGGAAAGCTGTTTTGCGATTAAAAAAATCAGTCCAAACAACATTTTCGTCATTGGCGGGGCTTTGATCTCCCACCATAAGGGTTATGTGTTTGATATTTCTTGTATTCATTTCAACCAATTTTTTATAACCTTGATATGAGGGAATACACTCCAAACCAAACCTGCTCCGAATAAGCTTCATGAGTTGGTCAAAATATGAATTTTGAAGCGGCTGATAAAAAGTATTCAGTTTGTATTGGAGCAATAGTGGAAATGTGCCAAACCATTCCCAATTTCCAAAATGTCCAGCGTAGATGATGATATTTTTCCCATTTCTAAAATGATCTTCAATTATTTTTGAATTGAAGATTTTGATCCTTTTTCGAATGGAACGCCGACCAACTGACAGAATTTTTATGGATTCTACAGCCAAATCACAAAAATGATGATAAAACTTTTTTTCGATACCTGAAATTTCCTTTTTACTTTTTTTAGGAAAAGCCAGTTCAAGGTTTCCTCTCACCACTTTTCTTCTATATCCGATCACCCAATAAACCCATATAAAGATCAAATCAGAAAGTCGATACAATACCCAAAGGGGCAAAAGAGATAAAAGATAAAACGGAAAAAATTTTATTTTTTTAACTAAGGTCAAATCTCTTGATAAATTTTCTTAAGTACCTGAGAGTCGATCTCTTTTTTCCAGTCTTTTCCCAGTGCGTTTTCCCACAAAGGTTCAAGCCCAAGAGCCACTTTTGTCATGGTTTCAAAATCTTTATCACTCAAGTTTTTACAGATATTTTTTCTTAACTGTATATTGTTTTTTTCCAATATCTGTTGAAATTCAGCATATCCCTCTGGGTAATATTTTTCAACATGATCCATCACAATACAATTACCCTCGCCATGCTTTACCCCCAGAAGATAAGAAAGGCCGTATGATAAGGCGTGTACGACTCCAACCTGCGATGTGGCAATACTGATTCCACCCAAATAAGAAGCCATCATCAGTTTTTCATCACATTCGGGACCCCATTCGCTACACTCCAAAAACACCTCCCGACAAAGGCTCAAAGCTTTTTCCCCATGGGACTTGCTAAAAGCATTGATATAGCTTCCCTCTAAGCTTTCGATACAGTGGATATAACAATCCATTCCGGTATAAAATCTTTGCTCTTTTGGGGCTTTGGAAATTAGATTGGGGTCAAGGATGATTTGGTCAAAAGGGGTATGATCTGAGTTGATACCCAGCTTTTTCTCTGGTCCCATTAATACACAGGTTCTGCTTACTTCAGCTCCGGTCCCTGACAGTGTGGGGATACCTACTTTGTAAACTGCAGGATTTTTAATCAAATCCCACCCCTGATAGATTGCTGAAGAACCCTTGTTGGTCAACATCAAGGCTACTGCCTTGGCGATATCCATTACGCTTCCACCTCCAATACCAATGATGCCAGAAATGTTTGATCCAAAAGCACTCTTCAATCGGTTTCTGATACTGTCCACAGTCTTTGTCTTGGGTTCGTGGGTGGTATCCGCATATAGGATCAGATCATTTTTGGACAGTGGTAATCTTCCCGACAATTGATCATCTTTTTTAAAGTAGTGATCCAGAATAAAAATAAACGCACTTTCAGGATTTTTCCTTTGGGGTTCCAAGACACTTTCCAATTGGTCTATTGCGCCTCGACCATAAACCAGTCTAGGGGGGAGGGGAATGTTTCTGTATTTTGACATTTTCTAAAGATTTGGTAACAATTAATTTTAGGGTTTGAGCCAGAGACTTAACCTCCTGATCACTCCAATTTTGTTTGATCAAAATGGAAAGGGTACGCTCCATGATATCGTTGGAAGCTGAAAAATCCCTTTGACTTTCCGTTTTCCATTTTTCATAGGTAGATTGGGGCAAGGGATTCAAACTTTTCAGTTCAAATAAATGTTCCCAAGATTGGATGTAATGCCAATGATGGCTAAACCAGTAAAAACAGCCCTCAACTCCATGTTTCTGTATTAAATTCAAGGATTGATGCGTAGTGGCTTTATTGGGAAAGATCAAACTTAAGAACCCGGCATTGTCTCCTTTTGGGTCGAGAATTTTTCTAAATTCTATTCCCGGGATTTCTTTTAAGGCTTCTTTGAGAATATTTTTATTTTTTCTTTGTTTTCCGATGATCTGATCCAGTTTTCTAAGTTGGGCCAATCCTACTGCAGCGTGTAATTCTGAAATTCTGTAGTTATACCCTAAAAACAAAGGTTTGTCCAATCCTCTGTTTTTTCCCAAATGATCGTGACCATGGTCTTGAAAGGCGTCAGCTTTTGTTTTGTTATTATGGTTGTTGGAAACTACAGCTCCCCCTTCACCGGCAGTTATTGTCTTGACAAAGTCAAAAGAAAATACACCGATGTCTCCAAGGGTTCCCAAGGATTTACCGTGATAACTCCCCCCTATGGCCTGGCAGGCGTCTTCCAATAAAAAAAGTTTATGTTTTTTACATACTGCTTTGAGACCGTCTAAATCAGCCATAGCACCACACATATGGACGGGCATAATGACTTTGGTTTTTTTGGTGATTTGCTTTTCTGCAGCTTTAGGATTCATGCCTAGGGTCTCATCAATATCCACCAAAACAGGAATGGCTCCAACAGAAAGAATGGCTTCAAAACTGGCCACAAAAGTAAAGGTAGGACACAATACTTCATCACCAACTCCAACACCCAAACAGTTTAGGGCTACTGTCAGGGCTGCCGTTCCACTGCTGGTGAGCTGGACATGGGCCACTGATAGTTTTTCCTGAAGGGCTTCTTCAAAAGCCAATGCCTTCCAATTACCGGCACGAGCTTGGTCGAAGCCATAACGCATTAAAATACCGGTTTCCAGTACATCATTGACTTCTTTACGTTCTTCGTTACCAAAAACTTCGAATCCAGGCATTTTTTTGAAAATAAGTTAATACAACATTGAAAAACTCAAATGTTCAATAAAACGGCCAAAAGGAGTAAAATATAGGTGCTGAAATGTAGAAATGCCTCAATTTGGGAATAACAAATTTAGCCAATTAATTTTAAAATAAAAAAAGGGCTTAAAAGCCCTTTAAAATATAGGTCTAAAGAATGAGTTATACCGCCATCAAATCCCCCGACATATTTTTTTGCGGAAGCTCCGAACTACCCATAAGGTAGGTATCTATCTGATGAGCCGCTTCTCTACCTTCAGAAATGGCCCAAACGATCAATGATTGGCCTCTTCTGGCATCTCCAGCAGTAAAAACGTGAGGTTTGTTTGTTTGATATAACTTTTCTCCTTTGACGTTGCCTCGTGGATCAAAATTCAAACCAAACTGTTCGGGCAATGATTTCTCGGGGCCTGTAAATCCTAAAGCCAAAAGTGCCAATTCACAAGGCCATTCTTTCTCAGATCCTTTTACTTCAATTAATTTAGGCCGTTCACCAGGAATATTTTTCCATTCAACCTCTACTGTCTTCAGTCCTTTGAGGTTGCCATTTTTGTCTCCGATGAATTCTTTGGTCAGAATACTCCACTCTCTGTGGCTCCCTTCTTCGTGAGAAGAACTGGTTTTGAGTTTAAAGGGCCAGAAGGGCCATGGGTGATCCTCAGTCCTACCATCGGATGGTTTGGGCATGATTTCAAAATTGGTTACGCTCTTGGCTCCCTGACGATTTGAAGTCCCAATACAATCCGATCCTGTATCACCACCACCGATGACTATTACATTTCTGTCTTGTGCCAAGTATTTATCATCTCTTTGGTGTTGTCCGTCGACGGCTTTATTGTTGTGAGGTAAAAAATCCATTGCCTGAACTACCCCATTGAGATCAGCCCCTGGAATGGGAAGCTCTCTTTTGATGCTTGCACCTGTACAAAGAACTACAGCATCAAACTGATCTTCAATATCTTCCGCACTGATGGTTTTCCCAACTTCGACATTACATTTGAAAATGATTCCTTCGGCTTCGAGTATTTCGAGTCGTCGATCAATTACATTTTTCTCCATTTTAAAATCTGGAATCCCATATCGGAGAAGACCACCAATTTTATTGTCTCTCTCAAAAACAGTAACGGTGTGTCCAGCGCGATTGAGTTGCTGTGCAGCAGCCAATCCAGCAGGGCCAGATCCGATAACGGCAACATTTTTTCCCGTTCGATTTTCTGGGGGTTGAGGTTTGATCCAGCCCTCAGAAAACCCACGTTCTACGATGTACTTTTCGATTAATTCTATAGATACAGGAGGATTAATAATTCCCAATACACAAGCTTCTTCGCATGGAGCAGGACAAAGCCTCCCAGTAAATTCGGGAAAATTATTGGTCGAATGCAATATGGTAAGCGCTTTCTCCCATTCATTTTTGTGGACCGCATCGTTAAAGTCAGGGATTAAATTGCCCAACGGACAGCCACTGTGACAGAAAGGAACACCACAGTCCATACACCTTCCACCTTGTTCTTGTAACTCCTTACTTTTGGGAGCCACTGTAAATTCCTTGTAATTTTGAATACGTTCGTCAGGAGCAACTACAGGCTCTTTCAACCTCTCGTATTCCATAAATCCTCTTAATTTTCCCATAACTAATCGATTTTTGCTTCTTCTGCTTGTTTTGCTAACATTTCCAATGCCTTTTTGTAATCAGTAGGCATTACTTTTATGAATTTTTTTCTGTTCTCATCCCAATTCTTGAGAATACTTTTGGCACGTGAACTATTGGTGTAATCAACATGATTGTTGAGTAACTCGTGTATTTTTTCGTCATCTTGTTCCGTAAGATCTTCCAATTCTACCATTTCAAGGTTGAATTTTTTCTCATCAAAAGTACCGTCGTCACTGTAAAGATAAGCAATCCCTCCGCTCATTCCTGCTGCAAAATTCCTTCCGAATTCACCCAGTACAACGGCAATTCCACCCGTCATGTATTCACAGCCATGATCTCCAATTCCCTCTACTACAGCAGTAGCTCCAGAATTTCTAACACAAAAACGTTCTCCCGCTACACCATTGATGTAGGCTTCGCCCGTAACCGCTCCATACAGTGCAACATTACCAATAATGATATTTTCATCGGCTTTGAAAGTAGCCTCTTTGGGAACTTGGGCGATGAGCTTCCCTCCGGAAAGTCCTTTTCCAAAATAATCTTTGCAATTCCAGATTACCTTTATGAACAAAATTTTTTTAGCAAACTCGACTAAACTTTGTCCTGCAGTACCTTTAAAATGGATGCTCATAGTATCCTCTTGCTATCCATTTGCTCCGTGAATTTTTGAGATTTCGTTACTTAGAATTGCCCCCACGGATCGATCCGTATTCTTGATATCAAATTCAAGATGTTGAGGATCTTTTCTGTAAATGGCAGTATGCGCCTTGGATACAATTTTGAAATCCAAAACTTTTTCCAAACCGTGGTCTTGTTTTTTGGTATTGTAAGTATCCACGTAGTCTGGTACATCAGGCTTATACAGAATTTGAGACAAATCAATCCCTTGCGCTTTGTAGTGGTTTATGGCTTTGTTCATATTGAGCTTTTGGGATTGTCCGACCATTTCATTTACGGTTCTGAATCCTAAACTGGCCATAATTTCCCTGAGTTCTTGTGCTACAAAATACATGAAATTGATTACGTGCTCAGGTTTTCCTTTGAAGTTTTTTCGTAACTCTGGATCTTGGGTGGCAATCCCAACAGGACAGGTGTTCAGATGACAAGCTCGCATCATTATACAACCTGAGGCTACTAATGGGGCAGTAGAAAATCCAAATTCCTCGGCACCAAGCAAGCAGGCCACTGCTACATCACGCCCTGTTTTCATTTGTCCATCGCACTCAAGCACTATACGCGATCGCAAATCATTCATGACAAGGGTTTGTTGTGCCTCGGCAATACCAAGTTCCCAAGGTAAGCCAGCATGTTTGAGTGAGGTTAGGGGCGATGCTCCTGTTCCACCATCAAAACCTGAAATTAAAATAACGTCAGCCTTTGCTTTGGCAACCCCAGCTGCAATAGTTCCCACACCTACTTCCGACACCAGTTTAACGTTGACCCTAGCTTCGCGATTGGCATTCTTGAGATCATAAATCAACTGAGCCAAATCTTCGATTGAGTAAATGTCGTGATGCGGGGGTGGTGAAATCAAGCCTACATAGGGCGTAGAATTTCTTACTGAAGCAATATAGGGGTTAACCTTTGGTCCAGGTAATTGCCCCCCTTCTCCAGGTTTTGCTCCCTGTGCCATTTTGATCTGAATTTCTTTGGCAGAACTCAAATAGTGACTAGATACCCCAAACCTTCCCGAAGCAACTTGTTTGATCGCACTATTTTTCCAATTACCATCCATGTCGGGTTGGAATCTTTTGGGATCTTCACCTCCTTCTCCAGAATTACTTTTTCCACCAATTCGATTCATGGCAATGGCCAAGTTTTCGTGAGCCTCAGCACTGATGGAACCCAATGACATAGCTCCTGTCTTGAAACGTTTGACAATTTCTGTCCAAGGTTCAACTTCTTGCAGTGGAATAGGGTCAAAGCTGGAAAACTCAAACATCCCTCTGAGTGTCATTAGTTTTTCACTTTGTTCGTTGATCAGCTTTGAATAAACACCGTAAGTTTCAAATTTGTTTTGCCTTACCGCTTGTTGTAGCTTAGCAATACTGGCGGGGTTCAACATATGTTTTTCACCATCCCTTCTCCAACGGTAATCCCCTCCAATTTCAAGGGGCATTCCCGCTTTGTTTTCTTGACTGTACGCTTTGTAGAAGCGTTTGCTGATTTCTTTTTCGATTTCGTACAATCCGATTCCTTCAATTCGGGTTGCAGTTTTGCAGAAATAGGTTTCGATGAATTTCTCATTGAGTCCTAATGCCTCAAAAATTTGTGCCCCACGGTAAGAGTGCAAAGTAGAAATACCAATTTTGTTCATCACCTTGACAATTCCTTTTGCAATGGCTTTATTGAAGTTATCGATTGCTTTTTCTACAGTAATGCCTTGGATTATATTGTTTTCAACCTGATGGGTAATGATTTCATTGACCATGTAGGGATTGATAGCACTAGCTCCATAGCCGAAAAGAAGGGAAAAATGATGGGGTTCTCTGGGTTCAGCAGATTCAATGATGATTCCGAAAAGTGATCTTTTCTTAAGTTTTTTGAGACCATGATGAGCGTGCGAGCAAGCCAGAAGCATGGGGATGGGTGCCTTTTGTGTGGATACGCCACGATCTGAAAGAATGATGATATTGGCTCCATCGTCAACCGCTTTCTCTATGTCAACGATCATTTGATTCAAAGCAGTCTCGAGACCATTATGCCCTTTTCCGATATCGTACAAGGTGCTGATTGAAACAGATTTGTAATCTCCGTGCTTGATGTACTTGATCTTATCCAAATCCTCGTTAGAAATCACAGGATTTTGAATTCTAAGTTTCTTGCATTGCTCGGGAACGACCTCAAAAATATTGTAATCACTTCCTATGCTTAAACTGGTATCAGTTACAATTTCCTCTCGGATACCGTCCAATGGAGGATTGGTAACCTGTGCAAAAAGTTGCTTGAAATAGTTGTAAATCAATTGGGGTCGGTCAGACAAAACAGCAAGAGGAGTATCAGTACCCATTGAGCCTATGGCTTCTTTGGCGTTCACGCTCATGGGATTGATAATGGTTTTCATATCCTCTTGTGTGTACCCGAAAAGGCGCAAACGTGTTTCAAAGTCCTCATTCTCAATGGCTGTTTTATTGCCAGTATATGGAACTTCTTTCAGTTCAAGTAGATTCTCATCAAGCCATTTTCTGTAGGGCTTTTTGCTAACAATCTCTTTTTTGATCTCGCTGTCTTCAATAATTCTTCCTTCGTCCATGTTGACCAGAAACATTCTTCCGGGTTCCAATCTTCCGTGCTTTTCTACATTTTCGGGTTCTATGTCAAGTACTCCAGCTTCGGAAGACATTACTACATAACCGTCTTTGGTTACGGTGTAACGAGAAGGTCTGAGGCCGTTTCTGTCTAGTAATGCTCCAATGTACTTACCGTCGGTGAAAGGGATAGAGGCAGGACCGTCCCAAGGTTCCATGATGCAAGCATTGTATTCGTAGAAAGCCTTTTTGTTGTCGTCCATGGAAACGTGTTTTTCCCATGCCTCAGGAACCATCATCATCATCACTTCAGGTAGTGATCTTCCAGTAGCTAAGAGTAGTTCAACAGCCATATCCATAGAGGAGGAATCAGATTTCCCTGGTAACACAACTGGTAATATTTTTTTGATGTCCTCACCAAATGCGTCACTTTCAAAAAGCTCTTCACGGGTTTGCATTCGACTGTAATTTCCTCTAAAAGTGTTGATCTCACCGTTGTGACACATGTATCTGAAAGGTTGAGCCAAATCCCAAGTGGGGAAAGTATTGGTCGAGAATCTTTGGTGTACCAAAGCCAATCGAGTAACCACCAAAGGATCATTTAGATCTCTGTAGTAAGCATTGATGTCCTCTGGGGTTAAAAGTCCTTTATAGATAAGGGTGTGCGTTGAGAAGCTTGGAAGGTAAAAATAATTGGCTTGAGAAAGTTTGGAAGATTGGATTTGGTGTTCGGCAACTTTACGTGCAATGAAGAGCTTGGTATTGAACTCTTGTTCTGTGATGTCATTATCTCCTTTACCAACAAAAATTTGTCGAACCTCTGGTTCAGTTTGAGCAGCAATGGCTCCCACTTGACTTTGATCCACGGGTACTTTTCTCCATCCCAAAATATGCAATCCCTGCCTGGTGATTTCGCTTTCAAAAGTTTTGATGCAAAAATCCATTTGATTTTCTTTTTTAGGGAGAAAAACCATCCCTACAGCATATTCATGAAAATCAGGCAGTTTAAAATCACAGTTTTTAACAAAAAAATCGTGAGGTATTTCAATTAAGATTCCAGCTCCATCTCCTGTCTTTCCATCAGAGCTAACAGCTCCGCGATGTTCCAATTTAACAAGAATATCCAGTGCTTTGTGGATGATATCATTGGTTTTTTTTCCTTGAAGACTACAAATAAAGCCCGCGCCACAATTGTCATGCTCGTTTTCTGGGGAGTATAATCCTTGCTTTTCTGGTAACATCTATAAATGGTTTTTTTAGAGAACCTCAAAATTAATTGTTTAAAGTATATACCCAAAAGTTTGTCAATTACAAAAATGGACTATTGTCAAATTGCTATTTTAAGCTTCAAATTTTGTCAAATATCCAATCAATTGTTCGTTTTAATCATTTATTTTTAAAATGATTTTTTGAAATTCCTAATATTGACCTCTTGATGAATCAACATGAGCCTCAGAGCCATTACATGATCGGTTGTATGTCTGGCACCTCACTCGATGGGATTGATTTGGCTTATGTTAAGTTTACTTATGATCAATCGTGGGATTTTGAAATCCTTTTGGCTGAAACATACGATTATCCCTTACAATGGAGAAAGAATTTGGCAACAGCCGTTAATTTTTCACCAGCCGAAATCAAGAAGTTGGATCATGATTACACCCACTTTTTGGGAGGTCAAATCCGCAGTTTTATAGATAAACATAAGATCAAAACATTGGATGCAATTGCCTCTCATGGTCATACCATTTTTCACCAGCCCGAAAAAGGATTGACACTACAGATAGGTAACCAAAGCGATTTGTCGGACCTTGTTGGGTGGCCTGTGGTTTGCGATTTTAGGGTACAAGATGTAGCGCTTGGTGGACAAGGAGCTCCACTTGTTCCTCTAGGTGATTTGATGCTTTTTAGTCAATATCAAGCTTGTCTCAATCTTGGGGGCTTTTCAAACCTTAGTTTGTTTGAAAATGGAAAAGTTTTGGCTTTTGATATTTGTGCAGTGAATACAGTTCTGAATTTTTTATCCAATCGTAAGAATTTTCCTTATGATGCTGGCGGTGAAATGGCTAGTAAAGGTGAATTGATTTCTTCTTTTTTTGAACAATTGGAAGGAATTGAGTTCTATTCAAAACAGCCTCCAAAGTCCCTAGGTATTGAGTGGGTTCAGAAATCTATTCTCGAAATTATTCATGATTTTAACCAGCATCCTATTGAAGATTTATTGCATACCTATTCATTGCATATTGCAAAACAGATCGCCAAATGTTTGCCCAATGAAGGAGCTGTATTGGTCAGTGGAGGTGGAGCTTACAATACTTATTTGATAAATCAAATACAAAAAAGATCCCACGCCAAAATAGTTTTGCCAAGTCCTGCAATTATCGAATTTAAAGAAGCATTGATTTTTGCTTTTTTGGGATTGCTCAGGCTGCAAGGATCAATAAATTGCTTGGCCGTTGTAACAGGTGCAACACACGATCATTCTAGTGGAAAAATATTTTTCCCAAAATCAATGAATGATTGATATTATTTATACTTTAGGTTCCAATAAAAAAACAAAACACAAAGATTCAAATTAATTCATGGAAATTATCCTCATCAGTATTTTTGTACTGGGCTATCTTGCCATTACCTTAGAACATTCCTTAAAAATTGATAAATTAATACCTGCTTTGATGATGATGGCATTACTTTGGGCCATTATCTCCCTCTCTCATCTCCCTGTTTATGAGGTGGATACATTGCTAAAAGAGTTGAAACCTACCCACATTGATGAGATTCTTTTGCATCATTTGGGAAAGACAGCTGAAATCATCATTTTTTTACTCGGTGCCATGACCATAGTTGAGATCATTGACTACTTTAACGGTTTTGCAACCATTAAGGGGTTCATAAAAACAAGGTCAAAAAAAGGATTACTTTTAATATTTTCATTCCTCGCATTCATTCTTTCCGCAATTATTGATAATCTGACGGCTACTATTGTTCTAATTACTATTCTTCAGAAAGTGATAAAGGAACGCAATACCAGACTGTGGTTTGCTGGTTTGGTGATCATATCTGCCAATGCCGGGGGTGCTTGGTCTCCCATCGGAGATGTCACCACTACCATGTTATGGATAGGAAAAAAAGTAACTACAATAAAATTGTTACAGTATCTGTTAATTCCTTCATTAATTTGTATGCTGGTACCGGTATTGATAGCAACATTTTTACCAGCTTTCAAGGGAAAAATTGTTAAAGAGACAAATGAATCAAATTTAGAACCTCACAAATACGGCCCTCCGATGCTTTATTTAGGTCTTTCTGCAATTATTTTTGTCCCCGTTTTTAAAACTTTAACCCATTTGCCTCCATATGTTGGTATGATGCTTTCTCTTGCGGTAGTTGCTACTTTTGCAGAATACTTTAGTAGTGCCAAGATCAACATAAGTTCCATTGACACGGATCATGAGGAATTCTCCAGTCATAGCCCTGTACATAGCTCACTTTCAAAGATAGAGTTACCCAGTATTCTTTTTTTCTTGGGCATATTGTTGGCAGTAGCAGCCCTTGAATCCTTGGGGATGTTATTCGAGTTTGCTGGTGCTCTCAATGGTGCCATTCCCAACTCAGATGTTGTAGTAATGCTTTTGGGAATTGGTTCTGCAGTGATTGACAATGTTCCACTGGTTGCTGCTAGTATGGGAATGTTTTCAGAACTCACCGACCATCCACTATGGCATTTTATCGCATTTTCTGCTGGAACAGGAGGAAGTATGCTCATAATTGGTTCAGCTGCTGGTGTGGTTGCCATGGGTATGGAAAAAATAGATTTCTTCTGGTATTTGAAAAAAATTTCTTGGTTGGCTTTCATTGGTTTCATTGCTGGTTCGATCGCTTTCATAATGATGCGAGATTTTATTTTGCCGTAAGGCAAAATTTTTTCGATCTCTTATCGTTCTAATAATAAACTGTTTCGTGTGATGATTTTAGTACAAGACCCCCCTCTTCAGACCGAAAAAACCCTATCACTAATTGAGTTGATCAGAGACGGTGGATTAGGAGGGCAATTGATCATAGGATTGCTTTTTCTTTTACTGATCATCGTCATTTACATTTATTTCGAGCGGTTATTTGCTATTAAATCTGCTTCCAAGATCAGTCCTAATTTTATGACTCAAATTAAAACTTATGTCTTGAATCATAAAATTGAAGGGGCACAGACATTGTGTTTGAGCGAAAATAAACCGGTTGCTAGACTAATCTCCAAGGGATTGTCTCGAATTGGTAGGCCTTTGGAGGACATCAGTACCACCATCGAGAATGCAGGTCGTCTCGAAATATACAAATTGGAGAAAAATGTCAGTATTTTGGCTACCATAGCTGGTGCTGCTCCCATGATCGGTTTTTTGGGGACAGTCATTGGCATGATTTTATCCATTTTCGAAATCTCCAATGCAGGTGG
Organism: Flavobacteriaceae bacterium; assembly: GCA_038107695.1. GTDB lineage: Bacteria > Bacteroidota > Bacteroidia > Flavobacteriales > Flavobacteriaceae > UBA8316. The sequence goes on along the minus strand of JAYNHF010000001.1, from coordinate 70,844 downwards.
TAATATCGATATGCAATTGCTGTCCAATGGACTCTACACAGCCATGACAACAACTGTAGCTGGACTTATCGTTGGAATTGTTGGCTATGTTTCCTACAATCATTTGGTGGTCAAAACAAACAAAGTCGTTTATCAAATGGAAGCGACTTCACTCGAGTTTTTTGATTTATTGAACGAACCTGCCTAAGATGAACCTGAAAGGTAGAAATAAAATCACCCCAGAATTCAATATGTCCTCGATGACAGATATTGTTTTTTTGTTGTTGATTTTTTTTATGATTGCCTCAACCTTGGCAAAAAACTTGGACACAATAGATGTTAAACTCCCCCAGGCCAAGGGTAAAACTGAAAACCGAAACACCGTTTCACTGACCATTAACAACCGCTCTCAATTCTTTTTAGATTCCAAGCAGATTTCTAAAAGTAACATTGAACGTGAGTTGATCGCGAAACTCAAAGGGTCTAATACCCCAACAATTGTACTCAGGGCTGAGGAGAAGGTCCCCATCGACCAGGTAGTTTATGTAATGAATATTGCAAACCAAAACAGCATTAAGGTTGTTTTGGCGGTTGATGCACCATGAAATTCTTCAGAACACCTCACGAAAAAAAATCAGCAGTGATTACTACTATAATCACTGTACTAATTATTCTATTGTTTTTTCTTTTGGGTTTGAAGTACTATGATCCTCCCATCAGTTTTGGAATGGAGGTTAATTTTGGAAATGCTTCTCAGGGAATGGGTAAGACACAACCCAAAAAACCAGTTGTTGCGAAATCAACCCAAAAACCTTCACCCAAAAAAACAAGTTCAAAGCCAATACCAAAGAAAACGGCTCAACCCAAGGTGGTTACTCAAGAAAGCAGTGATGTCGCTGTTCCTGTAAAAACAGAAAAAAAACAAACCCAGCCTGTAAAAGAAGTTCCTAAAAAGGCAGCTCCGCCCAAACCAAAAGTAGATCAAGCAACCAAAAATATTTTGTCCAAATTGGTCAATCAAAAGAAGGCAGAAGAAAAAGAAGCTCCACAAGGAGAGGGCAATGATCTTGTGGAGGGTGATAAGGGTAAAATAGAAGGAAACCCTTATGCCAATAGCTATTTTAATCTGGCTGGACCTGGTGGAATGGGTAAAGGTTTTGGGTTGAACGGTCGTCGATTGGAATCTCGCGGGAAAGTGACACAACAGTGTAATCAAGAGGGAGTTGTTGTGGTCAGAATTACTGTAAATCGAAAAGGAGACGTCGTTCAGGCTGAACCTGGAGTAAAAGGAACAACGAATACACATCCATGTCTAATGCAGCCTGCCAAGCAAACGGCACTACTTCATAAATGGTTTCCCGATTCCAAAGCTCCAGCCCAACAAATCGGTTTTGTTGTGATTCAATTCAAATTAGGCGAATAAATTGGAAAATTACAATTCTATCTTGTCTTGGATGTTGTCACAACTTCCAATGTATCAAAAAAAAGGAGCTCAAGCCTACAAACCTGATCTGTCTCGGATGAGAGATTTTTGCCAATATCTCGATCAACCCCAAGACAAGATCAAAACCATCCATGTGGCAGGAACCAATGGAAAAGGTTCTACGGCTCATTTAATGGCTTCTGTTTTACAGCAGCACGATTATCGCGTGGGTTTGTACACTTCTCCTCATTTGAAAGATTTTAGAGAGCGTATTAAAATCAACGGTGAGCTGATTGATAAAAATTTTATCGTGGAATTTGTTCAAAATCACCGTGACTATTTTGAATTGCATGCCCTTTCTTTTTTTGAAATGACAGTGGGGCTTGCTTTTTCATATTTTGCCAAAAAGAAGGTAGATATTGCTGTGATTGAAGTAGGGATGGGCGGCAGGCTAGATGGAACCAATTTGATTCAACCGGAACTCTCTGTAATCACCAATATTGGTTTTGATCACATTCAGTTTTTAGGATACACTTTGCCAGCAATTGCCAAAGAAAAGGCAGGCATCATCAAACCTGAAACTCCAGTAATTATTGGTCTTACTCAAGCTGAAACAGAAGCAGTTTTTTTTGAAAAAGCAAGAAAGATGGCATCCGAAATCACTTTTGCAGATCAGATCGATCCCATTGGATTGGGAGCTGGTCTGAAAGGAAGATATCAGCTTCAAAACATTCAAACTGCAGTAGTTGGACTTCGTTACTTGAAGGGGTTTGACATCAATGATAAAAAGTTAAAAGAGGGATTGATGAATGTCGTTAGCAATACTGGAATTCAGGGAAGATGGCAAGTTCTAAACGACAATCCAAAGATTGTTGCTGATGTGGCTCACAATAAAGAGGGTCTCGACTATGTTATTCCCCAAATAAAGGCAGAAAACTACGATCAGCTCCACTTGGTATTGGGTTTTGTCAATGACAAGGCAGTGGAGCAATTACTGAGGTTGTTTCCAGCGGATGCTCTTTTTTATTTTGCAGCTCCTGATATTCCAAGAGCGTTTCCAGTTATAGCGTTAGAAAAGATTGCTAAAAAAATGAATTTAAATTTTAAAACCTTTTCCTCTGTTAGCGAGGCCCTGTCAAATGCGCAATCCATTGCAGGAACGGAAGATTTTATTTATGTAGGTGGGAGCACTTTTGTGGTGGCAGATGTTGTTTAATATTTATATTTGTCATTACAATTATAGATTTATATGAGCAGCTGGTCAAGACTTTATTTTATTTTTTTCATTTTGTTGCTGACAAAATTAAGTGCCCAGTCATTTGAGGTTTCAGTTTCTGGAGAAAAAATTGAGGTTTTTGAACAAAACGACCTCCCACATGCCTTAGGGCTGTCAACCTACAAGTTCGCAAGAATCCCCTACCGCGGAGAGTCCCTTTCGATTAAAATCACAACAAACGACTTTGATTTCCAGGACAATGATTGGTCAATTTCTCCGAAACGGTATAAAATTGAAGGCATCAAATCGGGAAATCAGTTGTCTTTTGATTTCGATCGTTTGGGGTATGTGGTAATCCGATTTAAACAAAACCAAGATTTTACAAAACGTTTGGTTCTTCTGTTTGAAGTGCCTGAGGTTCTTCCTGAGCAACGGGTGGATATTGTGGAGTCCTATGGCGTTGATAATACAGGAGAGAAAAACGAAACCGTAAAAATACAAGCGGCGCTGGATGACATATCGGGAAGTAATAAAGCCCTTTATTTCCCTCCTGGGATTTATAAATCTTTTAAACTTGATTTTAGAAGTAACAGCCGTATTCACCTGAGTAAAAATGCAAGATTATTGGCAGATGATGCTTCTCTTGAAAGCTATATTTCAGATAGTGAAACAAAAATCAACTGCTTTCTCAGAATAGAGGGGGTCGAAAATTTATCTATATCTGGCTTGGGTATATTGGATGGGAATGGAACAAAAATGGCAGGCCTGTCTCATCAAAAGCAATCGAAAATATTTAGTGGTATGAGGATGATTTTGATCAACCGTTCTAAGAAAATAAAATTTGAAGGGGTGATACTCAAAGATGCTGCGCGATGGAATACCCATATCCTAAATGCTCAAGACGTTAGTTTTCTTTATTGTAAATTAATGAACAATCCAGTTGAAAATGAATACCTCGGTAGCTTGGACGGATGGGATCCCGATAGTTCCTCTGATGTGAGGATCGAAAACTGTTTTGGATGGGCTGGAGATGATGCGGTGGCCATCAAATGCACTGGCGTGGGAAGCCGGGGTGGCGAAGTTCTCAATGTCGACAGAATAATTGTAAAGGGAAATGTTTTTTTAACCAAAAAAACAGGTCTAAAGATAGGAACAGAGACCCGATGTGCGCTCATGCAAAATATTATTTTTGAAGACAATGAAATTATTGAATCTGATCGCGTAATGGGGATCAATATAAGAGATGGTGCTTTGGTTACGCAGGTATTGTTTAAAAATAATTATGCAGAATATTGTTATCCAGACCGAAAACAAAATGGAATGAATTTTTACATCACCAAGAGAAACAAGGACATTTCAGCCTTGGGAAAAATACAGAATGTAATGATTGAGAATTGTACATTCGAACAAGCTTTTCCAAAAAGATTTTCGTTTTACAGGCACTATACCGAAACAGAAACAAGTGATCTCAGTATCAATTTTAAAAATCTTGTCATTGGTGGAAATAAAATTGAACTTTTGGACACCCTTTATTTTGATCTCCAAAAAAACAATGCCGCTTTATTTTTTGAATGATTATAAATTAGATAAGGCCTGAAAGCGGGGTCAATCGAACACATGATTAAGAGAAAAAGTATTTTTGTTGTAAATGAATAATGTTATATTTGCCAAGCAAAAAATGGGGCGCGTAGCTCAGTTGGTTCAGAGCACTTGGTTTACACCCAAGGGGTCAGGGGTTCGAATCCCTTCGCGCCCACAACCTAGATTTGGAAATTATATTTTTCAGTCTCCCCACATGATAGAAATACACAGTTTTGAAAATGCTGACTTCCACGACGTCAGGAACCTTCTGGTTGATGCTTTTTCCAAAAACTTTGACAAGGATTATAACACTGATTTTTTAGATTGTTCGTCATCAAATGGCTTTGTTGTAAAGCTTGACAACAAAGTAATTGGATATGCATCTCTTCATATAATTGAAAAATCAATAGAAAATCTTGCTTGATCGAAGACGTTGTAATCTCGGGAGAACACAGAGGTAACGGAATTGATAATATTCTTATTAACTATATTATTAGTTTTTCTAAAACAAAAAAATGCGATAAAATAATTTTAAATTCCTCTGAATCGAATATTAGATTTTATGAAAAATTAGGATTTACTAAAAATGAAGTTCAAATGATAATTAGGAATTAGAAATGTTTGGAATTGTTGGTTATATTGGCTCAAACCCTGCGTTAGATTTTTTAATTGATGGTCTAAAAAAGCTAGAATACAGAGGGTATGATTCCTCAGGAATCGTTGTATTTAATGAAAAACCTTATTTAAAAAAATGTCAAGGTAAAATTTCAAAACTTGAAAAAACTTTAAAGGAAAAGGAACTGAAGTCCTTGTCAATCTAATCGAAGAGGTTAAAAAAAACCGAAAATGTAAAACTTGGAAAAGCAGTTAAAATTGCATTAAATCAAGTAATAGGAGCATTTGCCGTTTGCGTTTTGGATATAAATAACCCTAACGAAATTCTTGTTGCTAAACTTGGCAGTCCACTTGTCATTGGAATTGAAAACAATAACTTTTACATAGGTTCAGATCCCTCTCCTTTCATTAAATACACAAATAGATGTCTTTATTTAGGGGATAATGAGATGGCAATCCTACACAGCAAAAAAGGATTGACACTCAGGAGTTTACAAACAGATAATATATTAAAACCAAAGTTAGAAAACCTAAAATTAGAGTTAGAGCAAGTTGAAAAAAGAGGGTTTAAACACTACATGTTAAAAGAAATTTTTGAACAGCCCAAAAATATCAAAGATGCCTTAAGAGGCAGAATTTTAACGCAGCCAAACAGAATCAAAATTTCATCGATTGAGGAGAATATTAAGAAAATCGCAAAATCCGATAGGTTAATATTGATTTCGTGTGGATCATCATGGCATGCAAGCTTATTGGGGTAATATTATTTTGAGGAGTTGGCGAGAATTCTAGTTGAGGTAGAATATGCATCAGAGTTTAGATATCGAAATCCCATAATCAAAGAAGGGGATATTATTGTACCCATTTCACAATCTGGAGAAACAGCAGATACATTGGCTGCCATCAAAATGGCAAAAGAATTCAATCCCTTTCTCTTTGGAATATGTAATGTTGTAGGATCGTCAATTGCTCGTGAAACCGATTCAGGAGTTTACATTCATGCGGGTACAGAAATTGGAGTAGCTTCTACAAAAGCATTTACTTGCCAGGCTATAATTCTATTAATGCTTTCTCTAGATGTAGGCTACAGGTTAGGGAGGTTAGACGAGTTAAAGTATCATTCAATAATTGATGAGTTAGCCAAAATTCACCATAAAGTGGAACAATTACTAAAAGACTCGAAAAAAACAGAACAGATTGCAAAAAAATATCATAACTCCAGAAATTTTCTTTATCTAGGAAGAGGCTTAAACTTTCCGATTGCACTGGAGGGTGCTCTCAAATTAAAAGAAATTTCATACATACATGCAGAAGGATATCCAGCAGCAGAAATGAAACATGGTCCTATATTGCCTTGATTGATAAAGATATGCCAGTTTTAGTTGTTGCCACAGAAAAGGGTAAATACCATAAGATACTCAGTAATGTTATGGAGATTAAATCCAGAGGAGGCAAAGTGATCGCCATCTTGTCCCAAGGTGATGAAGATATTAAGAGAATCGCTGATGATTTTATCGAAATCCCAAATGCGGATGAACTAATTTCTCCCATTTTGGCAAATATTCCTCTTCAGTTACTTTCATATCATATTGCAAAACTCAAGGGATGTGAAATTGATCAGCCAAGGAATTTGGCTAAATCAGTTACGGTGGAGTAACACCAGTCGATGGCTCAAAATAGCGCACATTACCCAGTCATAAATGGATGGAAGTGTTATTGGTAACCAAAGTTAATTTTCCTGACAGAAAAATAACCTACTTGGATCCATAGCCTTATTATCATTTACTGAAGTGAGGGTCAAAAACTTCTTACTACTATTTCCCAATCATTTTAGCTAATTCCAACTCATTCCACATTTTTTCTTTCGTCAAATTTTTTTGCTAAGGCATATTGATCGGAGACTAAATATCAATTGACCGTGTAAAACTTCAAGGGTATGATTTACAAGCTGCCCTATACAAAAAATATATATTAAATAATTTTTATATTAGTTTAATTAAACAATTATTATGAACAAAAATTTTTTAGTTATTATCATGTCAGTGTTTTTTCAAACACTATTAGTAGCCCAGACTCAAGTTTCGGGTACTATTTCTGACGATGATGGCCAGCCTTTACCTGGAGCAACCATCATCGAGAAAGGGACCAATAATGGAGTGGTCACTGACTTTGATGGGAATTATTCCATCGAAGTAAACAATTCGGATTCTTCCATTATTATTTCTTTTGTAGGTTATCAAACGAAGGAGGTATTAGTGGGTGATTCGTCTAGCTTTGACTTTACACTTAGTCCAGACAATGCATTGGATGAGGTTGTCATTACAGGTTATGGAACTCAGGTTAAAAGAGATTTAACAGGCTCAATCGTTCAGGTAAAGAGCGAGGATTTTGTTAAGGGAGCCAACACCAATGCACTTCAACTTCTTAACGGAAAAGCTTCAGGTGTTCACATTAGCCAAAGTGATTCGGCGCCTGGTGGAGCCATTGATATCAAAATTCGTGGTGCTGGATCAATTAATGCAAGCAATGATGTCCTTGTTGTTATTGATGGGCTACCAGGAGGTTCACTCACCTCACTAAGTCCTGATGATATAGAGTCCATTGAGGTACTTAAAGATGCTTCCGCCTCAGCCATTTATGGTTCACGTGCAGCCAATGGTGTTGTACTTATTACTACCAAAAGAGGTAAGGTTGGAGAAATGCAAATTTCTTACGAGAATTACTTTGGATTTCAAGATGTAAATGAAAGAGTTGATATGCTCAATGGAGGAGAATACCTCCAAGTCTTAAGCGATATCAATGTTGCAGGAGGAGGAGATGTACTTTCTACTCCGGCAGAAATTGCTGCCATGGGAGCAGGATACGACTGGCAAGACATTATTTTTAGAAATTCCATGGTACAAAATCATCAGTTTACCATGTCTGGAGGGTCTGAGACTTCAAATTATTATGTTTCGCTGAATTATTTAGAAAATGAAGGAGTCATCAAAGAGTCAGGAGAAAGAAAGTACAATGCGAGAATCAATTATGGACTCACTCCAAATGATAAAATCAACATCAATCTGAACTTGAGTATCAACAGATCTGAAATTGATAATGTCAAAATGGGAAGAGGTACCAACGAGGGAGTAGGTTTACTTGCCGCTGCATTACTTTTCGACCCTACCATTGGACCAGAGGTAAACTCAGAGGGGTATTTTGATGTAAATCCTTTGGTTGCAATCGAAAATCCACAGGCCATTTTAGAAGGATGGGATCGACAAGTAACTTCAAATAGAATATACGCTACTGCCTCTGTGGACTACGAAATTATTGAAGGTTTGACTGCAACAGCAAGATTTGGAACTAATTTATTGGATTCAAGAAGTGATTTGTATGAGAATGATAAATTTCAGGTTGGTAGAGGAGTTAATGGAAGATCTTCCATAACCAATAATGAAAGAACATATTTCATTGGTGAGTACCTTGCCAATTATGAAAAAGAGTTCGGGGATCACAATTTTAAAGTACTTGCAGGGATTACTTATGAAAGCAATCAGACTAGGAGACATTTTTCTAGAGCTTCCGACATGCTTTCCCATGTTACTACTACCAACCTCCAGCAGAGTGGAAATCCTGAAACTTTAACAGCGGAATCTGGTAAATTTAAAAATACGCTTCAATCGTCATTGGCCAGAATCAATTATTCTTTCAAGGATAAGTATTTGGTTACCGCATCTGTTAGACGAGACGGTACCTCCAGATTCTCTGACAAGTATAAGTACGCAACCTTTCCCTCGGCTTCTGTCGGTTGGAAACTCTCATCAGAACCCTTTATGGAAAAAATGAGTCTTTTTAACGAATTAAAACTTAGGGTTGGATATGGTGAAATTGGAAATCAAGGGATTCAAAATTTTGAAACGATTACTACTTTTCAGGCTGGCAGTAATGCAATATTGGGAGGAACTACTGTTTCAGGAGCTGTACCTGCAAGAATTGCCAACCAAGATTTGAAATGGGAAACAACAAAAGAAACCAATATTGGGGTTGATTTTTCCTTAGCAAATAATCGTTTTTCTGGAAGTATTGATTATTTTGACAGGAACACATATGATCAGTTGTTTCAACAGCCAGTTCCATTTACAACAGGATTTCAATTTGTTAGAACCAATTTTGGACAGGTAAAAAATTCTGGAGTTGACTTTTCTTTTAGTTCAAGAAATGTAGATAAAAATTGGACTTGGGATACTGATTTGGTCTTTTCATTCTTAAACAATGAAGTGGTTCAATTACCTGACTTTGCGGCAGAGGTAATTTCTGGTGGATTTGGATTTTCAGGAAATTACAGAATTACTCGTGAGGGCTCACCAATTTTATCTTTCTTCGGATATGAAATTGATGGAATTTTTCAGGAATCAGACAATATTGCAAATTCTGCACAGCCTAATGCGCTGCCAGGACATCCAATATTTAGAGACCAAAATGGCGATAATAAAATTGACGGTAATGACAGAGTTATTTTAGGTGATCCTTTTGCTGATATAACTTTTGGAATTACCAACCGCTTTGGGTACAAGGATTTTACCCTTGAAGTTTATGTTCAAGGTGTTCAAGGAATTGAGAATTTCAGTAACCTTGCAGCAGAGTCCCTTTATCCCATTAATAAGGAGAGAAATCACTTGGCCATTCATTATCTTGACAGGTGGACAACATCAAACACAGATGCTGCTTATCCATCAGGTGTGAACTACACAGCATACTCCGATGGTGAAAATAAAGTAAATACCTATACCGTTCAAGATGCCTCTTTCGTTAGGCTGAAAAACATTACTCTAAACTACAATCTACCACTAGCAAACGTGGATTTTATCAAGTCAGGTAATGTTTACATATCAGGAGAAAACTTATTGACAATAGCTCCAGATTATGTAGGGTTTGATCCAGATGGTAACTCTGATGGAACAGGAGTTTCTCGAGCGGATTTTGCAAATTATCCTTTGGCAAGGGTAATAAGAATTGGATGTAAGTTGAACTTTTAAGCTTAATAAAATGAAAAAATATATTATAATATTTACAGGTTTAATTACTTTTTCTTGCTCGGATTTCTTGGAAGAAGAAGTATTTACGCAATACGAACCCACCGCTTTTCTTTCAAGTGAAAGTGGAATTAACGCAACTTTGACCGCGGCATATAGGAAGTCCAGACCCAACTATAGGGAGGAATGGTTTACCTTTGGGGAATGGACGTCTGATTTAATGCTCGAAAGAGGAGGGGGATATGCTGCACCAGCGGCTACCTTTGCTGAATTCAATTGGAATCCCAGTAACAATTTCTTCCGAAATATTTGGAGGGATAAATACGGTGCAATTGGAGTAACCAATTCAATATTGGACAACATTGATAACGTAACCTCACTTCCAGCAAGCAAAATTGCATCCCTGAAAGCAGAAGCTACTTTCTTAAGGGCTTACAATTATGTATTGCTTTACGACTTTTTTGGACCCATCCCACTGATTACAACTGGGGAGTTAAACCTTACGCCCTCGAGGGCGAGTGATGCGGATGTAAAGTCTTTTATTGAAAGTGAGCTTATCGCTGCAGCACAAGATCTTCCTGTTGAACCAGATGTTTATGGAAAAGCGACAAAGACAGCTGCATTGGCCTTGTTGGGTCGTTTTTATCTCGATACCAAACAGTGGCAAAAGGCAGCCGATACCAACAAACAAGTAATGGATGTAGGAAAACATAGTTTATTTCCTAATGTAGAAGGTGTATTTTCAGTAGAAAATGAACAAAATGCTGAAATGATTTTCGTTTTTGGATCTCTTGCAACAGCACCCATTCAAGCACTCGCTTGGAACTACACGCCTCATGCTTATCCCGTTGGATATCAGACAGGTCAAGTAAATTATGGAGCCCAGTTTCAATTGTGGAGATGGTTTGTCAACTCATTTCATGCCGATGACCGTAGGGCCAATGAATATGATCCACCAAATGGTAAATTCGGTTGGATATTGAAATCCTACATCAATAAAAATGGAGAATTTGTTGATCTAATGAATGATCCTATTACTGCTGGAGTTGAGAAGAAATATCCCAGACCAGTTAAGTTTACTCCTGACCCTAATGGATTAGGTCCTCGTCATGGAAATGATATGCCCATTTTGAGGTATGCAGAAGTTTTGGTGAACAGGGCAGAAGCTTTGAATGAATTGAATGGCCCTTCTCAGGAAGTTATTGATTTACTCAATCAGGTTAGAAGTAGATCTAATGCACCTGATTATAATCTTGCGGACTATCCAACTAAAGAGGCTTTGAGAGATCAAATTCTTGTTGAAAGAGGATGGGAATTTCACGCTGAAGGTCATAGGAGAAGATCATTGATTCGTCATGGTTCCTTTATCTCTGGAGCTCAAGCCAGAGGAAAAGTAAATGCTAAATCTCACCATGTCTTGTTTCCAGTTCCACAAGCTGAGTTAGATTCAAATGCTGCATTAGAGCAAAATCCAGGTTATTAGTAACCGATTGAATTGATTTAGAAAAGGGCCCCGATTAAAGGGGCTCTTTTTTTTACCCCAATTTTAGACAGTTTTTTGATGAATTTCTTTTCAGATGATGTTGTAACTTTATCTTGAAATCCAATATTATTGATATGAAAAAAAATCCAATAAATGTTTTTGGTGATTGGGCTTTGAGCGGACGAGACCAGAAAATGGCAGAAGGTCATACTGCATCAGTCAAAGCAATGCTGGAATGGGTAACAACTGATCTGAAAAAATTCAGTTTTTTGGATGCTGGTTGCGGCAATGGTTGGGTGGTACGAAAAATATTGGATCACCTAGAATGTTATCATGCTGCTGGAGTAGACGGATCAGAACACATGATTGCAAAGGCTAAATCCATAGATCCTGGTGGTAACTATTTTTGTGAAGACATCAGGCAATGGAGCCCTGTGAAGCCTTTTGATGTGGTACATTCGATGGAGGTTTTTTATTATGTGGAGCAACCCGATGCTTTGATCCAAAATATTTTTAATACATGGCTCAACCCAGGAGGAAGGTTAGTAATGGGGATTGACTTCTATTTTGAAAACACTTCTTGTCATTCTTGGCCAGAGGATTGTGGCGTGAATATTATGCAATTGTATCCCCAAAAAAAATGGATTGAATTTTTTTCAAAAGCTGGATTTAAAAAGGTATCATCCCGGAATATTGGAGCAAAAGAAAATTGGAAGGGGACTTTGGTGGTGATGGGAGAAAAATAAAGCTACAGCCAGTTTGAAAACCTATGAATACTGTCGATAAAAATTCTATAATGAAAAAAGAAAGCGATAAATACTCGGATGAGTTTCCTTTGCTTTAAACTACTTTTTGGAAGAAAAAATGGATGCCATTTTTTCTTTTTCTTCGTTTGCTAAATCCGAGTCAACAAGGATTCTACCACTGTGTTCGTCTGTAATTATTTTTTGTCGCGAAGCTATTTCCATTTGAATCTGAGGAGGAATTGTAAAATATGACCCCCCAGAAGCACCTCTTTCGATAGGTACAATAGCCAATCCGTTCTTGACGTTTTTTCTGATTTTTTGATAAGCATCGAACAGATGTGTTTCAATCTTGGTTTGAAATTCGGTTGCTTTTTTAGCCAAGAGGCTTTCCTCTTTTTCAGTTTCCTTGAGAATTTCGTCAAGTTCTCCTTTTTTGGCCTTGAGGTGCTTTTTACGCTCCTTAAGTTTTTCATCCAGTTGTGCAATGGCCTCCAGTTTGAGCTCTTTTTTTGCAGCAAATTCTTTGATGCGTTTTTCGGCCAATTGAATCTCAAGTTCTTGGTACTCCTGCTCTTTTACAATTGAATTGTATTCTCTGTTATTCCTAACATTTTTTAGGTTTTCTTCGTACTTTTTGAATTCCTCTTTGGCGACTTCAATATTGTTTTTTTGTTCCTTGGTTTGAAAGTCAAAGTCACTCACTTCTTGGTTGAAGTTTTCTAATCTTTTTTCTAAACCTGCAATTTCATTTTCAAGATCTTCAACTTCGAGTGGAAGTTCACCTCTCACATTTCGAATTTCGTCAACACGAGAATCTATTAGTTGTAAATCGTAAAGAGCTCTTAGTTTGTCTTCTACGGTTACCTCATTCTTTTTTGCCATTAGAAAAATACTTTACAGGGTTGGTTATCGACTTAGATAAAGCGATTGCAAAATTAGGCAATTTTTTGATAAGATACTCATGTATCAATTTTTTTGTGTAACGTTCTGTCTCATAATGCCCAGCATCGATCAAAAGTATTTGATTTTCCGCTTGAAAAAAATCGTGGTATTTGAGGTCCGCCGTTACAAAAGCATCAGCTTTTATTCTTCTAGCATGTGAGATGGCAAAACTTCCAGAACCTCCTAAAACCGCTATCTTTTGAATTTTATTACCAGTCATTGATGAGTGACGCAAGAATTTTGTTTTTAGTTTTTCCCCAACTAGATTTAAAAATTCTTTTTCAGACATTTCATTCCTTAATCTCCCCACACTTCCCATCCCAATTTTTTGATGGGTATTGTTTAATTCATAGACTTCATATGCTATTTCTTCGTAGGGGTGGTTTTCAAAAAGGGCATTGAGAATTTTATGTTCCAAATGTTTTTCAAAAATTAAGTTGAGTTGATCCTCTTGTACTATTTTTCGAATCATTTTTTTTCCCAATCGAGGATTTGAATCCTCATTTCCTCTGAAGCTACCTGATCCAGAAGTAACAAAACTACACTCGTCGTAATTACCTATCGAACCAGCTCCAGCTTGATACAACTTATTCAATAATTCTTCTGAATTTTCTTTTGGAACATAAGTGGACAATTGTTTTAAAGTATTTTTTTTGGGGGCTAATACCTGTATGTCAATTAGTCCCAAAGCTCTTGCCAGAGCATAACTAACGCCTTTGTGGTGGTTGTCCAATGCAGTATGAAGCGCATAAATAGATAGGTCGTTTTTGATTGCTTTTGACACCACTCGCTCCACATAATTTTGTTCGGCTAATTTTTTTAATCCTGAAAAAATAATGGGATGAAAGCAGACGATCAGATTGCTTTTATTTTCAATTGCTTCATCAATTACATTTTCTAAAACATCATGTGTAATAAGCACTCCTGTACATTCGGTTTGTTTGTTTCCTACCAGCAAGCCTACGTTGTCAAAATCTTCTGCATAGTCCGTTGGAGCCCATTGCTCCAAGACAGCTATAATTTCATGAATCTTCATCTAAATGCTATTATATGCAAATATAATATTATCTGAATGTAGAGTGAAAATATCTATTTACACCTGTCTTACCCAATGTGTTTTGCTAAATTTGATTTAGTTATTAAAACCTTGAAAAATTTACGCTTACTTTTTTTTCCTATTTCAATTCTTTATGGTTTTGTGACGGCCATTCGGAACAAGCTATTTGATTGGGGAATCTTCTACTCAAAAATACATACGATTCCTTCTATTGGTGTAGGCAACCTATCTATGGGTGGTACGGGAAAATCTGTAGTGGTAATGTATCTTCTTAAGATTTTAAAAGATCATGATCGCCTTGCTACATTGAGTAGAGGATATGGACGAAAAACCAAAGGGCTGATTGTAGCGGGACCAAAAGACAACGCCTCTAGTTTGGGGGATGAGTCAAACCAGTTTCTCGAACGATATCCCGAGACTGTTGTCGTGGTATCCGAAAATAGAAACTCGGGCATGGAAGCCATTGAGGCCATGGATTTACCCCCGACAAAAGTCATTCTAGACGATGTAATGCAACACCGATGGATAAGCCCCCAATTGATGATCATGACCACCTCTTTTGAGTGTCCTTACTTTAGAGACTTTGTTTTTCCCGTGGGAGAACTTCGTGAATTTAGATCAGGTGTTAAAAGAGCAGATTTGTTATTGATTACAAGATCACCTGAGGACTTATCAGAAGATCAAAAAGAATCGTATTTAAAGAAGATCAATGTCAATATTCCAGTCTTTTTTTCCAAAATATGTTATGCAGATTTTTTGACCCAAAAAAACGCTAGTATCGATTTGAAAATTTTGGGAGAAGGTTTTTTGTTGGTAACTGGAATTGCGGACCCGAGTCACTTAATCGATCATTTAAAAAAACAGTACAAATCATTTGATCATTTGAAATTTAAAGACCATCATCAATATTCTCATGCGGATTGCAGTATGATATCTGAGCGAGCAGGAGAAAAGATAATCCTCACAACCGAAAAGGATTATGCCAAATTATCCCAAAAATTAAAGAGCAATAAACTGTATTGTCTTAGAATTGAACTCGATTTTGTCTTTGATGAGGAGCGAATCCTTTTCGAAAGGACAATTAAGGACCTCTAGTTGACGTGTTTGTGGGCTTTGTAGGATGATCTTACAAGTGGGCCACTCTCTACATGTCTAAATCCTAAATCTTTAGCAACGCTTTCGTACTTTTTAAAAGTATCTGGTGTGATGAAAGATTTTACGGGCAAATGTTTTTTAGAGGGTTGAAGGTACTGACCAAGTGTGACTACTTCAACGTTTGCATTTCTAAGATCGTGAAGGGTTTCGAAAACTTCGTCTTCTTTCTCACCCAGTCCGAGCATGATTCCTGATTTGGTTCGATTAACGCCCATCTCTTTGAGATAGTGAAGTACCTCAAGGCTCTGATCGTATTTAGCTTGAATTCTTACCTCCCTAGTCAATCTTCTCACCGTTTCGAGATTGTGAGAAACAACCTCAGGAGCTGCTTCGATAATTCGGTTTATGTTGGTCTTGTTCCCTTGAAAGTCTGGAATTAAAGTTTCTAGAGTAGTCTCAGGATTCAATCTTCTTATGGCTTTTATGGTTTCATTCCATATGATGGATCCCATGTCTTTGAGGTCGTCGCGGTCAACTGAGGTGATGACAGCGTGTTTGATTTTCATAATTTTAATTGACTGAGCAACTTTCTCTGGCTCTTCCCAATCAACATTTTCAGGTCTTCCGGTTTTGACTCCACAAAACCCACAGGAACGGGTACAGATATTTCCCAATATCATAAAGGTAGCTGTGCCCTCAGCCCAGCATTCTCCCATGTTCGGACAGCTCCCTGAAGTACAAATTGTATTCAGCTTGTATTGATCAACAAGGCTTCTGAGTTCAGTGTATTTTTTTCCAGTTGGAAGTTTTACTCGGATCCATTTTGGCTTACCTACTCCCTTATTTTCCCTCTCTGCTATTTCCAAAACTTTTTTTTCAAAGATACAAACTAAATTCAGAGACTCAAAAGATAGACCAATGTGAAACCAGTTAAAAAAACAATTCCCAAAATACTTAAAATTCTAATTTTTATTGTGGGCTGATGTTTCTCTGGCATGTGATTACTAGTGATCAAACGATAGTTAAGGAGGGCATAAAAAGGGGCAGTAATGAAAGATAGTACTGTTGCGATTTGAACCAAAACACCCATTTCAGAGAGTAAAAAAAGAAAAATCGAGCAGGTACCTATTGCCAAAATTGAGATCCAGAGTAAATAATAGTCTTTGTTCTTTCTTTGTAACAACAACTGAAAAGTTTTTGACATTGCACGCGGAGAGGCATCCAATGTAGTGATAGTGGTGCTTAGCATGGTGGTAAAGGCGGCAATGGCGATGATTCCATAAGCACCTACTCCCAGAGTTGAGGTGTATAATTCAATTAGTTGCCCCGCAAACACATTACCTTGATTTGAAAACTCCAATCCTGAGTCAAACATTACCAATGCTCCAAGGCCAACAAAACAAATTCCTAAAAATACAGTAGTTAAGTAGCCTACGTTAAAATCGAAAAGTCCTTCCTTAAGAGATAATCTGTTTTTGAGATCATTTTTTTTTTCCAAAGCCCAAATGGAGTGCCAAATTGAGATGTCCATGGGAGCGGGCATCCAGCCCATAAAAGCGATCAAGAACAACAAACCGCTTCCTTTGGGAAAAACCTGAGTAAATCCCACGGAGGACCCTTCACTGGAGAAGGCAACCAAAACGGCAACTACACTACTGATGGTCAAGACAACGATTATTATTTTCATGAATTTATCTAGAAGTTGGTAACGACCAATCAGAAGTACCGCATAGCATACGGTTGTGATGCCGATACTCCAATAAATCATATTTGTACTGATATCAAATAAGTTAGAGGCCAGCCCTGCCGTTACGATAGTGACTGCAGTCTGAATGGTAAACATGGTTGCGATGTTTAGGAAGAAATAGATCCACAAATAAACTTTTCCAAGCTTGTAATAGCCGTCCAATAAGCTTTCACCTGTGGCCAGTGCATAACGAGGTCCGAATTGAAAAAAAGGATATTTGAATAAGTTGACCAGTAAAAGAGCCCAAAGCAGTCCCCACCCATAGTCAGCACCTGCTCTAGTGGATTGAACTAAGTGAGATACACCAATGGCTGCTCCCGCAAACAATAATCCAGGACCTAGTTTTCTGAATTTACTTAACATTTTCATTAATTTTTTTATTCAGTAAATTTTTTGCCCTAAACAGTTTTACTTTGACGGTATTGATGGGCTGATCTATTTTTTTGCTGATTTGTTTGTAGGAAAGACCCTCAAAAAAACGAAGTTGCAGAATTTTTCGATAATCAGGGTTAAGTGATTTTATTTTGTTTAAGAGTGATTCTAAATTTTCATTTGTGATTAAAATTTCTTCCGGAGAGGGGTGGTCTTCAGAAGTGAGCTCCTGCAAATCATCAGGGTGAGAGAGTGACGTTAGACTTATTTTTTTATTTTCTTTTCTTAGAAAATCGGTGAAAATATTTTTAGAAATGGCTAGGAGCCAAGTTTTAAATTCATATTGATCATTAAAAGTTTCAATTCGATCAAAGGCTTTTGCGAAAGTTATGATTGAAATTTCTTCAGCGAGGTTGGGATTTCTCGTTTTTTTTAATTGAAAATGGTAAAGATAATCCCAGTGGTGATTAAACAAATCGTTGAAGGCTTTTTGATCTTTGATCCTTGCCTTTTTGATGGAAAGCTTTACATCCTTCATTGAGTAATTTGTGAAGGGGGATTAATTATGTTGAGGATTAGTGGCGCGACAATCTTGCTCTGAGGGTAATTTTCCACAAAAACCACAAGGTTCGTTTTTTTTGTTGAGAAAAGGACTTTGACTGGCGCAAGTACCTGAGAACTCACCATCTTTTTTTGCCCAAATCTTTATTGCTATTCCAGCAATTGCCAGACCTAAAAGAATAAAAGTGATTAAAAATAGTTTCATAACTTTCTGTAAAATTAGCAAAAATTATGCTCACTCAACCTGCAACACTTTGCTAAATGATTTGTAAGAATTATCTCACTTTTATTTTTTCATCATTCCACCAATTATTACCCGAATAATACCGAAAATACTTAATCATTTCCAATTATTACAGCCTCATGTAAACTTATTAAAACTTCCTCGACATTTGACTAAAGTCGTATTAGTAACCGAACATTGACAATGAGTCGATTTCAAGGACTAAGCCCTAAAACTAAATTTATTATGAAAACCCAAACACTGGTGGAAGCCCCAGACCAATTTTCAGCTTCAGAACTTACAGTACTCAAATCCATAGCTTTAGGATTGAGTTGTGAGGATATCAGGAAACTTCTTGACATAAAAAGCGATAAGTACGAGTCGGTTTGCATGGGTATTTTTCAAAAACTGGGTGTTTCCAATCATTATACTGCTGTTAAAGTTGCTTACCAAAAAAAATATCTTGATCGAAAAGAACTCTCTTTGGAGGAGCTGAAGGCTTTTTCATTAGAATTTGCTTGTGACAATTTTGAAAAATTAAAATCCACTCAGGATGACTCCAAAAAATTATTATGGAGTCTTTATGATCTGCTGTTGGAATATCATTTACAGATGGAAGCTAAATATTTTTAAAAAAATCCCACCGAAGTGGGATTTGAGATTTCATCTACGGCATTTAGCCTTATTGTGATAAGATTGAACCCAAATTAACAAAACCTACTATTAAATGTCAAATTTACTTGGACTTTCTATTGATGTTGGATCATTGGGTTGGACCCTCATTGATAATGATTCCATGAAGATTAAAGCTATGGGAACCTATGTGTTTCCTATAGGTTCGGAGAATTATGGATCAGGTA
Organism: Flavobacteriaceae bacterium; assembly: GCA_038107695.1. Taxonomy (GTDB): domain Bacteria; phylum Bacteroidota; class Bacteroidia; order Flavobacteriales; family Flavobacteriaceae; genus UBA8316. The sequence continues at coordinate 51,929 of JAYNHF010000001.1, read as the reverse complement.
TAAGGGAAGTCTCTAAAAGATCGATTCGCACTCAAAATCGCATTAAAAGATTGCGGTATAGTCGCAAAAGAATGCGTAAGAAATTTCTGATAAAATTGCTGGTTAAGTTCAATATGTGCCCAATAAAGGAGTCTGATATTCAGGGAGGAACTTTTGCATCCTACTTTGAAAATAAAGACTTTAATGATTGGATGAAATTGAATCCCTATGAATTACGAACTAAAGCTTTGAGAGAAAAAATATCACTTCATGAATTGGGAAGGATCTTCTATCATATGTCAAAAAGAAGAGGGTTTTCATTTGGAAAAAGAGATGTTGATATTAAGACTAATATGCTTTATAAGGGCATTCCAAATTCCAATCGAACGGGAATTATTGAATTGAAAAACAAAATAAAGAAAAAAACTTTGGGAGAATATTTTAATTCGATCCTACCTAAAGAGAATATTTCATATCAAAGCTCAGATGTAAAGGTGCGAAACCGTTTTGTGGACAGAGAAATGTATGTCAGCGAAGCACACCAATTGTGGAACAAACAAGCTGCATATTATCCAGAACTTACAAATGATATTAGGGATAAACTCATAGGATCCCCCTCGAATAATTCACTAATTAAGGGAGCTGTTTTTTATCAAAAGCCACTTCGCTCACAAAAACACAAAGTAGGTAAGTGTGCATTCGAATCTAGCAAATCACGTTGTAGTGTTTCAAATTTAGTATACCAAGATTTTTTGGCTTATAAATGGATTGATACCATAAAAAAAGAAGGGAAAAAATTGTCTCAGAATGAAAGGGAAAAGATTTATTTCTTTTTCATGACCAACAGTAAGTTTAATTTTGAAGAAATTAGGGAGCTGCTTGATGCCAAGACTTCAAACTTTAATAAAAAAGATAAGGATGTCATTTACGGATCAAGATTGAATAGTAGGCTTTCTGATGGAGATATATTCGGAATGGACTGGTTTTCAATGCCTTTTTCAAAAAGAAAAGAAATTTGGGATGCATTGTACTTTTTTAATAGTCATGAAAAATTAGAAAACCATGCACGTCAAAAGTGGGGTATGGATGTTCATAAAGCTAGAGCAATTTCTAGTGTGTCTGTCGACAAAAGATATGCTCCAATTAGCGAAAAAGCTGCAAAAAATATACTATTTTTTCTAAAAAGGGGAGTGAGTTATGAGCTTTCAGTGGTTTTGGCAGGAGTCAAGAATAGCTTAAAAAACGTATGGAGTAATATTGAAGAAAATGACATTCAGTTTATAATTAACCGAGTTGTAAACCTGTACAGGGAAAACATTCATGGAGGTTTTATTCCAGTGCTTCAAGAATTTTTGATAGATGAAATGCAATTTTCAGATTTTCAAATTAAAAAACTCTATGGAGTTCAAGCCCAAACCATTGATGTTTCTATCAATAAGAAATTCCCATATGGAGTCAAAGAGGACAAAGAAATTATCGATTTTAAAAATCCATTGCTGAAAAATGCTCTTTTTCAAACTCGAAAAGTAGTAAATAGTATCGTTGATAAATATGGAGCTATAGATGAGATTAAGGCAGAGCTCAATACCAATTTAAAGACCAACAAATTCCAGAGGTTTATTTATCGATTGGATCAGAGGAGGGTCGCTAGAAATCGAGGTCGTTATATCAACAAGATAGGATCCATCTCAGAAAACCTGACCCAGCTCAATCTATTAAAAATGGAGCTATGGGAAGAATGTAAAGGTACTTGTCCCTTTACGGGTGATCCTATTCCAATGGGGTTACTCTTTACCGACAAAATTAAGGTGGTCTATATACATCCTTGGTCCGTGTCGCTTAATGACAGCCCTCAGAATAAAACCCTTTGCTTCAGCCATTTTTCTGATAACTTGGATCAAAAATCTCCTTACAGTTATTTTAATGAGGAAGCTCCTCACCAATGGGAAGAAGTCCTTCAGCGAGCCAAAAAATTGTTTTCTAATACATACGATTACCCGTCTAATCACAAAAAATTTAGAAAATTTGCTAAGCGTTATTACCGAAGAAAATATATAAATAATCAATTAGACGACCCTAACTTTGTCAGTCGTGAAGTAGCTTGTTTTTTATCCAAAATTTCATTAAAAGTTTCTGTATCTTCAGATTATACTTCCGATCATTTTATACGTGCTTTATCATTGGATAATATAATTGATACCTCATCGGAAAAATTCAAATACAAAGACCACAGAAATTATGCTTTAAAATCATATGTTGCTGCCATTCGGAGTATCGACTATTTAAAAGAATTGGCTGCACGAAACAAATATACATATGGGATTGAACAGCCCCCTTTTCCCGTTCCTCACAGTGAATTTAGAAACGAGCTTAAGTATTTTCTCAACTCTATGTTGGTTTCTCATAAAAAATCAGATCTTTTTTATTCTACCAGAAGAGTTGATTACAAAAAAAAGAATTTTACAATAAGCCAAAGAAGTTTCTCACCAAGAGGCTCTCTTCATAAGGATTCCATTTATGGCAAGAGAACCTCCCCAAATGAGAAACCCGCCTATCATATTCGAAAGCCATTGGAGAGTATTAGGACAGTAACTCAGATCGAAAAAATCGTAGATGCAAACGTCAGGAATGCTGTATTTAAAGTACTTAAAAAAGCTCATCTTTCGAATCGGGATTCTTTTGTGCCTCACAAGGTTTTTTTTAGAACCAAGGCCGATGGGAGGAAAACTACTAGAGTTTTTTTACCCAATAAAAACGGTGATCCCGTACCAGTAAATAAAGTGAGAATCAGAGAGTCTTTAAACTCGGCTGTTAAACTGAAAAATGATATTGATCAATATGTAAACTTGAGAAATAATCATCATGTTTTGATTTACAAGAATGAGGAGAATATTTTGAAAGAAAAAGTAGTTAGTTTTTGGGAGTTTATAAAAAGAAAAAAATCAGGAGCACCTCTGTATAAAACTCCGAATAGAAAGTGTGAAATTCTAACCGCACTTCATATTAATGACATGTTTTTGATGAACATTCACGATGTAGACCATCCATTAGAAGAGCTAACAATAGATTTTTTATCACAACATTTATACAGGGTTCAAAAGCTGTCCAGCCATTTTTACGAATTCCGTCAAGCATTTAATAATCATTTGGATTCAACCGAGTATCCCAATTATATTAGAATTAATAATTTTGGGTCGAAGAAAACAGGTTGGCTTACCTACAACCCCATTAAAGTTAAGATTAGTCCTATTGGAGAAATTACCTATGCCAAGGAAAAATATGTTTCTAAAAGAAAAAAAGTAATTTTATGAAGTGATCCCCCATAGCTTAAAGAATAGAGGAGTATGCTAAAATTTTATTCCTCCAACAACATTACAATTTCATTAAATAAATATAGTGTTGTGGTTTGATTGAATTTTTAAAGTTAGGGGGACGTTCATAAATTATTAAAAAAAGCGACTTTCCCATAAAATTTTTACATAGTAATAGGCAAAAACAAGGGTTACCGAAAACTTCAAAAATACCCCTGTCAAAAATCCGATTAATGAGCCAAATGCGGCCTTGATAGCGGTTTTTCTGTCTTTTGAATTATGAATTAATTCTCCGATTAATGCACCGCTGAAAGTTCCAATCAAAATACCTAAAGGACCTAGGAAAATCATTCCAATGATTAATCCCAGTGTAGCTCCTATGATTCCAGCCTTGGTTCCTCCAAATTTTCTTGCTCCAATAATAGGTATAAAATAATCCAGGAGGAAAACTGTCATAGCAATGGTAAAAGTAATTACTAAAAACCTAAAATCGGATGCCAAAAAAGATGTTTGGTGTAAGGTTAAAAGCCCTAACCATGCTGTAATGGGGCCTGGAATGACGGGGACAAAACTTCCGATTAGACCAAGAAATACCAATAAAAAACCGATAATTAGAAGCACTAAATCCATAGGTAATATTTAGGTGTAAAATTCATTATAAATTAAAAATAAAAATGTTTGATTAATTAATAAATTAAAAGTTTGTAATTTTATTTAACTAATATTAACTAATGAAAATCAAATATATATTTCTGCTTATCACATTTTCTTTTTTTTGTTTCCAATTGAGTTCCTGTGAGTTGTTTGAATCTACTACAGTATCTAGTAAGGAGATAAAAAAAGCCTCTACTTGGTCATCCAAAGATCAAGCCCCTAGTTTTCCTGAATGCGAAACTCTAGAAAAGAAAGAACAATTGGAATGCTTTCAGGAGCTCATTTCAGAAAATTTAATGATATTCATTTCCGAAGCCAATTTTGTGGCGACTGCCCCTGTTGAAGCTTCGATTGATTTACGCCTCAAAATTGATAAAGAAGGAGTCTTTAGTTTAATAGAGATAGAAATGTCTAATAGCATCTCGGAAGCCTTGCCTTATTTAGAGTCTACTCTAGAAAATGCAGTAGCAAACCTTCCACAAGCACTTCCTGCTACCAAAACAAATGTTGGAGTTTACGTTGATGCTCAGTTTACCCTGCCCATACAGATCAGTGCTCAACCCGCTGAATGAAAATAACCGATCAGATTATTTTAGGGATTGATCCAGGTACCACAATAATGGGTTTTGGGTTGATCAGGGTCGAAAAAGGTCAGATGAAGCTGATACAGATGCATGAGCTTCAGTTAAAGAAATACGACAACCACTACCTAAAACTTCAACAAATTTTTACAAGAACACTTGGTTTGATTGAGGAGTATCATCCAGATGAAATCGCTATAGAAGCTCCTTTTTATGGTAAAAATGTTCAATCAATGCTGAAATTAGGTAGAGCCCAAGGAGTGGCAATGGCGGCAGGCTTGTACCGTGAAGTTCCAATCACAGAATACTCTCCAAAAAAAATAAAGATGGCCATTACAGGTAATGGTAATGCTTCAAAAGAACAGGTTGCCAAAATGTTACAGAGTCTCTTAAATATTAAACAACTGCCTAAAAACCTTGATGCTACCGATGGTCTTGCAGCTGCGGTTTGTCATTTTTTCAATCAAGGAAAACCCGAACAATCCAAGTCCTATAACAGTTGGCAGACTTATGTTAGTCAAAATCCAAAAAAAATTAAATCAGGTTAATGGCCGGTATCTATTTTCACTTTCCTTTTTGCCGGCAAGCCTGTCATTATTGTAACTTTCACTTTTCTACACAGTTAAAGCATCAAGAGGATATGCTCGATGCTTTCAAAAAGGAGCTTTTATTAAGGAATGAAGAATTACCTCATCATCTGGAGAGCATTTATTTCGGAGGTGGCTCACCATCACTGCTCCCTGCTCAATCTATTGGGCACTTGATTGAATTTATAGGAAAACAAACAAAAATTCAAGACAATACCGAAATTACTATCGAGGTTAACCCTGATGATGTTACAATAGAATACCTGAATGAATTAAAATCTGTAGGGATTAATCGACTGAGTCTAGGAATTCAGTCGCTATATGATTCCGAGTTAAAATTGATGAATCGAGTTCATAACTCGGAACAAGGTACCAAAGCCATAGAATGGACGGCTCATCTTTTTAATAATTTTTCTATTGATTTGATTTATGGAATCCCCTCCAGTGATCTTTCTACATGGAATTTTAATTTGAATCGGATTTTATCTTTTGAACCTCCACACCTGTCATGTTATGCATTGACAGTTGAACCTAAAACTGTTTTGGATCATCAAGTTATAAATAAAAAAATTGAACTTTTGGATGAAGAATTTGTTAAATCTCAATATGACTTATTGATTGAGACGATGGAAGACGCCATGTTTGAGAATTATGAATTTTCTAACTTCAGTAAACCTGGTTACAATTCTATCAACAACATCAATTATTGGATGGGTAAAGCTTATGTTGGGATTGGACCAGCGGCACATAGTTATGATGGAAAAAGAAAAAGGAGTTGGAACCCATCAAATAATATCAAATACCTGAAATCTATACAACGTGATACTTTGCCCTCAATACATGAGCAATTGAGCGCAAACGAGTCTTTTAATGAGTACTTGATGACTGGTTTGAGGACCTCCTGGGGGGTTTCTTTGAAAAAAATCAATCAGCTTTTTGGAGATCATTATTCAGATTATCTGGAGCAGCAAGCAGAAAATCACATTATTGACCAAAGGCTTTATTGGGATGGCAATGCTCTTAAGGTTACTAAGGCAGCAAAATTTTTGACAGATGGTATTGCTTCCGATCTTTTTTTACTTAAAAACTAATATCTCTATTTTTTATATAAATCGTTAAAATAGGGGTAAAAAAGAGCAATGGTTTCTATCCCTTTAAGAAAGTTGTCGATTCCATAATGCTCGTTAGGGGAGTGAATCGCATCGCTGTCAAAACCAAAACCCATTAATAAAGTTTTACTGCCTAAAACCTTTTCAAACATTGGAACAATGGGAATACTTCCCCCATCTCTTTTGGCGTGAGGCATAATGCCGAAAACTTCATGGTATGCTTTTTCAGCAGCTTTGAAGGCAATCGAGTCTGTTGGAGTCACATAGGCACCTCCTCCGTGGTGGGTAGTTACCTCAACTTTAACTCCTTTCGGAGCAATTGATTTAAAATGTTTTTCAAAAAGTGTACTGATAATTTTCCAATCTTGGTGGGGTACCAATCTCATAGAAATTTTTGCATGAGCTTTACTGGGAATAACTGTCTTCGCCCCCTCTCCTGTATATCCGCCCCAAATTCCATTAACATCCAAGGTGGGACGTATTGATCTACGTTCCAAAGTGCTAAATCCCTTTTCTCCCATTAGGGCTTCAATGCCAATAGAATCTTTAAAACTTTTTTCATCAATACCATTTTTATTCATTTTATCACGCTCTTCTTCGGGTATTTCTTCAACCTTATCATAAAATCCTGGGATGGCAATTTTTTTGTCATCATCGTGAAGTGATGCGATCATGTCACACAAAACATTGATAGGATTAGCAACTGTTCCTCCATATAATCCAGAATGTAAGTCTCTGTTAGGCCCAGTTATTGTGACTTCCATATAGCTTAGTCCTCTCAATCCAGTTGTGATTGCAGGGTTTTCAATACTATTGATTCCTGTGTCTGATATGAGAATAATATCTGACTGCAACATACTTTTGTGATCCGTAATGAATTTCTCCAAGTGATCGCTACCTACTTCTTCTTCTCCTTCAATGACAAATTTTACATTACTTTTTAGAGCATTATTTTTCATCAAAAGTTCAATGGCTTTAAGATGCATAAACATTTGCCCTTTATCATCACAGGCACCCCTTGCAAAAATGGCTCCATTGGGGTGCAAATCTGTTTTTTTGATCACAGGTTCAAAGGGTGGGCTATCCCATAACGCTATTGGGTCTGGAGGTTGAACATCATAATGACCGTACACCATTACAGTAGGGGCATTTTCTGAGATAAATATTTCTCCATAAACTACCGGATGCCCTTCAGTTTCGTATATTTTGACTTTGGAACAACCAATTTCCTTCAGTCCATTTTCAATCCATATCGCTGTTTCTTTCACCTCATTTTTATATTGAGGATCGGCACTAATGGAAGGGATTTTTAACAATTCTAAAAGCTGATCGATAAAGGTTTGCTTATGATTTTGGATAAGTTTTTTCATGCTAAAATTTACGTATCCCTAAAAGTACAAAACATTCTTTCTTTTTTGTTTTGGTTAAATTTTTTTTCAGAAAACTTGACTATATTTGTGCTCCTTTAACTAAGCGGGTGTGGTGAAATTGGTAGACACGCTAGATTTAGGATCTAGTGCTTCACGGCGTGGGGGTTCGAGTCCCTTCACCCGCACCTAACCAAAGTCTGGAAACCTCAGTATTTACTGGGGTTTTCGCATTTGTGGGGTGATTGCTAAACAACAATATACTAAAATCATTAACTGTTGGGGCTCTTTTGCGGAGTGCTGAGGTCATTGGTATTTGATGTGCTTACTGAACTGCTTACCCTAGGTGAAATATCTTCAGTCATAAGTATTATGTATCCTGCCTAACAATTTGCTGAAAATGGAGATATACCTAAAAAAAATTTTCTCAATTCCTAAGCGTCAATCTGATGTTATTGAGCGTCAAGAACAGATGATTAGTAATCAACAACAAAAGTTCATGGTTTAAATTCCGAGTTTGACATCCAAACCTCACAAATTTCCGTATCTGCTGTTCTTTTGTGTAGGATACTTTTTTGGGTACTGCTTAAGTCTTTGGAGAAATAGAACCAAAGCAGTCTCTCATTTATTTTTTTGAAGATTCAGATAGTTCATAGGTAATGTGCCCTGTAGAGCCCTTACCCAAAACCGTATGCTCGTCTTTTGGAAGTAATGCACGATGCTGCTCAATCAAATCACGAAATTTACTGTCTTTACTCTTGTTGATCCATTCATGGGGATCAGTTGTGCGATCATAAAACTCTTCAGTCCCATCATTATACCGGACATACCGATAATTTTCAGAAATAATTGCGTGATTACCGGGTCCGAAACTTGTTCTGGCATAGTGCGGCCATTTTTCTTCCTTCCCCATAAGGATGTTGTATAAAGAATGCCCCTCGTGCAGTTTGTCTGCACTGATCTGAGCCAATTCAAGCAATGTTGGATATATATCAAGAAGTTGTACGGGCTTTTCACTTACTCCCTTTGAAATGTTTGGCCCCCAGAAAATAAGAGGAACTCTGGTTCCGTCGTTCCAAAGACTTCTTTTTGCATACCGTTCTTTTTCGCCCAAGTGAAATCCATGATCACTAAAAAGTATGATATATGTATTTTTAGCATGGTCGCTATTTTTGAGAGCATCAAATACTCGGCCGATTTGAGCATCTACAAAGCTCACACATGCAAGATATGACTGAACTAATGGTTTCCATTGTTCGTTCTCAAGGACCCAATCGTGATTGGGTGAAACATGTCCATCCCTGGTAATATCAACACCATATTTAGAAATATCATCCAGGTCATTTGTGATTACCCTCGGCAGCTGAATCGAATCGAGCGGGTATAAATCAAACCATTTCTTTGGAACATATTGGGGCACGTGTGGGCGATAAAAACCTATCCCCATCCAAAATGGTTTTGCGATTTCGTTTTTCAAAACACCTTCTGCCCAAGTCGCTAGCTTGTAATCCGGCATTAATGTGTCATCGTTTGGAAAAATCCCCCAGTCCCATAACGAATGCCCTGGAAAATTAGTTAGTTTTTCTTCAGGAAAAGGACCAAAGTTTCCAAAATTTCCAGCATAATTGGGTACGTATTTTTTATTTATTCCTCGAGCGTTATGAAATAACTTGCCTCCACCGGTTACATAATATCCCTCATTAAGAAACCTTTTTGGCATCAAAATATTTTTTTTCGCAATGGGGGATTGCTCAATATCAGGATTCAAAAAATACAGACCTGTTGTAGATGGGTAAAGAGATGTCATCAGACTTGCCCTGCTTGGATTGCATACTGGTGCCTGACAATGTGCATTGCTAAAAAGTATTCCTTCATTGGCTAGCCTGTCTAAGTTTGGTGTTAAAGCTTGGGGGTGACCTTTGAGTACGCCAATCCAATCATTTAGGTCATCTACCGCAATGAGCAGTATATTGGGTCTTTTGTCTGTTGTCGTTTGCGCTTTTTTAGGATTTTTAATGCAACCTAATGCCATAAAAGAAATACCTAAAACACAGGATATTATTTTTCTCATATCACAAAATAAGCACTTAATAATTAAGGAATTTTAAATTATCAACTAATATAATTACATTAAAACCATACGATCACACTGTTTCGTCCTGTTCCAACTTCTGATTACACTTTTGATCACCACTGTATTTCCTAATATTAGTAAGTTACCTCCTGAAGACTTTCACCATCAGAATCGTTATCCTCAAAAACCAAGGGGTCAGTGCCAATTAGTATCTCGTCATCGTCACTCAATTGATCACCATCCGTATCTTGAGCTAAGGAATTTAGTCCTATGAGCAAGTTAATTAATAAGAAACAAAAGGATCTCATTCTAATTTTTTAATATAACACACTCTGGGTTTTGACAAGTTCTTTAAGATCAATTAAAACTAATTAATAAATATAGTAAACAACTAAATTTAATAAAATTCTAAAATTTGATTTCAAAGAACTTTAAGTGCTTAGTTTTGCAATGTAAAACGGTTCGTTAACGATGCTTTAATCTCCGATTTACTCAGTCTTTTTTTGTGCGTTCTTGTCGCTGCTTCTCCGTCAATTTTAAAGAAAAGTAAAAGTCTGCTTTTTGATAAGAATGATGTTTTTTCATGTCTTTATCATGAAGATCTAAACTCAAATCACAATCAAAACGAACCAAAATAGAATGGTTGGTAGACCAAGTATTATAATTGGTAAAATGTGATATTCCCCATGTTATACCTTTTCCATATTTCGTATTTGTAAATGCATCGGGGGTAAAAGCACCAGCCGCAATAGGCATATGATCTACGATTGATGCGATTTCAAAACTGACCCCATCGGGAGCATATTGAATCGTATTATGCTCATTGCCGTCTCTACTCATCATAGCGGCAATACCTTCTTTAAAAGGGAAAAGCGCTGTTTCGTGTCCAGAGTTCAGTACTGGGTTGAGTGGGTGCTTTTCAAACGGACCAAAAGGATTGTCAGCAATTGCTAAACCTTGCATCCTTATGTTCTCGGGTCTTCCGTTCAAATCGGATTTGTAATACAAATATATTTTGTCCTTATACACCAGCGGATGTGGGTCGTGAATCGAAAATTGATCCCAAGAACCAGCAGGACCATTTGGGATAATGATTTGGTTCATTGGAATCCAAGGGCCATCAGGTGAATTGGCATATGACATGAGTACAGGACAATCGTCTCCTCGAATTCCACTTGGAATATTGAATCCCTGATAGTATAAAAAATATCTCCCTTCCCATTTAAGAATGTCAGGGGTAGAAACTGAGCGATGTCCAAGTTGAGGCTTTGGTGGTCTTGGGACGGCAACACCCTGTTCAACCCAGTTGAATCCGTCTTCACTGGTTGCATACCAAATCTCAGACAAGTCCCAATCGGTTGATGGAATTGTATCATTTGCCACTTTTGCCCCTTTTGGTGGCGATGTTGTTTGCCTGTGAGTGTACCAAACATAATACTTTCCGTTTTCAAAAATAACTTTTGTAGGATCTCTTCTACTCACTGTTCCGTTATGTTCGTTATAATCAAATTTTAAAGGAGTGTATTTAAATTGAGAGTATAACTCGTTGTCTTCGGGTCGGGGTGCCATGTAGTTGTCATAATTGCGATGTAAAGCAACACTTAAAGGAATCTTTGGTTTTTCCTTTGGCAGTTTGTAAGGAAAATATTTTTGCTCTTGCCCATTTGAATTCATTATTGATGTGATTGCTAATATTATCCAAAAAACCAGAATTCTATTCATTTGATTGTTCTTTTATTTTTATGAGTTTATAATAAATTAAATATATACAATAATATTGGGTAGCGAATCTAATCAAGGGAACGCTTTCTTTGAAGATAATTGCTGCCTTTTAATTTTAAAGCATGAAACCCGATATCCACACCATAAAAATATATGAATAACACAAAATAAGAATCTAAATAAAGAATTTGATAAGGTCTCTGATTCCACTCCAACTTACTGAGGGTATGAGGGTTCATCAGCAATTAAAATTGGTAAATATCGGTGGATAAATTTTTTAGATATAGACCCAAGAAAATGTTAGCGGTTCGATCCAATGGTTCACTTCGCTGGGATGATATTTCCGATCAGATTGAATTCCCTGATGGCACCCGTTATGAAAGTGTTTTTAGAGTAAGAAGAGATAAGTTGCAAAACCTACTTAAATCATAAAAAAAAAATAGCAAAAAAAACCTCTGCGAATAACCACAGAGGTCAAAAGAATAAAACTTTGATTGAAAATATTCTCTATTTATAAAATAAATTAAGCCCTTATGAGTATAATTTGAGCTTGAGCGTGAATCGCTTTATTTTCTATGGCATATTCCATAATATCTTTCCCTTGGTCACAAGTGGGTTCAACCAACATGGCGCCGTAAGTTGCTAATAATAATATCATTTCAGCTTTGTCGTGAATGGCAGCATGAATGATTAGAGGTTTTCCATTGATAGACATTCTTGGGCTAATTGTGCCAGAACGCAATATCTTTTCGATGTAATCATAATCCTCTGTCTGAATAGCAATGAGGGCTTTGTCTTCGATTGTAGATATTTTATCCTCAACTCGATCAATAGATAAACTGTCTTTTAGGGTCAACACTTCAGAGGCATTCAGCGTAGTAAGTGAGATTAAGAATGTGGAGAGTAAAAACTTTTTCATTACTGTTAATTTTATTTGATACAAATGTAGGGGCTAATTAATATTAATTATTCATTTTAATTACCCCAGTAATGTACAATATTAACACCATGTATTTTAATTACTTAAATTAAGTTAAAAATAAACATTATATTAAAAATATTTTAATCTTTTTTTAATAAAAATGCTATTCTGTTTGTTTTCATGTAAGATTCATGTCTAAAAATGAACTTTATATGCAAAAAAGTTCAAATGGCATCAAATACAATTAATCAATTTAGGATCACCAACAAATGGAAGCAAGTTCGAAATTCAGTAAAAAATAACCGCTACTTAATTTATTGGGTAGACTTATTATGAAGAGCCTAGGCCAGTAAACCTCTAGTAGATCTAAATTAATTGAATATAAGAGAGGTTATTTTGATGCCCTATTAAGCCTGAAATAATCCAATTTGATATCATCCAAACCGTCTTTGTCAAAAGGGTATTCCATCTGGTCCTGTATGTTATAAAGAGAGATAAGTATAAACTCACTTAGAATAACCACAAAATAGGTCAATCCCGATGGGTTATCTAAGCCTATTTTATTGATAATGGTAGGAGTGTAAATGACTGGGAACATATAAATGAATATTAAACAATAAGCTTTGAGACTTATTGGTGTTCTGTGGGTATGAACAGCTATGAGGTTTTCTTGTGCAACATGAACATCTTTAATGAACCTAAATATTTTTTGTTTGACTCCTCCTGATATTTCTTCATCGTGTTTTTTGATAAACTCAAAGATCGATTGAGTCTTAAGATCAATGCTTTCAGTATTGTAACTTGATTGTGAGAGGTAATCTAAAAATGAGTCGGAAAGATCGTCCAAAATTATTTTAATTTCATTTTTTGCAGTATCGTCTAGTTTGGGGCTATTCATAAAAAAGTAGCCTATTGTTTTTAAAGCGCCTCTATGCAGACTTAAAAATTCAAGTGCCTTTTCCCTCCTCTTAAAGGCCCCTCTGATAGCAAATACTAATGGAAAAATAATTGCAATGCTGATCAGGGTAAGATCAATATTGTAGATGATTTCAAAGCTATATGCACAAAAAGGGATTAATAGGGACAGTAATAATGTGATTAGCGTGCGATGATTGATTATTGACAAATATTTTATCACAAATTTTAGTATTTTAGTTTAGATAAATCTATTAACTATATTATGAATAAGCAAATGTTTTTTCTGGTTGGACTTTTAGTGGTATCAACTGTTTTTGCTCAAATTGAGCAAAAATCGGATTTACTCTTCAAAGACCAGACCCCTTTAAAAATAAAGTTAAGTTACTCTAATGACGTAATCAGGTTAGAGACCGATGATACTACTTATTATAAAACAACCATGACTTATTGGAACGAAAACAAATGGAATGATTTGCAGGTTTCGTTAAGAGCCAGAGGTAATTTTAGAAGGTCTAAGTGTTATTTTCCTCCCATCAAAATGAAAATAAAGAAATCAAATGCCAAGGGTTCCTTGTTTGAGGGAAATAAAAATCTAAAATTAGTTGTTCCTTGTCTGCTTCAGCAAGAAAAAAATGATAACATCGTCCAGGAATTTATTGCTTACAAGTTTTACGAAAAAATATCTCCTTATCACTTCAAAACCAGAATGGTTAATATAGAATTCTTGGAAGTCAAAAAGAAAAAAACGGTAACTCACAAGCTTAAAGGTTTTTTAATTGAAGATGATAAAAGAGTTGCTGAGCGATTTGAGGGTAAATCTTTTGAAAGATACATCCATCCCAAAGCCATGGATGATATCACCTCCATTCAAAATTCAATGTTTCAATTTATGATTGGAAATACTGATTTTTCGGTTGCCTATCAACATAATGGGAAATTGCTCTATGCGAATGAAAAAATCTATCCTTTGCCTTACGATTTTGATTTATGTGGTTTGGTCGATGCAAGTTATGCTATTGTCAATAGGAATTTAGGAATCAATTCTGTTAAAGATCGAAAATACAGGGGTTTTAAAAGAGACGAATCACTGGTAGAGGAGGTCAGAGAACAATTGTTGAGTAAAAAATCTCAGTTTTTTCAAATCTTAGATGATCAACAATCTCAATTTGAATTGAGTTCTGAATTTGAAAGCAGTAAAGATTTCTTAATAAGTTTTTATGAAATTCTAGAACAGGATGAAGAATTTGAAAAGGAAGTGATTGATAAAATGAGAACCAAATAAATCAATTTAGATTCATGGCCTTTTTCATATTTTGAAAAATCTGAGTGTTTTCATAAATACCTCCAAAAAGTTGTGATCCATTACCGTAGCTAAAAACAGGAACCATAGTGGCACTGTGTCCTAGGGTGTTGAAGCTAGCTTCGACCTTGAAAGGCTGAGTAGTCCCTTTAATAACTGCTAGTCCTCCTGTTTCGTGATCAGCTGTTACAATTACTAAAGTATTAGGATTGTTTTTAGCAAAATCAAGAGCTACTCCTATGGTGTTGTCAAACTCTATGAACTCCGAAGTGATGTAATCAATATCATTAGCATGACCACCCCAATCAATTTGTGACCCCTCTACTAAGACAAAGAAGGGTTCTTCTCTACTGCTTAATTTTTCTAGGGTTGCAGAAAGGTATTCTCCCAACAGCGGATCTCTTCCTTCGTTGATAGAAGGTGGCTCACCGGCATAGGTGAATAAACCTATCCTGTCTGCAGTAGATTTTTTATAAGTCCTAAGGTTTTTCACCACATCGACGGAAGTCATTTCTTTGATTAAATTTCTTTCATCTTCTCTTTTTTCGAAAAAATCTTTACCACCGCCAATAAAATAATCTACCTCACTCTCACTCAATTGAACTGCAATTTCTTCATATTTTCTACGTGAGTGTACATTGGCATAAAAAGAGGCAGGAGTGGCATGGACAATACTTGAGGTTGCAATTAGACCTGTATTGTAACCGTTTTCCTCACAAATTTCGAGTATTGATTTTAGTTTGATATTTTTTGCACTGATCCCCACAGCACCATTATACGTTTTTTCACCACATGCCATTGCTGTTCCGCTGGCTGCTGAATCGGTAACCAAATTTTTGGTAGCGTGGGTCTTCGAAAGCCCAATGACAGGAAAATCTTCCAAAACTGTTTTGTTCCCATTGACGTACATCCCCGCTGATATTTGACTTAAACCCATTCCATCTCCAATCATTAGAATAACATTCAGTGGAGCATCAGCTTTTTGTTGGGCTTGAACTAATGATAAGGGGATTAACAGTAGAAATAATATTTTCTTCATGATATGTGGTTGATAAACAAATATAGATAATTTGAGTATTTACTCAACGGGTAAACCTTTGATAGTATCGATGATTTTTTGACTTGCCCCTCTACCTTCTTCAATGAATCGAGCGTTATCTTCCCCCATTCTCCTTACCAATTCTTTGTCGTTCATCCATAATTTTACTGTCTTTCTGAACTCAATTGCTGATTTCACACTCGAAATCCCACCTCTTTTATGAAGTAAAACGGCTTCCTGAAATGTATTGTAATTTTTACCGATAATAACAGGAATTCCGTAAGTGGCAGGTTCGAGTACATTATGTAAACCTTTCTTTTTCATGCCGCCTCCCACATAAGCAAAAGTTGCATAGCGATATATTTTTGTCAACAAACCAATATTGTCCACTATCAATATACTTTTTTTAGCATCTTTTTTTTCATCAAAAGAACTCCATTTGGCATAGGGTAATTCAATCCTTTGCTCGAGATTTTCAATAGCTTGGTGGGAAACCTGATGCGGCGCAATAATTAACTTTAAGGGCATGGACTCTTTAAAAAAAGAATCCATCAAGGTATAATCTTCTGGCCAAGTACTTCCTAATACAAAACAAGGCTCATGATTGATGAATTTCTCCATGATATGAAGTGATTCTTGATTTTGGGCCAGGTCGTAAACCCTGTCCATTCGGGTATCACCACTTAAAGTTACCTGATGAATTCCTATGGAATTGAGTAAAGATATTGATTCTTCATTTTGGACAAAAAAATGATTTACACCGTAAAGGAGTTTTCTGTAGTCCCTTCCGTATTTTTTGAAAAAGAGTTGTTGAGGTCTAAAAATACTTGAAACATAGTAAACAGGAATTTTTCTTTTCGATAAACCTCTAAGATGGTTAGGCCAAAACTCATATTTAACAAATAAAGCATGTTTTATATTGCAAAAATCCAAGAATCGGTTAGCGTTTTTTTGAGTATCCCAGGCTAAATAACAAATACAATCTGCCAGCTCGAAGTGCTTTTGAACTTCGTAGCCTGAGGGAGAAAAGAAAGTGAGTAATAACTGATGTTTCGGAAAAGACTTTTTGTAATTTTCAATCAAAGGCCTTGCTTGTTCAAACTCCCCAAGAGAGGCAGTATGAAACCAAACCCAATCTCCTTCATTTACTTTTTTGGATTTCAATCTTTCGAAAATTTCTTTACGGCCTGAAGTGAAAAGAGAAAGCTTCTCTGAGAAAACCCCCAAGAAAATCAATAGGGGGTAGGAGAGCTGCAATATTATATTGTATGTAAAACGAAATAACATCTTACCAAAAATAGTTTTTAATATCAATTGCTAAAAGCAGATTCCTTTTTTTAATTTTGTAATGCAAATAAAGTTATGAAGAAGATAGAAATGGTTGACCTAAAAGGTCAGTACGAGCAAATTCAAACACAGGTCAATCAATCCGTTTTGGAAACCATTGAATCGACTCAATTCATCAATGGTCCGAAAGTAAAAAGTTTTCAGCAACACTTAGAGAATTATCTAAATGTCAAACACGTAATTCCCTGTGCCAATGGAACAGATGCACTTCAGATTGCTTTGATGGGTTTGGGATTAAAGCCAGGTGATGAAGTGATTACTGCTGACTTCACTTTTGCCGCTACTGTTGAGGTGATATCGTTGTTAGGACTTACTCCAGTATTGGTAGATGTAGATCCTCAAACTTTTAACATAAGTATTGAGTCAATTCAAAAAGTCATTGGACCAAAAACAAAAGCAATCATTCCAGTACATCTTTTTGGTCAAGCTGCAGATATGGAAGAAATTTTGGCTTTGGCACATGAGAATAATCTATTTGTTGTGGAAGATAATGCTCAGTCAATTGGAGCGGATTACACTTTTTCCAACGGCAGCAAAATGAAGACAGGAACCTTGGGACATGTAGGAACAACCTCTTTTTTTCCCTCCAAGAATTTGGGTGCCTATGGAGATGGTGGAGCAATTTTCACTAATGATGATGAAACAGCACACACCATTAGAGGAATGGTAAATCATGGAATGTATATCAGGTATCATCATGACGTAGTGGGGGTGAATTCTCGTCTGGATTCTGTTCAAGCTGCCATACTCGATATTAAATTAAAATATCTGGATTTTTATAACGAATCTAGAAAAGCAGCGGCTTTAAAATATAATCAGCGTTTGGCCGATCATCCTAATTTAATAACCCCTTATAGAAAAGGAGATTGCGACTCTCATGTATATCATCAATACACCTTAAAGATTATTGATGGAGACCGAGATGGTCTAGTAAAGCACCTTAACGAAAATAATATTCCTTGCGGAGTTTACTATCCTATACCATTACATTTACAAAAAGCTTACACCAGTGAACGTTATAAAGCAGAAGATTTTCAGGTGACACTTCAAGTCGTCAACGAAGTAATTTCTTTGCCGATGCATACAGAATTGACCGATGATCAAATTGATTTTGTGACCACTGTAATCAAGCGTTTTTTGGGATAAGCAACTAGATTTCTGCTGCTGACGTTGTCACATTGGGAGAAATTTTCTTGATCAATCCCTGTAATACTTTTCCTGGCCCTACCTCGATAAAACTTGATATTCCTGTTTCAATCATTGCATTAATGCTCTGTGTCCATCTGACAGGAGC
Organism: Flavobacteriaceae bacterium; assembly: GCA_038107695.1. Taxonomy (GTDB): domain Bacteria; phylum Bacteroidota; class Bacteroidia; order Flavobacteriales; family Flavobacteriaceae; genus UBA8316. The sequence goes on along the minus strand of JAYNHF010000001.1, from coordinate 33,725 downwards.
AGTTAATTGGGCAATTAAATTTTTCTGAATCTCAACAGGGTCACTGACAGCTTGAGCAGTTGCGTTTTGATAAATTGGACATATGGGGTCAGAAAATATTGTAGTGTCTATGGCTTCAGCAAGTTCAGTTTTGGCGGGTTCCATCAGAGGGGAATGAAAAGCACCCCCAACAGGAAGTACCAAAGCCCTTATCGCTCCAGCATTTCTTAAAGCTTCACAGGCCAATGTAACAGATTCGATACTTCCCGAAATCACCAATTGTCCTGGACAGTTATAATTTGCAGCCACTACTACACCTGATGTTTGAGCACAAATTTCTTCCACTTTACGATCCTCAAGCCCCAATACAGCAGCCATAGTTCCTTCACTGACATTACAGGCTTTCTGCATGGCTTCTGCTCTTTGAGAAACCAATTTAAGCCCCGATTCAAAATCGATTGAACCTGCAGCTGTCAAAGCCGAAAACTCACCCAAAGAGTGACCGGCTACAGATGTGGGTTGAACTTCCCCTTCCATAACCTCAAAACTAGCGACAGAATGAAGATAAATAGCTGGCTGAGTGACTCGGGTTTGCAGAAGCTCCTCTTTACTCCCTTCCAAAAGAATTTTTGAAAGCTTAAAACCTAAAATTTCGTCAGCAGCTTTAAACATTTTTTTGGCGATTTCAAATCGATCAAACAAATCTTTTCCCATACCTGGAAACTGTGAGCCTTGTCCTGGAAATACAAATGCTTTCATAAAGAGTTATATTTTATTGTATGTTATAAAAGAATATTCAAAATCATTTCCTCTCATTCGTTCCTCTTTTTCGATACTCCATTTTTGTGGATTGATTTCAGGAAAAAAAACGTCTCCATCGAACTGAGCGTGAATTTTTGTCAACTCAATCACGGAGGCCATTTCAAGTGCTTGTTCATATATTTGACCTCCTCCAATAACGAAAGGCTGTTGATCCTCAAAAGCACATTCAATGGCTTCTTCCAAACTATGGCAAACACTGATGCCCTCTCTAGAATAGTTTTTATTTCTTGTTACCACTATATTGTGGCGATTGGGTAGGGCTTTGGGTAAGGATTCGAATGTTTTTCTTCCCATGATGATGGCATGACCTGTAGTCAAACGTTTGAATCGTTTTAAGTCCTCAGGTAAATGCCATATTAATTGATTGTCTTTTCCCAAAACACGGTTTTCGTCCATAGCTGCGATGAGTGTTACTTTCTGATATTTCGGTTTAGTGGAATTATTTATTCGATGCAACCCACTGCTTTTATGTGTTTGGTTTTTGGTTGCTTCCCCTTTTCCTTTTAGATTCATAGTATTAATGGGAGGAGTGTTTTGCTTTTGTACTTATTAAGAAAATTGTCTTTAAATTTTATTGAAATAGACTAATTTTGAAGCAAATGTACGTTTTCTAATTTACTTATGAGCTTTCGAAACGATTTCCCATTGCTGAAATCAACTGCTTATTTGAATACAGCCTATGTTGGCTTGATGTCTCAATCCTTATTTGATCATAGAGTCAATATCGAACAAGATTATTTGCTCAATGGTGATCAATTTAAAATCGATGCCTACAATCGTCTAGATCAAACCCATCAAAGTATTGCCAACTTCATTGGATCCAAAAGAGAACAAACTTATTTGGTTTCTAATTTTACCATAGGTATTCGATATGTTTTGGACAGTCTCAAGAAAGGAAGTAATATTTTATTCCTCAACGATGATTATCATTCTTTAGTAGATGCCATTGAAGAAAGAGATTTCAATCACTTTTCAATACCTATTGAGGAACATTTGGAAGATAAAATTGCTGAAGCATTAGCTCAAAATAAATTTGACGCATTAATAATCAGTATCGTTCAATATACAAGTGGTCTTAAAATAAACTTTGATTTTCTCAAATCTCTCAAAGATAAATATCCTCAATTGTTAATCATTGGAGATGCCACACAACACATTGGAAGTGAACTTTTCGATTTCTCTACTTCACCATTTGATGCCATTGCGTGTAGCGGTTACAAATGGTTATTGGCAGGTTTTGGAAATGGTTTTGTAGCCCTCTCAGATCATTTTTTTGAATTAACAGGTCAAACCGAAGAGAGTTTTTATAATAAAGTCTTTGTAGGTCATTTTAATATCCTTGGTGCAGCCTCACTGGTTTTCGCTATGGATTTTTTAAAATCCAATGACTTCGAGCAAATGGTTAAAAAAAACAAAATACTGTGTAAAAGATTAAGAGAAGAACTACTTAATATTGGTAGGACTCCTGAATTTTTTAAGCGACCCTCTCAAAGCTCTATTGTCAGTATTGTTGCAGATGAAAGATTACTGAAAAGTTTGGAAGCCCAAAATATCAGAGCTTCTTTTAGGGGGAAATACCTTCGGTTTTCCTTTCACTTTTACAACTCTGATCAAGACATTGATCAGTTGATTAGCACTTTAAAAAAAATATCCTAACTTTTGACTAAATGGCTACCTTTCCTCGAATCAGAGGGTGTGGATCGTAGCCTGTGAGTGTGAAATCTTCATACTTAAAATCAAAAATATTTTTGATTTTAGGATTTAAGATCATCTTGGGTAGTGGCTTAGGATCACGATTAATTTGCTCTTGCAGTTGTTCATGGTGGTTGGAATAAATATGAACATCTCCGAAGGTATGAACAAATTCGCCAGGTTCAAATCCACACACTTGAGCGATCATCATATTCAGTAATGCATAGGAAGCAATGTTGAATGGAACCCCTAAAAATAGGTCTGCACTTCTCTGATAAAGTTGGCATGAAAGCTTTCCATCGGCAACATAAAATTGAAAAAAGGCATGACAGGGAGGTAAGGCCGCCTTGTGATTAGCAACATTTTCTGAAAACGATACGGAAGTATCTGGCATTACACTCGGATTCCACGCCGAAATAAGCATACGTCTGCTGTCAGGATTGGTTTTCAAAACTTGGATTACCTCCTTGATTTGGTCAATGCCCTCATTATTCCAATTCCTCCATTGATGTCCATAGACTGGACCTAAATCTCCCTTTTCATCAGCCCATTCATTCCAAATCTTCACTCCGTTTTCTGTCAAATAATTGATGTTAGTATCTCCTTTCAGAAACCATAACAATTCATAAATAACAGATTTAACGTGAATTTTTTTGGTTGTAACTAGTGGAAATCCTGCTGCCAAATCAAAACGCATCTGATAGCCAAAAACACTTTTGGTTCCCGTCCCAGTTCGGTCTGTTTTGCTCACTCCTTCCTTTTGGATGTAACGAACAAGATCTAAGTACTGTTGCATTTTTTTATGTATAGTTCAAAAGTAATGCAAGACAAGAATTCATGGCTTTGAAAAACAAATAGTTTTCAAAAAAAAATTAACAGTTATTTTTTGGACTCTCTTTTTGAAATTTCATCTCTAATTTTGACTGCTTTTTCATAATCCTCCAGATTCACCAATTTATCCAGTAAGGATTTAAGTTTTGAGATAGAAAGTTTTTTCAAATCGTTTGGGACAGCTTTTTGTTTACTTTGTTCTTCAACAAAATTTTGTATCCAATTTTCACCTCCTTTATTATTTTTATCATCTTTCATGGTGCTCTCATCGAATCCTGCTTGTTTAAGGATTGAGTCATAAATGAAAATAGGGGCACCAAATCGAAGTGCCATGGCAATTGCATCCGAAGTTCGAGCGTCAATGATTTCTTCAATTTTATCCCTTTCACATATTAAGCTTGAGTAAAAAACACCATCGACCAATTTGTGAATGATCACTTGTTTTACATATACATTAAATCTTTCAGCAAAATTTTTAAAGAGATCATGGGTTAGAGGACGTTTTGGCTTTAGTTCTTTTTCCAAAGCAATGGCGATAGATTGTGCCTCAAATCCGCCGATGATTATGGGTAGTCTCCTGCTACCGTCTATTTCACTCAAAATAAGTGCATAGGCACCCGTTTGCGTTTCGCTGTAGGAAATACCCTTGATGTTTAATTGAATTAATTTCATAAAGACTACAATGCCAAATTAATAAATTAAAAGGCAATTCAGTACAAAACACAAGTTTTTGTGTTCCATTAAATTGAAAATTATGCCTACTATATCCGCTTATCATTCAGCATTTAATTAAATTTGTCACTCAAAAATTAATTTAATGAAAACGATTCAATTCAGAGAGGCCATTTGCCAAGCTATGTCAGAGGAAATGCGTAGGGACGAATCCATTTACTTGATGGGTGAGGAAGTAGCAGAATATAATGGCGCTTACAAAGCCTCCAAGGGAATGTTGGATGAATTTGGTGATCAACGAGTGATAGACACCCCAATTTCCGAACTCGGTTTTGCTGGGATAGGAGTGGGGTCTACCATGACAGGAAACCGTCCAATAATCGAATTCATGACTTTTAATTTTGCTCTGGTAGGAATTGATCAGATCATTAATAACGCTGCCAAGATTCGTCAAATGTCTGGTGGACAATTTCCCTGCCCTATCGTTTTCAGAGGGCCGACTGCATCTGCGGGTCAATTGGCTGCTACTCATTCTCAAGCCTTTGAAAGCTGGTATGCCAATTGTCCTGGATTGAAAGTAATTGTACCTTCCAATCCCTATGATGCAAAAGGACTTTTGAAATCTGCAATCAGAGATGATGATCCTGTTATTTTCATGGAGTCTGAGCAAATGTATGGTGACAAAGGTGAGGTGCCTGAGGGTGAATACACACTTCCAATTGGAGTTGCCGATATCAAAAGAGAAGGAGGCGATGTTACCATAGTATCCTTCGGTAAAATTATTAAAGTCGCATACGCTGCTGCTGAGTCACTAGCAAAAGAAGGAATTGAGTGTGAAATCATTGATCTGAGAACCATTCGCCCTATGGATTATGAAGCCATTTTTACTTCTGTTAAAAAAACCAATCGATTGGTTATCCTTGAAGAGTCTTGGCCATTTGGAAATATTTCTACAGAAATTACCTATCAGGTTCAAAATCAAATTTTTGACTTTCTGGATGCTCCTGTTGAGAAAATAAACACAGCTGATACCCCAGCTCCTTATTCTCCAGTATTGTTAGCTGAGTGGCTGCCCAACAGCGAAGATGTAATAAAAGCAGTAAAAAAAGTCATGTACCTTAAATAAGGCAATTCTCTTTCCTTTATTCCATACCATCGCCAAGATTACTTGGCAATTATTGGTGATCAATTTTCTGATAGAAAATTCAGACTTTAAGAAATTATTTAGTTTTAAGTTAAGGATATAAAAAGAGCCAGCAATTCGTTTTGCTGGCTCTAGAATATTGCTTGATAAATGTTATGAATATTTATTTTTCAATAAAATCTTCAAAACGAATAACACTGTTATCAGCTATATCACTATTTTCCTCTTTGTCAATCGAGATGGAGTGTTCTGCTTTTTCGATTTGCTGACCCATTGCGTCTTCTTCGAGCGCCACCGTTGGAGCTATCACTAAAGCTACAACAGACATTAACTTTAAAAGAATATTCAATGAAGGACCAGAAGTATCCTTAAAAGGATCTCCTACTGTATCGCCAACAACTGCAGCCTTGTGAGCATCAGACCCTTTTCTGCCGTCAGATTCAATCATCTTTTTTGCATTGTCCCATGCACCTCCAGCATTAGACTGGAAAATGGCCATCAAAATACCACATGTGGTTACTCCGGCAAGTAATCCACCAAGCATTTCAGCACCACCCAATAAGCCAACAGATACTGGTACCAATATCGCTAGAAGTCCAGGCATTACCATTTCTCTAATCGATGCTTTTGTAGAAATTTCGACACACTTTTCGTAATCTGCTTTACCATCTGCTGCATCAAAAATGGCACGGTCTTTATCATTTGCCTTGGAAATTTCAGCATCATATTTTCGCATTATCTCTAGCGCAGCTTTTAATTCAGGAATATCTTTAAATTGTCTTCTTACTTCTTCAATCATGGACATGGCCGCACGTCCAACAGCATTCATAGACAATGCAGAAAATACAAAAGGTAACATACCTCCCACCAACAGTCCAGCCATTACTTTTGGTTTTGAAACATCGATTGCAGTAACGTTGGCCACTTGCATGAATGCAGAAAATAAAGCCAATGCCGTTAGGGCAGCAGAGGCAATAGCAAAACCTTTTCCAATCGCTGCAGTGGTATTTCCAACAGCGTCTAATTTATCAGTTCGCTCTCTTACCTCGGCAGGCAACTCGGCCATTTCGGCAATTCCTCCAGCATTATCTGAGATCGGACCGTAGGCATCGACTGCTAACTGTATCCCAGTATTGGCCAACATTCCAACCGCAGCAATAGCGATACCATATAGGCCAGCATAATGGTGAGAAATCAATATTGCTGCCGCAATCAAAAGGATAGGAATCATGGTTGACATCATTCCCACTCCCAAACCAGCGATGATATTGGTAGCCGCTCCCGTGTCCGATTGGCGAACTATGCCAGAAACTGGTTTGGTTCCCGTTCCTGTGTAGTACTCAGTAATTTTACCAACCCCTAATCCAGCAATTAAGCCAGAAATTGTAGCTAAAAAGACTCCGAAAGCACCAGAGGGTAAACCTTGTGTTGATTCTGGAATCATTATATTGATTACGAAATAAGAAACGATCACCATCAAACCGGCAGATCCGAATTCACCTATATTTAAAGCAGTCTGAGGATTTCCACCTTCTTTAACTTTAACAAAAAAAGTACCAATGATAGATATTATGATACCTAGTGCTGCCAAAACTAGAGGAAGATAAACAGCTCCTAATCCACCGAAATCAGGTGTAATAATAAAAGCCCCTAAAACCATGGTACCAATAATAGAGCCTACGTAGGACTCGAATAAATCGGCTCCCATTCCGGCTACATCTCCTACATTGTCTCCAACATTATCAGCAATGGTCGCAGGATTAAGGGGATGATCCTCTGGAATACCCGCTTCAACTTTACCAACTAAATCTGCTCCTACGTCAGCTGCTTTGGTATAAATTCCTCCACCAACTCTAGCAAATAATGCAATAGAAGAAGCTCCCATTGAAAAACCCGTAAGTACATTAAGAACTGTAGTTAGGTTGGCAGCTCCAGGCCAGATACCTTGGTAAATAGCAAACAAGCCGCTAAGACCCAAAACGCCCAAGCCAACAACACCAAGGCCCATAACAGAACCTCCAGTAAAAGCAACTTCTAAGGCTCTCCCAAGAGATTTTCTTGCGGCATTAGTAGTCCTAACGTTCGCTTTGGTAGCTACTCGCATACCAATAAAACCTGCCAATGCCGAACAAATAGCGCCCACAACAAACGACAGGGCAACCATTCCATGAGATCCTTCTTCATTACTACCTTTAATGTACAGTAGTATGGCCAGGCAGACAACGAAAATTGAGAGGATCCTGTACTCAGCCTTTAAAAAAGACATAGCTCCTTTGGCAATATTATCGGCAATTCTAGCCATTTTATCGTTACCAATTTCTTGCTTAGCAATCCAGTTATTTTTTACAAAAACAAACAATAAGCCTACAAGTCCAAATGCAGGTAAAAAATCTATTATTAAATTCATGAATCAATGGTTTTTTAATGGCTTCAAAAGTAATAAAACCATTCGGATAAAAAAAGATTACAAAGCCTATAAAGACACAATGGTTTTTTGGAAAAAATAGAAGTTCAGCGCAACTTCAAAACAAGCCATTTAATTCACCATCGATTTTTTGAATAATTATGCCTAAATCTTCTTTGTTTTCAACAAAATCAATTTCATCTACATCAATAACCAAAAGCTTTCCTTTGTCGTAGGTAGAGATCCAAGCCTCGTACCTTTCGTTCAATCGACTGAGGTATTCAATGCTGATAGAATTTTCATATTCTCGACCTCGTTTGTGAATTTTATGTACCAAATTGGGTATGCTACTTCGCAAATAGATAAGTAAATCTGGACCTTTAATCATGGATTGCATGAGTTCAAATAAAGATTTGTAATTTTTAAAATCCCTCTGATTCATTAATCCCATGGCGTGCAAGTTAGGTGCAAAAATATGTGCATCTTCGTCGATGGTTCGGTCTTGAATAAAATTCTTATCTGAATTTTTTAAATTGTTTAATTGACGAAACCTATTGTTCAAAAAATAGATTTGAAGATTGAAAGACCAGCGTTCCATATGATTGTAAAAATCATCCAAATATGGATTGTCTATGACATCTTCGAAAAGAGCTTCCCATCCATAATGTTTTGAAAGCAGTTCAGCCAAACTTGTTTTTCCTGCACCAATATTACCCGCAATTGCGAAATACATTAATTCAATTTTAGTGGTTGTAAGATAATTACTTTTTTGTTTTTACTGCCTCGATAGCGATTGATTTTTAGGCTTGAGTCCATTTTTGATAAATTTCAACGGTAAACAACTAAAAAAATTTTTATCGTTTAAAAAATTAGTAATACATTTGCAAAACAAACGAGGAAGGATTTGACTGATTGCAACCTCTTAAAAAAATGCTAAAGCAGTGTTGCTTTAAGACGATCTATGTCAAATCCCCCACAAAGCAACTTATATGTCTTATTTTTTTACTTCCGAATCTGTTAGCGAGGGACACCCCGATAAGGTTTCCGATCAGATAAGCGATGCCTTACTGGATAACTTTATTGCCTTTGATCCAGATAGCAAAGTAGCATGCGAAACACTAGTAACTACAGGACAAGCTATTTTGGCGGGTGAAGTGAAGAGCAATACCTACATTGATGTCCAAAGTATTGCACGCGAAACCATTAACAAAATAGGTTACACCAAAGATGAGTATCAGTTTAGTGGTAACTCATGTGGAGTCATATCACTGATACACGAACAGTCACAGGATATCAATCGAGGAGTAGATCGAGCTGAAAAGGAAAATCAGGGAGCAGGAGATCAAGGAATCATGTTTGGTTATGCAACCAACGAAACCGAAAACTATATTCCTCTTGCCCTAGACCTATCACACAAAATCTTGATTGAACTGGCATCTTTGAGAAGAGAAAACAACGAAATTACCTATTTGCGCCCAGATTCGAAATCACAGGTTACCATAGAATATAGTGATGAGGGACAACCCTTACGCATTGATACTATTGTCGTATCCACACAACATGATCAATTTTTGGAAGATGATGAAAAGATGTTGAAAAAAATTAAAAAGGACATCATCAATATTGCAATTCAAAGAGTCATCGATAAAGAGCCTGATCACATCCAAAAACTATTCAATGACGACATTACCTTTCACATTAATCCCACTGGAAAGTTTGTCATTGGTGGTCCTCACGGAGATACAGGATTGACAGGAAGAAAAATCATTGTCGATACATATGGTGGAAAAGGTGCCCATGGAGGCGGAGCCTTCAGTGGAAAGGATCCAAGCAAAGTAGACCGAAGTGCTGCCTACGCAGCGAGGCACATTGCCAAAAACCTTGTAGCTGCTGGTGTGGCCAAAGAAATATTGGTTCAGTTGAGTTATGCTATCGGTGTGGTGGAGCCTACTTCTATTAATATCAATACTTACAATACCTCCACATTATCACTCTCTGATTCTGAAATTGCAGAGAAGGTCGGCGAAATTTTTGATTTACGACCTTATGCCATCGAAAAAAGATTCAAACTCAGAAACCCCATATACCAAGAAACAGCCGCTTACGGACATATGGGAAGACAGCCTAAAGAAATCAAAAAGATCTTCGAATCACCCTACAGCGGCAGGGTAGAAAAAACCGTTGAACTTTTTACTTGGGAAAAATTAGACTATTTAAATCAAATTAAAAACACCTTTAAATTATGAGCCTAAAATTAGCAACCAATGCACTTCATGCCGGTCATGATGTGACTAAAACACAAGGAACCAGAGCCGTTCCAATTTATCAAACTTCTTCTTATGTATTTAATGACTCAGATCATGCAGCAAATTTGTTTGCATTGACCGAATCGGGATACATCTACACCAGATTGAACAACCCAACCAACGACATACTCGAACAGCGATTGGCTGCAGTTGAGGGTGGAGTTGCGGCAGTAGCTACTGCTTCAGGGACGGCTGCCATTGCCACAACACTAATGACCCTACTCAAAACAGGAGATCACATTGTAGCTTCCAGTAGTCTCTACGGAGGTACCTTTAACATGCTGAACAACACTTTACCTCGATTTGGAATCACCACAACATTTGTTGATCCCGATGATGTTGAAAACTTTTCCAAAGCAGTTCAGCCCAATACCAGAGCATTTTTTGCAGAATCACTGGGAAATCCAAAATTGGATGTATTGGATTTAGAAGGAATCAGCAAGCATGCCAAAGCTGCTAAAGTTCCTTTCATCGTTGACAATACCATTGCCACCCCTGCTTTATTAAACCCTATCAAGCACGGTGCAAATATTGTAATTCACTCCTTAACCAAATACATCACTGGAAATGGAACAACCATTGGAGGTGTTATTATTGATGCGGGGACTTTTGACTATTCCAATGGAAACTTTCCAGAGTTTACAGAGCCTTCACCTTCCTATCATGGGTTGAAATATCATGATGTATTGGGTCCTATTGCTTTCATCGCTCGAGTTAGAATAGAAGGATTGAGAGATTTGGGAAGTGCTCCCAGCCCACTCAATAGCTTTCAAGTTATTCAAGGTTTGGAAACTTTAGAAGTGAGAATGCAAAAACACTCAGAAAATGCGCTGGAACTGGCCAAATGGTTGCAATCTAGAGATGAAGTTAGCTGGGTGAATTATCCTGGTCTAGAATCCTCTAAATACGCTGATTTGGCGACCAAATATCTCCCAAATGGAAAAAGTGGAATTGTAACTTTTGGATTGAACAAAGGATTTGAAGCAGCCAAGAAGGTAGCCGAAAGTACCAAGATTTTCTCACTTCTAGCCAATATCGGTGATACTAAATCTTTGATCATTCATCCTTCAAGTACCACTCATTCTCAGCTGAATGAAGAGGAACAAGTAAGTACAGGTGTATCTCCTGATTTGGTAAGAATTTCTGTTGGAATCGAGAACATAGAAGATCTAAAGCAAGATTTAGATCAAGCGCTAAAAGCAATTTAATTCAATTGGATGGCTGAGGTTCAAACCATATCAATTAATGATTTCACAACAGACTCGGGAGTAGTTTTTGATCAGATTGGCTTGCACTATCAGCATTTCGGTCAAGCTTATGATCAAGCTCCTGTTATTCTCATCAACCACTCCCTGACCGGTGATGCCAATGTTGCCGGTCCTCAGGGATGGTGGAGTGAAATTGTAGGGCCCAACCTCACCATTGATACCAATCAATATGCAATATTAGCTTTCAACATTCCGGGTAATGGAGTTAACGAATATGTCATCGAAAATTACATTGACCTTCATACAGGTGATATTGCCCGTATCTTTTTTCAAGGGTTGCAAATTTTGGGAATTCCAAAATTATTTGCTTTGATAGGGGGGTCAATTGGTGGTGGAATAGCTTGGGAAATGTCGGCTTTATATCCGTCCTTGACTCAAAATCTCATTCCTGTAGCTGCAGATTGGAAAGCTTCCGATTGGATTATTGCCAACACCTATCTACAAAAAAGACTTTTGGAACACTCAAATCAACCACTCAAAGATGCAAGGATTCATGCCATGCTGACCTATCGGACTCCAGCCTCATTTTCAGAGCGTTTTGGAAGGACCATCAACAAAGACAAAAATATGTTTAACGTTGAAAGTTGGCTGATTCATCACGGTGACAAGTTGCACAGTCGATTTTTGCTAAAAGCCTACAAAACGGTCAATCATTTACTCGCTTCAGTGGACATTACAAGAAAGGGAGACAGTTTCGAAGAAATTATTCAAAAAATATCTTCTGACATACATTTGATAGCTGTAGATAGTGATCTTTTTTTTACTGCCGAAGAAGATCAAAAGACCTTTAAAAGAGCACAAAAAATTAAAAATAATATTTTCTATCACGAAATAGAATCCATTCACGGTCATGATGCATTCCTGATCGAAAACGATGCAGTTTCCCGAATTCTTCAAAATATTTTCAAACCCAAATCTAATTCAATCCCATCCCATGAAAGTAAGCCTCAATAGAATCAATCAAGATTATCTTTTCGAAGTTCAAAATGATAATGGACACAAAGTAATTTTAGATAACAAATCAAAAAAAGAAGGGAAAGTGGAGGGGGTAAGTCCCATGGAACTCCTTCTGATGGGGCTTGCGGGATGCAGCAGCATTGATATTGTAGCCATACTTAACAAACAAAAAATCAACCCCACCGATCTTAAAATGGATGTAACTGGATATCGCAATCAAGACCAAGTTCCTTCATTGTTTTACAAAATAAAAGCTGAGGTGATGCTAAAAGGAGACATCTCACCCGAAAAGGCCAAAAGAGCAGTTACTCTTTCTTTTGAAAAATATTGTTCTGTCGCTAAAACGCTTGAGTTTTCAACACCTATCAGTTATTCTATTTTCTTAAACGGGGAAGAACTATGAAAAAAAAATTTGAAACAGAAGCCATTAGAATACAAATGGATCGTTCTCCAAATTCAGAACATTCGTCACCTCTTTATTTGACTTCAAGTTTTGTTTTTGAAGACGCCGAGGAGCTTAGAGCAGCTTTTGCCGATGAGCTTGATCGTAACATTTACAGTCGTTTTTCTAATCCCAATACCCAAGAACTAGTAGATAAAATATGCACGCTCGAAGGAGCAGAGGACGGTATTGCTTTTGCTTCTGGAATGGCAGCAGTTTATTCTAGTTTCGCGGCTCTTTTGAACAGTGGTGATCACATCGTTTCTGTGAGGTCTGTTTTTGGATCTACTCATACACTCTTTAAAAAATATTTTACTAAATGGAATATTGACACCACCTATTTTAACGCCAGTACTCCAGATCAAATTGAAAAAGCCATACAATCCAATACCAAGATCATTTACATAGAGACCCCTACCAACCCTGGTTTGGATGTCCTTGATATGGAATACCTTTCCCAAGTAGCCAAAAAAAATCAAATTATATTGATAGTTGACAACTGTTTTGCTACACCTTACTTGCAAAGACCCATCGAATTTGGAGCAGATTTGGTTATCCATTCTGCTACTAAACTCATCGACGGACAAGGTCGCGTTTTGGGAGGTTTAATCGTAGGAAGAAAAGATTTGGTCAGTGAGATTAAATCTTTTTTCCGCAACTCGGGCTCTGCACTTTCACCTTTTAATGCCTGGGTACTTTCAAAAAGTATTGAAACCCTTGCCGTTCGTCTCGATCGTCATTGTGATAATGCCCTAAAACTCGCAAAACATTTAGAAAACCACCCCAAAATCAATTACGTAAAATATCCCTTTTTACCTACACATCCTCAATATCATATCGCCAAAAAACAAATGTTCAAGGGAGGGAATATCATCACTTTTGACCTAAAAAATGGCATCGAGGCTGGTCGTACTTTTCTCAATCAAATCCAAATGTGTTCACTCAGTGCTAACCTTGGAGATACAAGAACGATCGTTACCCACCCCGCCACCTCAACCCATAGTAAACTTACACCCGAGGAAAGGGCACTTGTGGGGATAACAGATGGACTGATTAGACTTTCTGTTGGATTAGAAAACATAGAGGACATCAAACAAGATATCGATCAAGCCTTGGAAAAAGTTTAACCGATGATAGAAACCTTATTAAAAGAAAGAATTTTGGTTTTGGATGGGGCCATGGGTACCATGATTCAAAAGCATGAATTTACCGAAGACCAATTCAGAGCCGAGCGTTTCAAGGATCATCCCTGCCCTTTGGGGGGCAATAATGACTTATTATCCATCACCCAACCCGAAGCCATTAAAAAAATCCATGAACAATATTTACTGGCAGGGGCAGACATCATCGAAACCAATACCTTTTCCTCTACTTCCATCGCCATGGCAGATTATCAAATGGAAGATTTGGCTTATGAACTCAATTACGAGTCTGCTAAGATTGCCAAACAAGCAACCCAAAAAATAATTGCTCAAAATCCTGATAAACCAAGGTTTGTCGCTGGATCGATTGGACCTACAAATAAAACCGCGAGCATGTCCCCCGATGTCAATGACCCTGGCTTTCGTGCCATAAGCTTCGATGAGCTTTCTGAAGCTTATCGAGAACAAATTTCTGGATTGGTTGATGGAGGATGTGACTTGCTATTGGTGGAGACCGTATTTGATACTCTGAATGCCAAAGCAGCCCTTTTTGCCATTCAGGATTATTTTCAAGAGAAAAAAATAAACCTACCCATTATGGTAAGTGGAACCATCACTGATAAAAGTGGTCGAACCTTATCTGGACAAACCGTCGAAGCTTTTGCCATTTCTCTTTCTCATATTCCACTTATCAGTATTGGTTTAAACTGTGCTTTGGGAGCCGATCAATTACGACCCTATATGAAGAGATTGTCAAAAACTTCTCCTTTTTATACCTCGGTTCATCCCAATGCGGGCTTACCCAATCCATTTGGGGAGTACGACCAAAGTCCTGCCGAAATGGTTGCACTAATCCAACAGTTTTTGGATCAAAATTTGGTCAATATTGTAGGAGGCTGTTGTGGTACCACACCTGATCACATTCGTCTTATTGCAAATGCTGCTGCTAAAGCAAAACCCAGAAAACCCCAAAACTAAGGCCATGTCCAACGATCAACACTACTTGACACTCTCTGGACAAGAACCATTGATTTTGAGTCCCGAGACTAATTTTGTGAATATAGGAGAACGAACCAATGTTACTGGTTCAAGAAAATTTTTAAGACTGATCGAAACTGGAGACTATGAGACAGCCGTCGAAGTAGCTCTGGAACAAGTAAAGGGTGGGGCTCAAATCATAGATGTCAATATGGATGAGGGCATGATCGATGGTAAAGCTGCTATGGTCAAATTCCTAAATTTGATTGCGGCAGAACCCGATATCGCTAGAGTTCCTGTGATGATAGACAGTTCCAAATGGGATATTATTGAAGCTGGTTTAAAGGTGGTTCAAGGGAAAAGTGTTGTCAATTCCATAAGTTTGAAAGAAGGTGAAACTACTTTTATTACCCAAGCCCAAAAAGTGAAAAGCTATGGAGCAGCCCTTATCGTCATGGCCTTTGATGAGGAAGGTCAAGCTGATAACCTCGAAAAAAGAATCAAGATTTGTGAACGCTCTTACAAAATATTAGTAGATAAAGTTCACTTTCCTCCACAGGACATCATTTTTGATCCCAATATATTTCCAGTTGCCACTGGAATGGAAGAGCACAAAAGAAATGCATTAGACTTCTTTCTAGCAACTAAGTGGATTCGTGAAAACCTTCCCCATGCTAATGTTAGTGGAGGAGTTAGTAATGTTTCTTTTTCATTCAGGGGGAACAATACTGTCAGAGAGGCAATGCATTCCGCTTTTTTGTATCACGCAATACAACACGGAATGAATATGGGTATTGTCAACCCCACCCTGCTTGAGGTTTACGATGAGATTCCAAAACCACTATTAGAAAAAGTAGAAGACGTACTACTCAATCGTAAAGAAGACGCTACCGAAGCCCTTTTGAATTATGCTGAAAGTATCAAGGGAAACAAAAAACAATCCATTGAGGAAGAACAAGCATGGCGTAGCGAAGATTTGCAATCCAGAATTACCCACGCTTTGGTAAAAGGAATTGATAAATTCATCCTCGATGATGTTGAAGAGGCAAGGCTTGCATCAGATCGCCCCCTGCATGTTATCGAAAAAAATCTGATGACAGGAATGAATGTCGTTGGAGATTTATTTGGCTCTGGAAAAATGTTTTTGCCCCAAGTGGTCAAATCCGCAAGGGTAATGAAAAAAGCAGTAGCCTATTTACAACCTTTTATCGAAGCTGAGAAAACCGGTGTTTTGGAATCCTCAGGAAAAATTCTAATGGCTACGGTCAAGGGTGATGTTCACGACATTGGTAAAAACATTGTTAGCGTGGTTTTGGCTTGTAATAATTTTGAAATAATTGACTTGGGGGTGATGGTTCCACCTGAGGTCATTTTACAAAAAGCTCATGAAGAGAATGTCGATATCATCGGCTTGTCAGGATTGATCACTCCCTCTCTTGACGAAATGGTATATGTTGCCAAAGAAATGAATCGCGTTGGACTAAAAATACCACTTCTAATCGGTGGTGCTACTACTTCAAAGGCTCATACTGCCGTTAAAATTGCCCCACAAGCAAATGCTCCGATCATTCATGTTAATGATGCCTCAAGAGCTGTAACAGTAGTAAATAATTTACTCAGTGACGATAATAATAAAACTTATACTTCAGAAATTGCTGCGGAATATCAATCCTTCCGTGAGAAATTTTTAGATCGTACCGCCAGTAAATCATACATTGATTTAAAAACAGCTAGGGATAGAAAATATAATATCGATTGGGAAGATTATCATCCCATTGTCCCCCAATCTTTAGGATTTAAAACCATAGAAAACCAAAATTTGGAAACCTTGGTACCCTACATCGATTGGAGTCCTTTTTTCCGCTCTTGGGACTTACATGGAAAGTATCCACAGATACTCAACGATGAAATAGTGGGGAAGGAAGCCACCTCTTTGTTCATAGATGCGCAAAATATGCTCCGACAAATTATTGATCAGAAGTGGTTGACGGCAAAGGCTCGTTTTGGACTTTTTCCAGTCAACAGTCAGGAGGACGACATTCTTGTTTTTGATCCCCAAAAAACCGATAAAGAGCAATTTCGTTTCATAACTTTAAGACAGCAACTCCAAAAAAGAACTGGCCAACCGAATTTGGCTTTGGCAGATTTTGTTGCTCCCAGAGCCAATGGTATTAAGGACTACATGGGCACTTTTTGTGTGACTACCGGTTTTGGTGTTGAAGAAATTGCTAAACGTTTCGAGCAGCAAAATGATGATTACAATAGTATCATGATCAAAGCATTGGCAGATCGACTTGCGGAAGCTTTTGCAGAGTTTCTACACCGTGAGGTCAGAACAAGATACTGGGGATATTCAGCCGAAGAAAGCTTATCCAATGAAGAATTGATCAAAGAAAGATACAAAGGTATTCGCCCTGCCCCAGGCTATCCTGCATGTCCAGATCATCTTGAAAAACAAACACTGTGGAAATTGATGGAGGTAGAAGAACACATTGGAGTTCGCCTTACAGAAAGCTATGCGATGTGGCCCGCCGCCTCTGTCTCTGGATACTATTTTGCCCATCCCGAATCCAAGTATTTTGGTCTGGGCAAAATCAAAGATGATCAATTGAAAGATTATAGTAAAAGAAGAAAAATATCATTGGAAGAAGCCCAGAAATGGCTCAGTCCAAATTTAATCTAAGTCCATGAAAGTAATAGATCATATCAAGAACGCAAAAGGAACTACTCAATTTACATTTGAGATATTACCCCCCCTTAAAGGTCAAGACATTAAATCTATTTTTGATGCCATTGACCCCTTGATGGAATTTAAACCTCCCTTTATTGATGTCACCTATCATCGAGAGGAGTACAACTATGTTGAGCGTGACAATGGTTTGTTGGAAAAAAGAGTCATTCGCAAGCGCCCAGGAACTGTAGGGATTTGTGCTGCGATTCAAAATCGGTATAATGTCGATGCCATACCTCATATTTTATGTGGTGGGTTCAGTAAAGAAGACACCGAAAACTTTTTAATTGACCTTGATTTTCTGGGGATTGAAAATGTGGTAGCACTTAGAGGAGATGCAGTAAAATCGGAAACCTATTTTAAACCCAGCAAAGGAGGACATGTCTACGCCAAAGACCTAGTGGAACAAATCAAAAACTTGAATCAAGGGCAGTATTTGGACGAGGAAATTTTAAATTCTACCCCCACCGATTTTTGTGTAGGCGTTGCTGGATATCCTGAAAAACATGCTGAAGCACCAAGTTTGGATAGTGATATTCAGTTTCTGAAAGAAAAAATTAAGGCAGGAGCTGATTACATTATTACTCAGATGTTTTTTGATAACCAAAAGTTTTTTGAGTTTGAAGAAAAATGTCGTGGAGCAGGAATCAATATTCCTATCATTCCAGGCTTAAAGCCATTGGCGACACTTAAGCAACTTAACTTGATTCCCCACCGTTTTCATGTTGATTTGCCTCAAGATTTGATCAACGCCGTTATGAAGGCTAAAAATAATGTTGATGTTTCTCAAATAGGAGTTGAATGGTGCATACAACAAAGTAAAGAATTAAAGCAAAACGGAGTTCCCTTTCTGCATTATTACAGTATGGGCAAATCGAAGAACGTTAAAAAAATAGCCAACGCTTTGTTCTAACCCGAAATAGATTCTCTACTGCATAATTTGGATTTAAGATCCCTTTGTAAGGGCCTCAAATTGCTTTTCCAATCCCTCGTTTTTTTGCTGAAGACGCAATATTTTAAGTCCGTGATCATAAGCAAAGTCAAAAACCGCAGGACGCATATCTTCGTCAGTTTCAAAAGTCAATTCATAGTCAAAATCAAAAGTATTGACCACTGACTTGAGGTGAGGAATTTTTTCTAGAGCTACAATTTCTATTCGATAATCAAAACTCACAGAAACTACCTGACGATCGTCGTTTTTTAATGCCTCAAGTGATTGATTCAACACTACGCTACCGTTGTTTAAAATGACCACTTTGTCGCACATGGCCTCCACTTCTTGTAAAATATGAGTAGAGAGAAAAACCAACTTTTCTTTCCCCAGACTTTGGATCAATTTTCTAATTTCAACGACTTGATTGGGATCCAGTCCAGTGGTTGGCTCATCCAAGATCAAGTATTGGGGGTCATGAAGCAGTGCCGCGGCCAGTCCCACCCTTTGTTTGTAGCCCTTGGAAAGGGTTTCAATTTTTTTATAAAGATGTTCTAACAATCCTGTTTTTTCAATCACTTCCTCAAGTGGAGTTTTTTTTAGACCGTATAAATCCCCCACAAATTTCAGATACTCCTTAACATACATCTCCGGGTAAAGCGGATTGTTTTCCGGCAGATAACCCATTAGTTGTTGGATGTTTTTCGGTTGTTCTCGCAAATCAAAAGTGCCGATCGAAACTTCTCCCTCCCATTGATTCAAATAACCTGTCAATATTTTCATCAAAGTGGTTTTCCCAGCACCATTAGGTCCCAACAAGCCGATTACTCCCATTTCATCAAAGGTCAATGAAATGTTTTTTAAAGCAACGGTATTGCCATAGCTTTTAGTTAATTCGCGAATTTGGATACCCAAGGCTTGTGTTTTTTCGATTGATTTTTATGATTCAGATTTAAATAGCTGACATCATTCTACAATGATAACCTATCAAAGTTAGTCAATAATGATATTTTTAAAAAGTAAAAATAATAATAGAGTCATTTGACTAAGCGTTTTATTCACCATCCGATTGGTTTGACAATCCCTAATTCTTAAAGTTTGTCCATTTCCATTCGATGGTTTGATGAGCCTTTTCTCCTTGCACTATTTTTTGGTAAGATACCCCGTCAAATTGAGTATTACACCAAAAAAAATTAGGATACCCGCTATGAAGTATGCTCTATTGGATAATGGATAAACAAGAATAAAAAAAACAGCTAAAAAAAAAAAGGGTAAGTCCTAGGAGGTAGGTAATGGCAGAAAACCTCATATCAATAGTAAGATCAGTTGTTGGGATATGTAAATCTACAAAAAATCCATAAAATGATTTGTTTTTGTAAAAAGCTATCATACATTTGTGCCGACAATTAAGAAATGAATAACAATTTTTTTTACTACAACAACTTTTATTACTTCTATACTGAGTATCGAAGGACTTTGTAGTAATCTATAAATATAGTAAACAAAAAGTCCTGATTTATCGGGACTTTTTTTTTGAGCCATGACACAAAAAATCGCCATACAAGGAATTAAGGGATCTTTCCACGATCGGGTGGTAGAAGAGTACTATCCCCAAGCCTCGCAACTGATAGAGTGCTTGAGTTTTGATGCCCTGGCACAGGCAGTGGCTTCAGGAGCTTGTGATCAGGCAGTGATGGCCATAGAAAATTCGATTGCCGGATCCATCTTACCCAATTACGCCCTTTTGGATCAATACGAACTCGTCATTACAGGGGAGTATTATCTGAGTATCGAACACAATTTAATGGCCCTTCCCGGACAAAAAATTGAAGATATCCAAGAAGTGCATTCGCATCCCATGGCCTTGTTACAGTGTAAAAAATTCTTTCGTGATTACCCCCATATAAAATTGGTAGAGAGTAATGATACCGCTGAGGAGGCGCTGAAGATCAGTAAAGAAAAGAGTGCAGCTCGTGGTGCCATCGCAGGAAATAGAGCTGCAGAAATTTACGGTTTAGAAATTTTAAGCCCCTCCATCCAAACCATAAAAAACAACGTGACCCGCTTTGTAATTATCCAAAAAGACAAAGCGGAACAGTCAAACCACATCAGTAAAGCAGCTTGGAAATTTGTTTTGGATCATAAACGCGGAAGCTTGGCTACGGCCCTAAATGTGGTCAGCGACTGCAACCTCAATCTGACCAAAATACAATCCCTGCCGGTTATCGAAACCCCTGGGAAATACGCTTTTTTCGTGGATGTCACTTTTGACAACCCCAACGACTACTTCAAAGCGAAGTCACTATTAGAAATCATGGCCACCGCCTTTAAGGTGTTGGGTGAATATCCTTCAGGAAAATCATGACAGCAAGAAGATTAAATACCGTTCAAGAATACTACTTCTCCAAAAAGTTGAGAGAGGTTGCCGCCATGGTGGCACAGGGAAAGCCCGTCATTAATATGGGCATTGGCAGTCCGGATCTTCCTGCCCACCCAAAAGTTGTCGCTGCACTCAAGGACAGTTTCGATCACCCCAAGGTACATCAGTATCAAAGTTATCAGGGGCTACCGGAGTTGCGTCAAGCCATTGCCGACTTTTACCAAAAATACTATCAACACTCTGCCGATCCCAACAGTGAAATCCTTCCCCTCATGGGTTCTAAGGAGGGAATAATGCACATTTCCATGGCCTTTTTAAACCCCGGTGATAAAGCCTTGATCCCCAATCCTGGTTACCCAACCTATCAATCGGTGACCCGATTGGTAGAGGCTGTACCCGTTTTCTACGATTTAAAAGCCGATCATCAATGGCAACCCGACTTGGAGGCTTTGGATCAAATGGACCTGACAGCGGTCAAACTCATGTGGGTGAACTATCCCCATATGCCCACAGGAGCTAATGTACAAAAGGACACTTTTGAGGAATTAATTCGTTGGGCAAAGGAAAAAGATATTTTATTGGTCAACGACAATCCCTACAGTTTTGTTTTGACCCATCAACCCCAAAGCATGATGTCTGTCCCCGGTGCAAAGGAAGTAGGTATGGAATTGAACTCCCTGAGCAAGTCATTCAACATGGCTGGCTGGCGTGTGGGAATGCTTTTGGGAAATAAAGAAAATATCAATGCAGTTTTAAAAGTCAAAAGCAATATGGATTCGGGCATGTTCTACGGCATTCAAAAGGGGGCCGTGGCTGCTCTTCAAGCAGAAGAATCTTGGTTCAAAAAATTGAATGATGTGTATACCCAAAGGAGAAAATTGATCTTTGAATTGGCCTCCCTTTTGAATACAGATTTCGACATTCACAGCAGTGGACTTTTTGTATGGGCCAAGTTGAGAGACAACTCCAGATCTTCGGTCGAATACATTGAGGAAATTTTACAAAAGTACCATGTTTTTATAGCGCCTGGCAGTATATTTGGCAGCCAAGGCGAGGGATACATTCGTTTCTCCCTTTGTGTGGAGGCACAACAAATCAGCAAAGCCATAGAAAGAATTAGTAAATCATGAAAGTAGGCATAATAGGTGTTGGATTAATAGGAGGTTCGTTGGCCCTGTCTGCTCGGGAACACATTCCCGACGTAGAAATTTATGGAAGTAATAGGAGCGAAGCCAACCTTAATAAGTCCATAGATTTGGGATTGATTGATTACCGATTAGAAGCGCCTTTGATCAAGAAGATGGATGTTATTCTGTTGGCGATTCCAGTAGACATTGCTTTGGATCGTTTAACGGACTTATTGGACGAGGTAAATGACAATGCTCTAATAATGGATTTTGGATCGACCAAGGGAGCCATATGTCAACAAGTGGCTTTACATTCCAAACGAGGTCAATTTCTAGCCACCCATCCTATTGCTGGAACAGAATATTCCGGCCCATCGGCGGCACTACCAGATCTATTTCAAGGTAAAATACAAATCCTTTGTGAAACCCAAAAAACACGTCCAGATTTGTTGGAATGGGCTCAGAATTGGTTTAGAAAAATAGGAATGGATCTCAGAGAAATGGATCCCATTGAACATGACAATCACATTACCTACGTTTCACATTTGTCTCACATCAGCTCCTACATGTTGGGTAAAACCGTTTTGGAGAAAGAGAAAGATCAATCAGCCATTTTTGACATGGCCGGTAGTGGTTTTTCTTCCACTGTTCGTTTGGCAAAAAGCTCCCCTAACATGTGGATTCCCATTTTCAAACAGAACAAAGTAAACATTAGTAAAACATTAACCCAATACATTAACAACTTAAATCAATTTAAAACACTCTTAGAAGCTGATAAATTTGAAGAACTACACCAACAGATTTTGAAGATTAACAATATTCGTCAGGTTTTAGAAGGTATTACCAACACAAAAAACAACAAATAAAAATGGAAAATAGCAAACAAATGAGTTCTTGGCTAAATGATTTTGGATTGGATCATCCTCTCGTCATAGCAGGTCCTTGTAGTGCAGAAACCGAGGAACAAGTCCTCAAAATTGCCCACGAATTGAAAGACACCGATGTGACGGTTTATCGTGCTGGAATATGGAAACCTCGAACCCGACCTGGAATGTTTGAAGGAGTGGGAGCCATTGGTCTAGATTGGCTAAAAAAAGTAAAAGAGCAAACAGGATTATTAACCTCTACCGAGGTGGCTAACAAAGACCACGTCAAATTGGCTCTAGAGGCAGATATTGATATTTTGTGGATTGGGGCCCGATCTACCGTTAGTCCCTTTATTATCCAAGAAATTGCGGATGCACTAAACGGTACTGATAAAATCGTTTTGGTCAAAAACCCTGTAAATCCCGATTTGGCACTATGGATGGGTGGATTAGAAAGACTCTATTCTGCCGATATCAAAAAATTGGGTGTCATTCATCGTGGTTTTTCAACCTATGATAAATCCAAATATCGCAACAACCCTGAATGGCAAATTGCCGTAGAATTCAAGAATAAATTTCCTGATATGCCCCTGATTTGTGATCCTTCACACATTGCAGGACGTAGAGATTTGATTTTTGATCTCAGTCAGAGAGCGTTGGATCTCAATTTTGACGGACTGATGATTGAGACCCATTGGGATCCAGACAATGCCTGGAGTGATGCCAAACAACAAGTGACTCCCTCACGCTTGATAGAAATTATGAATGATTTGAAAATCAGGAAGAAAACCACCAATGAAGAAAGTTATCAAACTGAATTGGAAACCCTCCGTGAGCAAATTGATGTTAGCGATCAAGCCATACTAGACGCTTTGGGCAAACGCATGAAAGTAGCAGAGTCTATTGGTCAACTCAAAAAGGATAATAATGTAGCGGTCTTACAAAACAAACGCTGGAATGAAATATTGGCTTCGATGCAGCAAGAAGGTAGCCAAAGAGGATTGAGTGATGATTTCATCACCCGAATTTTCAAAGCAATTCATCAAGAATCAATCAATCACCAAGAAAAGGTGATCAATGGATAAAAAAAAGAGCTTCCAATTGGAAGCTCTTTTTTTTTAGACCATTCAAAACAGTTGGTGTAATTTTCTTGCTAGACCAAAATATTTTTTATTCTTTGGATAGCGGTCTTGATATCTTCTTCAGAGGCAGCATAGGAAATTCGTATACAATTAGGATTTCCAAAAGCCTCACCCGTAACCGTAGCAACATGAGCTTCTTCTAACAAAAGAAGAGCAAAATCATTGGCATTTTCAATTTTTTTGCCTTTGATGGTTTTACCAAAGTAGGCGGATACGTTGGGGAACACATAAAAAGCTCCCTGAGGTTCATTGAGTTTAAGCCCGGGGATTTCGGACAGCAAGTTCAATATCAGACTTCTTCTGTTATTGAACTCATCGACCATGTATTGGATTTTATCGGTAGGAGCAGAAACAGCGGCTATTGTTGCTCGCTGTGCGATACAATTGGCTCCTGAAGTCATTTGTCCTTGCATTTTGTTACAGGCTTTGGCGATCCATTCTGGAGCACCAATGTATCCAATTCGCCAACCCGTCATGGCAAAAGCCTTAGCAACGCCGTTGACAGTGATGGTTCGGTCATACAATTCTGGAATGGCAGCAATACTAAAATGTGCCGTACCATAATTGATGTGTTCGTATATCTCATCGGAAAGTATGTAAACGTCAGGATATTTTTGAAGTACTGCTCCCAAAGCACGGTATTCTTTTTCGGTGTAGATAGTTCCACTGGGATTGTTGGGAGAATTGAACATCACCAATTTGGTTTTAGGGGTGATGGCTTCCTCTAACTGCTCGGGAGTGATTTTGAAATCAGTATTGATAGACGAGGGGATGATGATTGATTTCGCCTCTGCTAAGGTAGCAATGGCGGAATAACTTACCCAATAAGGAGCTGGTAACAAAACTTCGTCACCTGGATTAAGTAAGACCATACACACATTTGCAATGGACTGCTTGGCTCCTGTAGAAACTACGATTTGTGAAGCTTGGTATTCCAGACCATTATCACGTTTGAATTTTTCACAAATGGCGCTTTTCAGATCGGCATAACCATCTACTGGAGAATAAGAATTGTAGTTGTCTTTTACTGCCTGAATGGCAGCGTCTTTAATAAATTCTGGGGTGTTGAAATCAGGCTCTCCTAGACTGAGTCCTATGATGTCAATTCCTTGATTTTTTAATTCTCTTGCTTTTGCTGCCATGGCCAAAGTAGCCGAAGCAGGAAGACTGTTGATTCGATTGGATAACATTAAATAATACGCTTAAGATTTAACGTAAATGGGACGCATCCCCATTTGTTTTAAAAATTTAAAATGAGAAAATATGGCACTCCTTGTGGTTTCATATTCGTTGTATGGCAAACTGAATTCCTTTGCAGTTTTCTTAACGATTTCAGAAATTTTGGTGTAATGCACATGAGAAATATGAGGAAAGATATGATGTTCGATTTGGTGATTTAAACCTCCAGTAAACCAGTTTACAATTTTATTTTTGGTAGAGAAATTCACTGTAGTTCTTAGTTGGTGAACCGCCCATGAGTTTTTCATATTTCCAGTTTTAAAATCCGGTAAGGGCATATCAGCATCACCAATAACGTGAGCCAATTGAAAGATCAAGCTCAGAATTAAACCTGCAGTGTAGTGCATTACAAAAAATCCAATCAGCACTTTCCACCAAATAATATTGAAAACAAAAATGGGCAATACAATCCAAATGGAAAAATACACAATCTTAGAAATCACCAAACCCAGCCATTGGGTTGAGTGACTCCTGCTATTGGCGTATGACAGATTTCTTTTTTGATATCGGGAAAGTTGGACAAAATCAGTAATAATAGCCCATTTTAGAGTCAATAATCCATAGAGAATCAAAGAGTACAAATGCTGAAATTGATGATGAGGCTTCCATTCAGAATGCTTAGAAAAACGCAAAACTACTCCAGCGTCTAAGTCCTCGTCGTGATCTTTGATATTGGTGTAGGTGTGGTGTAGCAGATTGTGCTGTACTTTCCAATTGAAAACGTTTCCAGCGAGTATGTAAATGCTGCTGCCCATCAATTTGTTAATCCATGGGTACTTGGAAAAAGATCCGTGATTGCCATCATGCATTACATTCATGCCTACTCCTGCCATTCCAACCCCTATGACTACTGCTAGTAAAAGCTTGATCCAGTCATTCATATTCAATGATAAAATCAACACAAAGGGAGTAATCAATAGCGTAAACATAATTAGAGTTTTGAGGTACAATTTCCAGTTACCTGTTTTGGCAACCTTATTGTCCTTAAAATACTGATTGACTCTTTTGTTGAGGGTTTTGAAAAATTCTTGAGATTCTTTTCTTGAAAAACGAGGAATTGATTTTTTGGTCATAGTTTTGTTAGTTGTCGAAATAAAATTACAGATTTTATTAGCATTCTCTCTATTTTTATCAAAAAACTAACTTGAAATTTATCTACGATTATTTTCCAAATTTAAATCGGCTCCAAAAACAGCAATTGGAATCTCTATTTGAACATTACAAATTTTGGAATGCTCAGATCAACGTAATCTCAAGAAAAGACATGGACTATTTTTACTTACACCATGTACTTCACTCTTTGTCAATTGCCAAATTCATTAGTTTCAAAAATGGAAGTAAAATTTTGGATGTAGGAACTGGAGGAGGTTTTCCGGGTGTTCCGCTATCCATCCTATTTCCTGATGTTGAATTTCATTTGGTGGACAGCATTGGAAAAAAAATCAAGGTGATTGATGCAATCAAGGAAAAAATTGATTTGAAAAATATTTTTACCCATCACGAACGAATGGAAAACATGCAGTTAAAAGTTGATTTTGTAGTATGTAGGGCAGTCGCTCCCATGGAAACTTTGATGCATTGGTCAGCAGATAAAATTTCTCACAATAATCGGCATGCCATTAAAAACGGATTTTTGTGCCTTAAAGGAGGAGATCTTCAAAAAGAGCTTTCGGATTATCAGTCTGCGATTGTGGTTCCATTAAAAGATTACTACAGAGAAAATTTCTTTGAAACCAAAAAATTGGTTTATTGCTCCTTAGACTAATTGAGCACAAAGGGTGCTGTAAGTTTGAAAGGAGGAACTTCAACATTGAATTTTTTGGTAGAACTAAAATCAATCATAATATAGGCACCTTTCATTGCGCCAACTGGTGAAGACAGGAGGCACCCAGACTTATATCTGTGAATCTCTCCAGGGTTAATTACAGGTTTTTCTCCTACCACTCCATTGCCATTGACGTATTGGGTTTTGTTTAAAGCTTCAATAATTTTCCAATGGCGTGTCAGTAATTGAACAGCGTTTTTACCTTGATTTTCTATTTCAATTTTGTAGGTAAAGGCATAGTGTAGGATGTTGTCTTTTAGAAAGTTCCCTTCATACTCTGTTTCTACAGAAATTTTAATGCCCCTTGTAACCTGTTGAATCACGCTAAATATTGATTGTTACTTAAGCTAATATAGTTAAAAAACCTTTGACTATCAATAATTAACGTCAAATGATTACTTATCAATCAATAATTTCAAATGAGGTGGTTTCTCCCATACCAATCAACGAATCGTGTTGATCGCCAAAAAACCTGTAATAGACCAAAATCAAATAGCGATTTTCTGTTAAAGCGTGCGATCCACTGATGGCATTGTATAAATTCGATTCTGGGGTTTTGGCTACGAATTTGTAATTGTAAACGCCTTGTTTGAGAAGCATGACTCCTTCATACATTTCAAGGGAAGGATTGTAGTACATTTTATTTTCCTCGTTTAACTGGTAATTATTGAATTTGCCATAAATGTAGATGTCTTGATCTTTCAACAACATTGGTGCCGATAAACTGAAATGTACCCAGCTGTAATCTGCCTCAATATCTACGTTTCCTAATCCTTGAAGTGTTCTTATCATGAAATCTCCATTTAGGTCTTGGGTAAAACTGTAAGGGTACCCTCTGCGAAGAAAATTGGTAGTAAGATAGGTTTCATACAATCGATTGAGTTTTACATAGCTTACGTTGGCATTGGTGATTTGGATGTCTTTACTGTCAAAAAAGAGATATTCATTACCTCCCTCAAATCGACTTTCTGCATCATAGCGATATTCCAGATGGTTGCCATTCATATATTGAGGTTTGAGACCACTCAAGGCGCTATTCCATTGTTCGTTCTGGATGATGGTAACATGAAGTTGATTTTGTGGATCACGAAAATATTCTCCTTTGGCTGGACTGATAGAGAATTGTAAACTCTGATGAGTTTGATAAAAGTTTAAATCACGAGTGCGGAAAACTGCTGCATTGACCGTTGAGCGATTCGTATGAATCAAGAATTTTCTAGATAATACCAATTCATCTGCTTCGTTATAGACCTCTAAAAGATAATTGCCCGAAAGCAAAAATTGGGTTTGTTCGTTGGGTAAATCCAAACGGTAGTGGGTGTAGGGTTGTAGAGTGTTGAATGAAGTTTGGTAATTTTCGATTCTCAAATTGTCAAAACCCTCAAGATATTCATTTTGAAATAACCTAGAGGGCGTCCAATCGTGATTGAAATATTTGATTCTGTAGTAATAATTTCTTTCATCGCCGTTGAGGTCGTCGAAATGTAATTCGAAAGATTCTCCAAAACTTATGATGGGGAACTGAATTTGAGAGGATTGTTTTTTAAATACAATTGATTTGATGTATTGGGGAGTGGTGAAATCTTCTGAATTTTGCCCCCAAAGTAGCTGAAAGCAATAATTTAAAATTACAAAATGTTTAACCCAACAAAATTTTAGCATTTCGTAAAATTAGGAATTTAAATGCATTTAAAGGGTCAAGGTCAGAAAGCGTTGGTAAAAAGTTAAACGATTATTTAGAATAATTATAAATTAAAGATTTTTGGCATTTATTCATTTTAAGAGGTGGGGCTTTATTAGTAAATTTGTGTGATTTTAGAAACTTTCATTTATGTCCGCAGGCATTCGCATTCACAGAGGTGCATCCATCCATCTGAAAGGGGAGGCTGAAAAAATTTTATCAGACGCAAATCCTTCAGAAACATTTGCTTTAAAACCTGATAATTTTTTTGGTATTGTTCCTCGTCTAGTGGTAAAAGAGGGTGAGAAAATTGCCCAAGGAGCTCCAATTTTCCACTCCAAAAAAGACCCGAGAATTTTGTTTACATCTCCTGTGTCAGGTTTGATCAAGGAGATAAAAAGAGGGGCGAAAAGAAAAATACTAAAGATCGTTGTAGAAGAACAAAAAGGAGACAAAATCACTCATAAAGTTCCTTCATTAAAATCATTAGACCGAAAAACCGTTACTGAAATATTGCTCAAAAGTGGAGCTTGGTCTTTTTTCAGACAGCGTCCTTACGGTACAATGGCTGATCCAGACATTACACCAAAGTCAATTTACATATCTACATTTTCATCGGCACCTTTGGATGTTGATTTTCAGTTTTTACTCAAAAATAACAAAGAAGATTTTCAGAACGGAATCAATGTCCTCAATCACCTAATAGACGATTCAATTAACCTATCAGTTGATGCCACTTTTTCTGGTTTTTTCGAAACAATAAAAGATGTAAACTTCTTATCCATCAAGGGTCCTCATCCAGCTGGAAACGTAAGTGTTCAGATTCACAAACACAATCCCATCAACATGGGAGAAAAAGTTTGGGAAATCCGTCCTGAAGATGTGGTAAACATCGGAAAATTGTTTGCTACGGGCCAATATAGTGCTCAACGAACGATTGCCGTGGCTGGAGAATCAGTTTTACAACCCCAATACATCAAAACCAAAATAGGTGCACTGATCAGTTCTATCACCGATATCACTGGTTTTGACAAAACCCAACAAAATAGATTTATCAATGGAGATGTTTTGACGGGTAAATCAGAGGAACCCAATGGACATTTGGATTTTCACAACAACTTATTGACCATCATTCCCGAAGGAAACCAATACAGGATGTTCGGGTGGTTGCCTTTTGTGGATAACAAAATACCCAGTTTGTCCAAAACTTCGCTCTCTTGGTTGTTTGGTAACAAAGGATACAGTGTTGATACGAACATGAATGGAGAAGAGCGCGCCTTTGTAGTTACAGGTGAAATGGAAAAGGTTTTTCCGATGGATATCTATCCCATGCAACTCCTAAAAGCTTGTATGGCAGGGGACATAGAGAAAATGGAAGCTTTGGGGATTTATGAGGTAATACCCGAAGACTTCGGATTGATAGATTATGCCAATACCTCCAAAATCGAGGCTCAGGAAATAATCAGAGAAGGAATTGAATTAATGATAAAAGAAGTAGGATAAAATTTACAGTATGAGTTTTTTGAGAAAAAAATTAGACGATTTAAAAAAACCTTTTGGTAAAGGCCAAAAATGGGAAAAATTTGCCCCGGCAATCAACGCTTTTGATACCTTCCTTTTTGTTCCTAACCATACCACGCATACAGGGGCACACATTCGTGATGCCGTTGACTTAAAAAGAACAATGGTAACCGTAATCATTGCCTTGGTTCCCGCATTAATTTACGGGATTTACAATACAGGGTATCAATATTACATTCAAACAGGTGAGGCATTTACATTTCTAGATGCCTTCATTCATGGATCATGGAAAATTATTCCGATGATCATTGTTTCTTATGTAGTAGGTTTGACCATTGAATTCATATTTGCTGTATACAGAGGCCATGAAGTTAATGAAGGCTATTTGGTAACAGGACTGTTGATTCCAATGATTATGCCTGTTGACATCCCCTTATGGATGGTTGCTATCTCCGTTGCTTTTGCTGTTTTAATAGCCAAAGAGGCTTTCGGTGGTACAGGAATGAACATTTTGAATCCCGCACTCACGGCGAGAGCTTTTGCCTTTTTTGCTTATCCCACTTACATGTCAGGAAACAAAGTATGGGTTTCGGAAGCTTCTAATATTGACGGTGTATCAGGAGAGACCATATTGGGAACTTTAGCTGCTGGAGGTAATGTGAATTACAGTTTTATAGAGATGTTCCAAGGATCCATTCCCGGATCTATCGCTGAAACCTCTGCACTGTTTGTCATAATTGGTGCTGTCATCTTGATTGCAACAGGTGTGGGAAGTTGGAGAATCATGTTGGGAGGAGTCATAGGAGCTGCTGTGGTAGGCTTTTTATTCAATCTTTGGGGCGCTAATGCTTTGATGAGTTTTTCATGGGCCAATCACCTGGTTGTCGGAGGTTTTGCTTTTGGTGTTGTATTCATGGCAACCGACCCCGTTTCTGCAGCTCAAACAAATAATGGGAAATGGATTTATGGAATTCTCGTAGGAGTATTCTGCATATTGATCAGGGTTTTCAATCCCGCCTACCCAGAAGGAGTAATGTTGGCCATTCTATTGATGAATGTTTTTGCTCCTACCATTGATCACTACGTAATACAAGGGAATATCAATAAACGTAAGAAAAGATGGGCATCAGCCCTTAAAACCGCTTAATAATGAATAGAGATAGTAACGGATATACTTTTATTTTTGCCACCGCAATGGTTTTGGTGGTCGCTTCTACCCTCGCTTTTACCGCTAGCTCACTCAAATCTTTACAGGCGGATAATGTGCGTAAAGAAAAAATGCAAAATATTCTTTCCACCATCGGAATACAAACCGATAGAGAAAAAGCAGAAACACTCTACAAGAAATACATTAATGTAACCCTAGCCCTCGATCATTTGGGTAATGCAGATGATACTGTTGATGCTTTTCAAATCAAACTCAATAATGAAATTAAGAAACCGGCAAAGGAGCAACGTTTCCCACTCTACAAAGCCGTTGTCGAAGAAGTGAGTTATTACATCATACCTTTACGAGGTTCTGGATTGTGGGATGCAATTTGGGGATATATAGCCCTAAAATCTGATATTAATACCATTCAAGGAGCAGTATTCGATCACAAAGGAGAAACCGCGGGATTGGGTGCTGAAATTACCCAACAGTGGTTTATGAACCGATTCAAAGGGGAAAAAGTATTCGATAAATCTGGAAAATTGGTAGGTATTAGTGTCTCTAAAACCAACAACGACCCCAAAGATACAGACAAAGACGATCACGAAGTCGATGCAATATCGGGTGCCACCATTACTGGTGATGGTGTTACAGATATGATCATCGAGCGACTGGCACACTATCTTCCCTATTTTGAAAAAGAAAAAAGTGCAGTTGCATCAATAAATTAACAAATATGGCAGACAAAGAAGCAACAAGCTCAAAAAAAACAACGCTTTTATTCCTTAGCAAAGAGTCGGAACCTTTATTCTCTAAGAAAAACAGAGCATTATTGACCGACCCTCTGGATGACAACAATCCTATTACTGTTCAGGTCCTGGGGGTATGTTCTGCCCTGGCGATCACTGTTCAACTCAAGCCCGCTCTGGTGATGACCCTCTCAGTAGTTGCCGTAATGGGAGCCAGTAATGTTATCATCTCTATCTTGAGGAATCTAATTCCCAATAGAATACGAATCATTGTACAATTGGTAGTCGTAGCTTCTATGGTGATTTTAGTAGATCAAATCCTCAGAGCATATGCCTATGACGTGAGTAAGCAACTATCCATCTTTATAGGACTAATCATCACAAATTGTATTGTGATGGGTCGCTTGGAAGCCTTTGCTCTGGGAAATGGGGTTTGGAAGTCATTTTTGGACGGTATTGGAAACGCTGCTGGCTATGGATTCATTCTCATTGTAGTAGCTTTCTTCAGAGAACTACTAGGATCCGGAAAACTTTTTGGATATCAAGTAATTCCCGATGCGCTCTACGAAATGGGATATGAAAATAATGGTTTGATGTTATTGTCTCCCATGGCTCTCATCACAGTGGGTGTTTTCATTTGGATTCAACGCGCTCGTAACCGTAAACTCATTGAAAAGAACTAAATCATGGAAGGATTTTTAAACTTATTCGTAAAAAGTATTTTTATTGAGAACATGATCTTTGCCTATTTCTTGGGAATGTGTTCTTATTTAGCGGTTTCCAAAACAGTAAAAACTGCGGTTGGATTGGGTTTTGCAGTCATTTTTGTATTGGCAATCACGGTGCCTATCAACTTTTTATTAGACACCTATCTTTTACGCCCCGGCGCATTACAATGGCTTGATCCCTCATATGCAGAGATTGATCTGAGTTTCTTGAGCTTTATTATGTTCATAGCCGTTATTGCTTCTATGGTTCAGTTGGTGGAGATGATTGTTGAAAAATTTGCTCCCGCCCTTTACGGAGCTTTAGGGATATTTCTTCCACTTATTGCTGTAAACTGTGCGATATTGGGAGGCTCGTTGTTCATGCAACAAAAAGACTTTTCAGGTGTAGCTGAATCCGCCGTATATGGATTGGGTTCAGGTGTGGGCTGGTTGTTGGCCATATTGGCCATTGCAGCCATTAGAGAAAAAATTATTTATTCAAATGTCCCAGCTCCCCTTCGTGGACTGGGTATTACCTTTATTATCACGGGTTTGATGGCGTTGGGTTTTATGAGTTTTATGGGTATTAAATTATAAAAATAGAAATGGATTATTCAGTTATTGTTGCGAGTATTGTAGTTTTTTTGATCATCACTTTTTTGTTGGTGGGAATGCTTCTAGGCGCCAAGGCAAAATTATTACCCTCTGGACCAGTAAGTTTACTGATTAACGGAGAAAATGATGTGGAGGTTTCTTCTGGAAGCACACTTCTTACAACATTGGGAAACAACAAAATTTTCCTACCCTCCGCTTGTGGTGGGGGTGGAACCTGTATCCAATGTAAGTGTCAGATCTTGGAAGGTGGAGGGGAAATTCTCCCCACTGAAGCCCCTCACTTCACCCGAAAAGAAATTGCCGAAGGTTGGAGATTGGGTTGTCAGGTTAAAGTAAAACAAAATATGGTAATCCAAGTTCCTGAAGAAGTATTTGGAATCAAAAAATGGGAAGCTACTGTTGTAAGAAACTGGAACGTTGCCTC